>NZ_CAMLAC010000266.1 GCF_946477935.1 uncultured Sphingomonas sp. | reverse complement strand
GTGTGGGAAGGTGACGAGATCCAGCGCGTCGTGCCGGTGGTGGAGCGGCTGGCGCGGGCGGGCACGCTGGTGTCGATCGACACGCGCAAGGCCGGGGTGATGGAGGCCGCACTCGCGGCAGGGGCGGGGATCGTCAACGACGTGTCGGCGCTGTTGTGGGACGACCGTGCGCTGGAGGTGGTGGCGAACAGCGGTGCGCCCGTCATCCTGATGCACTCGCCCGACCCGGAAAAGGGCGGGCATGGCCGCACCGGATACCGTGACGTGGTGTGCGAGGTGTTCGACTGGCTGGAAGCGCGGATCACCGCCGTCGTGGCGGCGGGGGTCGATCGCGCGCGCATCCTGGTCGATCCCGGTATCGGCTTCGGCAAGTCGCTCGCCGAAAACCTGGCGCTGGTGAACGGACTGGCGATGCTGCACGGACTGGGCTGTCCGATCATGCTGGGGGCAAGCCGCAAGCGGATGATCGGCGCACTGTCGAACGAGGCGCCGGTGGCCGAGCGGCTTGGTGGCAGCATCGCGATGGCGCTGAAGGGCGTCGAGCTTGGCGCGCAACTGATCCGGGTGCACGACGTGGCCGACACGGTTCAGGCCTTGCGAATCTGGCGCGGTTTGCGCGATCAGGCGCTCGTCGGATAAATCACCGATAACATGCATCAATTCGGGGTGGCGTGCGTTGCCCCGGCTTCAACGAAAGGAAATCGCCCTTGATCGTCGATGCCGTTCCACGCGTACGCGTCATCATTACCGAAGTCTGGCGCCCGCTGCTCGGCCTGTTCGTCTGGGACGTGATCGTCACCGCCGCCTATTATCTGATGCCGATCAAGGCGCCGTCGCTGCCGCTGACCCTGTTCGGCTCGGCACTGGCGCTGTTCCTGGGCTTCCGCACCAACTCCGCCTATGCGCGGTGGTGGGAAGGCCGGGGGCTGTGGGGCCTGATGATCAACGCATCGCGCAACATCGCGCGGTCCACCCGCAACTTCATGCCCGATCCCGACGCGATCGACCTGAAGCGGTCGATCGTCATGCGCCAGATCGCCTATGTCAACGCGCTGCGCTGCCAGTTGCGCCGGCAGCCGGTGGACGAGGCCGTGCTGAAATTCCTGTCGCAGGGCGAGGCCGAGCCGGCGCTGGCGCGGGTCAACACCGCCAACGGCCTGCTGGACGGCACCGGCCGCCGCATCGCCGATGCGCAGGCCAAGGGCTGGATCGATACCATCCAGCAGACCCAGATGGAGGCCGTGCTGGTCGACATCGCCAATGCGCAAGGCGGCATGGAGCGGTTGAAGAACACGCCGTTGCCCAACCAGTACCGGTTCATGCCGACTTTTTTCACGCGGCTGTTTTGCGTGCTGCTGCCGATCGGGCTGGTCGAGACGCTGGGCTTCGCCACGCCGATCGGGTCGACGATCGCGGGCCTGATGTTCCTGGCGACGCTGCAGATTGGTGACGATCTGGTCGATCCGTTCGCGGATACCGT
Organism: uncultured Sphingomonas sp.; assembly: GCF_946477935.1. Lineage (GTDB taxonomy): Bacteria > Pseudomonadota > Alphaproteobacteria > Sphingomonadales > Sphingomonadaceae > Sphingomonas. The sequence continues at coordinate 2,903 of NZ_CAMLAC010000266.1, read as the reverse complement.
CCACGACCTGCCGCTGACCGCGATGTGCCGCACGATCGAGATCGATCTGCTGCAGTCCATCGGCGAGGAAGCGCCCGAGCCGATGAAGCCGGTCCACGGCATCCTGTGGTGAGGCGGAACGCTCAGGCGGCGTGGTCGATGCCGAGTTCGCCGAGCTTGCGATAAAGGGTGGAGCGGCCGATGCCGAGGCGGCGGGCGACCTCGGTCATGCGGCCGCGATAGTGACCGATGGCGAGGCGGATGACATCGGCCTCGATCTCGTCCAGCGGGCGCAGATTGCCGTCGGGATGAAACAGGCTGATGCCGCCGCTGGTCGCGCCCGACTGGGGCGCGGCCGGGCGACGTTCGCCCAGGCTGGCGATCTGCGGGAAGTCGGCACGGGTCAGCACGTCGCCCTCGCACACCACCGCGGCCCGGAACAACGCGTTCTGCAACTGGCGGACATTGCCCGGCCAGTCGTAGCGCGCGAGCAGCGCCAGCGCGTCGTCGGTGATGCCGAGTGCGGGCAGACCGGGTTGCTGGGCGATCCGCGCCAGCAGATGGCGGGTCAGCGCCGGAATATCGTCCACCCGGTCGCGCAGCGGCGGAATGGTGACCTGCACGGCATTCAAGCGGTAATAAAGATCCTCGCGGAAGCGGGAGGCCTCCACCGCATCGAGCAGGCGCGCGTCGGCCGCGGCGATGACCCGGACATCGACGATGCGGGGGTGGCGACCGCCCATGGCATGCACCTCCCCGGTTTGCAGGAAGTGCATCAGCCGCGCCTGCGCCTCCAGCGGCATTTCGGCGATATCGTCCAGGAACAGCGTGCCGCCATCGGCGTCGATGAACTTGCCGATCTTGCGGGAGAAGGCGCCGGTGAATGCGCCCTCCTCATGCCCGAACAGCTCGCTTTCCACCAGATTGGCGGAAATGGCGCCACAATCGACGGTGATCATCGGCGTGTTCGCGCGCGGGCTGGCGGCATGCACCGCCTCTGCCACCACCGCCTTGCCGACGCCGCTTTCCCCTTCGAGCAGGACGGGGACGCGGGCGCGGGCCGCCTTGGCCGCGATGGCGAGCGCGGCGCGGAATTCGGGCGCGGCGCCGACGATCTCGTCAAAGGCGAGCAGCGCCGGGATTTTTTCGGTCAGCGGACGCAACTCGCCCCCGGTGGTCGCGGCAACCGCCGCGTCGAGGGCGGCGAGCAACCGTTCGGGGGCAAGCGGCTTGACCAGGAAGTCGGTGGCGCCGGCGCGCATCGCATCGACGGCCTGCGTGACCGAACCGTTGGCGGTCAGCATCAGGATCGGCAGCGTCGGGCGGTGCCGGCGCAGTTCGGTGATGAAGGGCGCCGCGTCGGCCTCGTCCGACCAGTCCATCAGGATCGCGTCGAGCTGCATCCCTTCCTGCGTGCCGAGCGTGGCCAGCGCCATGTCGGCATCGGCCGCAAAGATCGCACGCCATCCGCGGCGCTGGGCAAGGGCCGCCACCAGCCGGCGCTGGGCCGGCTCGTCGTCGATCAGGAGTAGCAGGCGCTGTCCGTTGCGCGTCATGATCGGTCCCGAATCCTGTTGGTGGAGCCTTGAACTAGGCGTCAGCCTTTAAAACCGCCTTAAATCGGGACAGTCCACCCTTAAAAAACACTTGCGGGCATATGGTGCGGACGCGTGCCGGGCCTTGAGGCGCGGCGGCGGTCTGGGTAAGCTGACCCCCGACGACATAAAATAACGGGAAGAGGCCATGGCCGGCAACGGAGACATGAAGGCGCACGTCGGGACCTATCATGCGATGATCGGCCTGTTGAAATGGGCTTCGATCGGCGTGGCGATTCTGGTCGCGCTCGTGATCTGGCTGATCTCCTGATGGCCGCCCCCGCCGGGGGCTCCCCGAAGATCGCGGTGCTGCGCGAGCGTGCCGACGGCGAAACCCGCGTGGCCGCGACGCCCGAGACGGTAAAGAAGCTGGTGGCGCTGGGCGCGCGCGTGGCCGTGGAGGCTGGCGCGGGCGCAGGCGCCACGCTGGCCGATGCCGCCTATACAGAAGCCGGGGCGGAGATTGGCGAGGCATCGGCCGTCGTGGCCGGCGCGGATGTCGTGCTGGGGGTGCAGGGGCCTGATCCGGCGCTGCTGGCCGGGGCGGCGCCCGGCGCCTGGATCGTGGCGGCGCATGATCCTTTTGGCGCGCGGGCTCGGGTGGACGGCTATGCCGCAGCCGGGCTGGAGGCGTTGGCGATGGAGTTCATGCCGCGCATCACGCGCGCGCAGTCGATGGATATCCTGTCGTCGCAGTCCAACCTGGCCGGCTACAAGGCGGTGCTGGAGGCAGCGAATGCCTATGGCCATGCCTTTCCGATGATGATGACCGCGGCGGGCACGGTGGCGGCGGCGCGGGTGTTCGTGATGGGCGTGGGCGTAGCGGGGCTGCAGGCGATCGCCACCGCGCGGCGGCTGGGCGCGCAGGTATCGGCCACCGACGTGCGTGCCGCGACGCGCGAACAGATCCAGTCGCTGGGGGCCAAGCCGATCTTCGTCGAGCAGGTGGCGGGGATCGAGGGCGAGGGTACGGGCGGCTATGCCGGCGAGATGAGCCCGGAATATCAGGCGGCGCAGGCCGAGCTGGTGTCCGGCCACATCGCCAAGCAGGACGTGGTGATCACCACCGCGCTGATCCCCGGGCGCCCGGCGCCCCGGCTGGTGACCGACGCGCAGGTGGCGAGCATGCGGCCCGGATCGGTGATCGTCGATCTGGCGGTGGAGCAGGGCGGCAATGTCGAGGGCGCGGTCGCCGGCGAGGTGGTGGTGCGCCACGGGGTGTCGATCATCGGCTATCCGGCGTTGTCGCGGCGGCTGGCGGCGGACGCCTCCGCGCTGTTCTCGCGCAACCTGTTCAACTTCCTGCCCGCCTTCTGGGACAAGGAGGCG
>NZ_CAMLAC010000265.1 GCF_946477935.1 uncultured Sphingomonas sp. | reverse complement strand
GCGGCAGGGGCAGACGGCACGGCTGACCGTGGACAACCGGCTGAACGAGGAAACGTCGCTGCACTGGCACGGGCTGCTGGTGCCGTTCCAGATGGACGGGGTGCCGGGGATCAGCTTTCCGGGCATTCCGGCGCGTACCCGCTTCACCTACGAATTCCCCGTCATTCAGGCGGGGACATACTGGTACCACAGCCATTCGGGGTTGCAGGAGCAGATGGGGCTGTACGGCCCGATCGTGATCGACCCCGAAGGGGCAGACCCGGTCGCCTTCGACCGGGAGCATGTGGTCGTGTTGTCCGACCACAGCGCGATGCATCCGCACGCGATCTTCACCAAGCTGAAGGCGCAAGGGGGGTATTTCAATTATCAGAAGCAGACGCTGGCGGGGCTGATCGCGGGGCGGGACCAGTCGGCGGGCGAGCGGTGGATGTGGGGCGGCATGCGCATGGACCCCAGCGACGTCTCCGACGTGACGGGATCGACCTACACCTATCTGGTCAACGGACATGGGCCAGCGGACAACTGGACCGCGCTGTTTTCGCCCGGCGAACGCGTGCGGCTGCGCATCGTGAACGCCAGCGCGATGACGATCTTCAACGTGCGCATTCCGGGCCTGAAGCTGACGATCGTCCAGGCGGACGGGCAGGATGTGCGGCCGGTGGCGGTGGACGAGTTCCAGATCGCGGTCGCGGAAACCTATGACGTGATCGTCGAGCCGGATGTGGACGCGGCCTATACGCTGGTGGCGGAGGCGTGGGACCGCTCTGGCATGGCGCGGGCGACGCTGGCACCGCGACTAGGCATGGCGGCGGCGGTGCCGGTGCTGCGCCGGCGGCCGCTGGCGACGATGAAGGACATGGGGATGGGCCCGCATCACGGGAGCGCCGCCGCTTGCGCGCCCGAACATGCCGCGATGGGGCATTGCTCGGCAGACGCGCCCGCGATGTCGCACGCCATGCGTGACTTTTCCAACGCGCCCGAGCTGCCGCGCACGCCCACCGTGCAGACGGTGGCGCCGATGCCGATGGATCGCACGGGCGAGCCGCCGCAGGGGCTGGCGGATGTCGGGCACCGGGTGCTGGTCTATCGTGACCTGGTGGCGCTGGCGCGCAATCCGGATGTGCGGGTGCCGTCGCGTGCACTGCGCATCCACCTGACGGGGAACATGGAACGCTATATGTGGGCGTTCGATGGGGTGAAGCTGAACGAAGTGAAGGCGCCGATCCCGTTCCGGCATGGCGAGCGGGTGCGCGTGACGCTGGTCAACGACACGATGATGGCGCACCCGATCCATCTGCACGGCCATTTCTTCGAGCTGGTGACGGGGCATGGCGACCATGCTCCGCGCAAGCATACGGTGAACGTCGCGCCGGGCGGCACCGTGACCTTCGACCTGACCGCCGATGCGGTGGGCGACTGGGCGTTCCACTGCCACCTGCTGTACCACATGCATGCGGGCATGATGCAGGTGGTGACGGTGCGGGATGACACGCCAGCGGAGGCCGGGGCGTGAGCGTGGTGTTGCTGGGCCTGCTGATGGTCGGCGTGCCGCAGGATTGCCCGCCGGAACATGCGGCGATGGGGCATTGCAAGCCGGCGGCACCGGCACCGGCACCGGCACCGGCGCCACCCGCCCCCACCTGCGCGCCGGAACATGCGGCAATGGGACATTGCAAGGCCGCACCGTCAGCCATGCCGTCGATGCAGCATGGCATGCCCGACGCCGACGAACGGCCGGTCGGCAACACGCCGCCACCGCCTGCACCCACCACACGTGCGGCGGATGCCTTTTACGATCCCGTCGCGATGGCCGCGGCCGATCGGCGGATGCGGCGCGAGCATGGCGGCATGGCGATGCATCAGGTGATCCTGAACATCGCCGAGGCGCAGGTGAAGGATGGCCGCGACGGCTATCGCTGGGACGGCGAGGGCTGGTTCGGCGGGGACATCCACCGGTTGGTGGTGAAGAGCGAGGGCGAGGGAGACTTTGGCCGGCGGATCGCGGCGGCCGAGGTGCAGGCGTTGTATGCGCGCGCGGTCGATCCCTATTGGAACCTGCAGGCCGGCGTGCGGCAGGATGTGGGCGCGGGGGCGCGGCGGACCTATGCGGTGCTGGGCGTCGAGGGGCTGGCGCCTTATTGGTTCGATGTCGAGGGGGCGCTGTTCCTGTCGGATCGCGGTGATGTGCTGGCGCGGGCGGAGGCGTGGTATGACCAGCGGATCACGCAGCGGCTGATCGCGCAGCCGCGGGTGGAGTTCAACCTGGCGGCGCAGGATGTGCCCGGCAGCCGCATCGGTGCCGGGCTGTCGAGCGCGGAGGCCGGATTGCGCCTGCGCTACGAGATCGCGCGCGAGTTCGCGCCTTACGTGGGTGTGTCGTGGGAGCGCCGATACGGCGCGACGGCGCGTTATGCGCGCCGCGATGGCGGCGGGACGGGCGGCGTTGCGCTGGCCCTGGGGGTGCGGGCCTGGTTCTAGGCGGGGTGGCGGCGATCTGCTAAACCCGCGTACGACTCAGTCCAGCGCAAAGGAGGGCGACGATGATGATTCCGTATTCGTCCACGCCCGGCGTTCGACGCGGCGGGTGCGTCGCGCAACCCTGACGCCTGCGGTTCGCCATCGGACCGCCATCCTGTTCTATTGATCCGAGGACCGTGCGAACGCGCGCGGAATCATCATGACCGACGAAGACGATGATCTGTTTCCGCGCGCGTCCGTGCTGCGCCGCGTGCTGGGTTTTACCTTTGCGCTGTGGCGGCGGGCGCCCGCGCTGGCGGCGGGGTGTGCGCTGGCGATGATGCTGGGCACGCTGACCGAGGTGTTCGTGCCGCTTTATGCCGGGCGGATGATCGATGCGGTGGGGCAGGGCGCACAGGGCGCGGCGCTGTCGGCGTTCGGGGCGATCGTGGCGCTTGGCGGGGCGATGGTGGTGTTCCGGCATCTGGGCTGGTGGGCGATCACGCCGCTGACGCTGAACATGATGCGCGACGTGACGGTGGAAGCGTTTGCGCGCGTCCAGCGGCTGTCGAGCGACTGGCATGCCAATGCCTTTTCCGGATCGACGGTGCGGCGGATCACGCGCGGCATGTGGGCGCTGGATACGCTGAACGACGTGCTGCTGCTGTCGTTGCTCCCCTCGCTGACGGTTTTGGCGGGGACGGTGGTGTTGCTGGGGCTGCACTGGCCGGTGCTGGGCATGGTGATGGGGATCGGTGCGGTCGCCTATGTCGCGCTGACCATCGGGTTGGCGACGCGGGTGCTGGCGCCGATCGCGCGGCTGTCGAACCAGTGGGATACGCGGATCGGCGGCGTGCTGGCGGACGCGATCGGCACCAATGCGGTGGTCAAGGCCTTTGGCGGCGAGGCGCGCGAGGAAGCGCGGCTGGCGCAGACCGTCGCCAAATGGCGCAGGCGCACGCGGCGGACCTGGATGGCGTTCACCTGGGCGGGATCGGGGCAGTTGGCGCTGCTGTGGGTGATCCGCGTCGCGGTGACGGGGGTGGCCCTATGGCTGTGGATGCGGGGGCAGGCAAGCGCGGGCGACGTCGCCTATGTGCTGACCAGCTATCTGGTGCTGAACGGCTATCTGCGTGACATCGGGCAGCATATCCACCAGCTCCAGCGGTCGGTGAACGAGATGGAGGAGCTGGTGCAGCTTCACGCGGAGCCGGTCGGCGTGGCTGATCGCGCCGGTGCGCGTGATATCCGTGTGGTGGACGGGGCGATCCGGTTCGAGGGGGTGACGTTCCGTTATGCCGGGCAGGATACGGCGCTGTACGCGGCGCTGGACGTGGCGATCCCGGCCGGGCAGCGCATCGGGCTGGTGGGGCCGTCGGGATCGGGGAAGACCAGTTTCGTCAAGCTGATCCAGCGGCTGTACGATGTCGATGCCGGGCGTGTGACGATCGACGGGCAGGACATCGCGCATGCCACGCAGGCGTCGCTGCGGCGTCAGGTCGCGATCGTGCCGCAGGAGCCGGTGCTGTTCCACCGGACGCTGGCCGAGAATATCGGGTACGGGCGGCCGGAGGCGAGCATGGCGGAGATCGAGGAGGCGGCGCGGCTGGCGAATGCGCACGATTTCATCATGCGGCTGCCCAGGGGGTACCGGACGCCGGTGGGCGAGCGCGGCGTGAAGCTGTCCGGGGGCGAGCGGCAGCGGGTGGCGATCGCGCGGGCGTTCCTGGCGGATGCGCCGATCCTGGTGTTGGACGAGGCGACGTCGAGCCTGGATTCGGAAAGCGAGGCGGCGATCCAGCAGGCGATGGAGCGGCTCATGGTGGGGCGGACGGCAATCGTGATCGCGCACCGGTTGTCGACGGTTCGGGCGCTGGACCGGATCCTGGTGTTCGATCGGGGACGGATCGTCGAGGACGGGCCGCATGATGTGCTGATCGCGGCCGAGGATGGGCGGTATCGACGGT
>NZ_CAMLAC010000264.1 GCF_946477935.1 uncultured Sphingomonas sp. | reverse complement strand
CCCCGACAGCGGCGCACAGGCCCAGCAGATCGGTTGAGGCGCACGTTCGCCTCGTCCCAGAACGCTTCAAAGGTTTTGCATATGACCAGATACATGCCTGTTTCGATCGCGCTGCTGCTTGCCGGCACTGCCGTCACCGCGACCGCGCAGACGCCGCCCCCGCCGCCGCCCGCCGAGGCCAAGGTGCAGGCCGACCCCTATGTGACCGCCGCCGGGCGCAGCGACCTGTATGAGATCAATTCCAGTCAGGTCGCGCTCGAAAAGTCCCAAAACCCGGCGATCCGCGGTTACGCCGACATGCTGATCAAGCATCATCAAAAGACCACCGCCGCGACGCTGGCCGCCGCGTCCAAGGCGGGACTGACGCCGCCGGTGCCCGCCCTCGATCCGGGTGCCACCGCCTCGATCAACGAACTGCAGCTGGCGTCGGCCGCCGATTTCGACCGGCTGTACCTGGCGCAGCAGGTGCCGGCGCACCGCGCCGCGCTCGATCTGCACCAGAGCTACGGCACTGGCGGCGATCAGGCGCCACTGCGGGCAACCGCCAGGAAGGCGGTGCCGATCGTCCGCCAACATCTCGCCCAAGCCGAGCGGATGCAACAGGGCGCCGGCGGCATGTGACGGATCGGTCCTGCCGCCTCCCTCGGCGGCAGGCCCGGCCTCAATCGAGCCTGCGCACCGCAAAGGCACGGTCGCCGCAGACCTCCTCCGCCGTGAAGCGGAGCAGGCCGTCTGCCGCAACATGCTCCGCATTCGCGATCAATCGGCCGGCATCGGTGTCCCAGTGCATCACCCGGTAACGGCCATCCGACATCGCCAGTTCGACCTTCACCGGCTTGCCCGGCGCCCGGTCCACGCGTCCGTCCGGCAACAAGGCGCGCCGCCGGACGATCCACGCCACCGCCTGATCCGCGTCGCCGCACGCAAAACCCCGATAGCCCCGCGCCGCGATCGCCAGCGGCGCCCGCCGCATGGTCCGCCACCCGATCAGCGGCAGGAAATCCGCCATCGCCCGCTGTGCCCGGCGCATCCCCGGCGTCAGCACATGGGGATGCCGGTTGGGCCAGCGCATTCCGCCCCCCGCACCGCCAGCCGCCAGATGCGCCCAGCTCATGTGCCGGAAATATTCGTCATCGAACGGCTCGGGCAGCGTCTGGTGCTTGTCCTTGAAACGGTGGATCGGCCCATGTTCGGTATCCAGGAAGGGCCGACTGTCGACGATCTCCACCAGGCATTGCTGCACCACCTCACCCATCGCCAAGGCGGGCGCGACGGTATCGCGCGGGTCGTCGATCGCGCCGTGGCGATAGATGTGGATCGACGCGAAATCGAGATCGGGGTGGCGAAAGATCGGCTCGGCGATCGGCAGGTCGGGCCGGGTCCACCATTCAGGTCCGAACAGCGACACGGTTTGCGGGTGCGAGCGGCCATACAGCCGCTGTTCCATTCCACGGACATGCTGCGACAGATCGGCGATGAACGCTGCGAAGCCATCCACCCTGCCCTCCGCCTGCGCGGGATGGATCTCGTTCCACAGGTCCCAGGCGAACAGCGCGCCCGACCCGCCCCAGCGCCCGATGATGAACGACAGCCGCGCCTTGATCGCAGCGCGCGTCTCGCCGCACAGCAACAGGCGCGACGGGTGATCCAGCGGCCCGCCATGCGCCGCATTCCACGGATGATGCCGCCAGTGCAGCCACATCCAGAAGGTATCCACCGGGGTCAGCAGGATGCGCATCCCCACCCGCTCGCACATCGCGAACAGATCGTCCCACAACCGCACCATGGCGGGCACCGTGGTGCCGGCCGGCCGCTCGAAGTAGCGATGCCGCACCTGCGCATATTCGATCATCAACCGCAGGCAGGTGACCCCGTGTTCGACCAGCCAGCGCAGATGCGCCTCCACCGCGGGCAGGTCGCGACGCCGGAACAAGGCTGCGAGTTCGGGCCAGCTTATCGCGTCGTTCTGCCCGATCGGGGTCCAGTCCGCGCCGTCCCCGTCGATGAAGTAGGGCGCGTCCGGGGCCACGGCGATCCATGACAGGCGATTTTTCGACATGTTGTTGCTGTGCCAGCGCCGGACCGCAGGGCCAACGGGCAAGTTGTTGATATTGGTTAGCGTTTGTCGCCGCGGGACGCGCTACGCCCGGAACGGGCGGGGGCCCAGGAGATAAAGATTTGCGCGTACCGCCTGTCGCCGACGACATGCCCATGGGTGGCCTTCCCGCCGGCGGCGTGTCGCCGCTGTTGCTGTGCTTCTGCCACTTGCGCTGGGACTTCGTGTTCCAGCGGCCCCAGCATCTGATGACGCGCTTTGCCGCCACCCACCGGGTGGTGGTGTGGGAGGAGCCAGTGATCGGCGATGCGGACGCCCCCCGCCTGGCGTTGCGCGCCGCGGGGGCGATTCACGTCGTGACCCCGCATCTGCCGCACGGCCTGTCCGCCGGAGACGCGGACGCGGCACTGCGCCGCCTGCTCGATGATTTCCTGGCGCTGGAAGGCGCAGTGGCGGTGCGCTGGTACTACACGCCGATGATGCTCGGCTTTTCGCGCCATGTCGCCTCGGCCTGCACCGTGTATGACTGCATGGACGAACTGTCCGCCTTCCGCTTCGCGCCGCCCGAACTGCTTGCGCTGGAAACCGAGCTGCTCGCCGCTGCCGATCTGGTCTTCACCGGCGGATACAGCTTGTACGAAGCCAAGCGCGAGCGTCACCCGGACGTGCGCCCCTTCCCCTCCAGCGTCGATGTCGCCCATTTCGCCGCCGCGCGCGATAGGGAACCGGGGCGGGAGCCCGCCCCGCGCTTCGGCTTCTACGGCGTGCTGGACGAGCGCATGGACCTCGACCTGCTCGCCGAACTGGCCGATGCCCGCCCCGACTGGACGATCGAGATGGTCGGGCCGGTCGTGAAGATCGATCCTGCCGACCTGCCTCGGCGTGCCAACATCCTCTATCCCGGACAGCGCAGCTATGACGAGCTGCCTGCCACCATCGCCCGGTGGGACGTGACGCTGATGCCGTTCGCGCTGAACGAAGCCACCCGCTTCATCAGCCCGACCAAGACCCCCGAATATCTTGCCGCCGGCCGGCCGGTCGTCTCCACCCCGATCGTCGATGTCGCGCGGCACTATGGCACGCTGGACGCGGTCAAGATCGCCGGCCGCGGCGCGCGCTTCGTCCAGGCGTGCGAGGAGGCGCTGGCGCTCGTCCGCGGCCGGGATCGCGGCTGGCGCGATGCCGCCGATACCGTTCTGGCCGCTACGTCCTGGGACGCGACCGCCGCCGACATGATGGCGGCGATCGACGAGGCGACGGCGGCGAGGGCGCATCTCGCCGCCCGGGCCGAGCGGCCGCACTATGACTATCTGGTCGTCGGTGCCGGTTTCGCCGGCGCGGTGATGGCCGAACGACTGGCCGCGGACGGCGGCAAGCGGGTGTTGGTCATCGATCGCCGTCCCCACATCGCCGGCAATGCCTATGACACGACCGATGACAGCGGCATCCTGATCCACCGCTACGGCCCGCACATCTTTCACACCAATTCGGACGAGGTGTTCGCCTATCTGTCGAACTTCACGGCGTGGCGCGCTTACGAACATCGTGTACTGGCCGATGTCGATGGGAAGCGCGTCCCCGTGCCGATTAACCGCACCACGCTGAACGCGCTCTACGATGCCGGGCTGGAGACCGATGCGGATGCCGCCGCCTTTCTCGCCGCGCGCGCCGAGCCGGTGGCCGAGGTGCGCACGTCGGAGGATGTGGTCGTCTCCGCGGTCGGGCAGGAACTCTATCGCACCTTCTTTCGCGGCTATACCCGCAAGCAATGGGGACTGGACCCGAGCGCGCTCGACAAGTCGGTCACCGCGCGCGTGCCCACCCGCACTTCCACCGACGACCGCTACTTCACCGACCGGCACCAGGCGATGCCCGCCGCCGGGTACAGCGCCATGTTCGCCGCGATGCTGGATCATCCCAACATCACCGTGCGAACGGGCACCGACTTTGCCGAGGCGGCAGCGGCGGTGTCGTACGACCGGCTGGTCTATACCGGGCCGATCGACGAATATTTCGGCTATTGCCATGGCCGCCTGCCGTATCGCTCGCTTTGCTTCGAACATCGCACGCTGCCCGTCGAGCGCCATCAGGCGGTCGCCGTCGTCAACTATCCGGACGAGGCGGTGCCGCACACGCGCATCACCGAGTACAAGCATCTGACCGGGCAGCAGTCACCGGTCACCAGCATCACGATCGAATATCCGGCGGCGGAGGGCGATCCCTATTATCCCATCCCCCGGCCCGAAAATCAGCAGCTTTACAAGCGGTACGAGGCCCTCGCCCTGGCTGAGCCGAACGTGATCTTCGTCGGCCGCCTCGCCACCTACCGCTACTACAACATGGACCAGGTCGTCGGACAGGCGCTCGCCACCTACCGCCGAC
>NZ_CAMLAC010000263.1 GCF_946477935.1 uncultured Sphingomonas sp. | reverse complement strand
TGATAAACCGGCAGCAACGGCGCACCCTGCCCACCGGCCGTGACATCGGCCGAACGGAAATCCCAGACCGTCGTGATCCCCGTCGCGTTCGCCAGCGCCACGCCGTCGCCGATCTGCCATGTCCAGCCACGGTCGGGTCGATGCGCCACCGTCTGCCCGTGAAAGCCGATCACACCCACATCGTCTGCGGCCACCCCGGCATCGCGCAGCAGCTTCTGCACCGCCAGCACATGGGTACGCACGATCAGGTCGCCGGCCGCCACCACCGGCGGGCTCGATCGCGGCTTGTCGAAGGTCAATGCCAGCGCCGTCGCTTCCGCCAGTTGCGTGCGCGCCGCGTCGGAATATTGCTCGCCCCGGAACGCGATCGGCCGCACCTGCGCCTCGCCATCGGTTTCGATCAGCGCGGCATCGACCCCGTCGAGCGAGGTCCCGGACATCAAACCGATCGCGAGCATGGCAGCCATTCCCTTTCCCACCCGTCATGACCGGCAGCGCGGGCAAAGTCGACAAACCTCGATCAAGATCGCCGCATCTGGAAAAGTCCGCCGGGATCGCTTATGTGCGCGCCAATCCCATGGCAACCAAACTCCCCTCCCCGCCGCGTGTCGGCATGGTGTCGCTCGGCTGTCCCAAGAACCTGGTCGACAGCGAACGCATCCTGACGCAGCTCCGCTCCGACGGCTATCAGATGTCGCCCGACTATGCCGGCGCGGACGTCGTGCTGGTCAACACCTGCGGCTTTCTCGACTCCGCCAAGGAGGAATCGCTGGAGGCGATCGGCGAGGCGATCAAGGAAAACGGCCGCGTCATCGTCACCGGTTGCATGGGCAAGGAAGCGGAGGCGATCCGCACCCGCTTCCCCGATGTCCTCGCCGTCACCGGCGCGCATCAATATGAGCAGGTGGTGGAGGCGGTGCACGCCGCCGCCCCTGCCAACCTGTCGCCCTATCTCGACCTGATCCCCGATGCCGGGCTGAAGCTGACGCCGCGCCATTACAGCTATCTGAAGATTTCGGAGGGCTGCAACCACCGGTGCAGCTTCTGCATCATCCCGTCGCTCCGGGGTGATCTGGTCAGCCGCCGCCCCGACGCGATCCTGCGCGAAGCGGAAAAGCTGATGGAGGCGGGCACGCGCGAGTTGCTGGTGATCAGCCAGGACACCTCGGCCTACGGCATCGACATCCGCCGCGAACCCCGCATGTGGAAGGGGCAGGAGGTCGTGCCGCACATGACCGATCTCGCCCGCGAACTGGGCAAGATTGCACCATGGGTGCGCCTCCACTACGTCTATCCCTATCCGCATGTCGATCAGGTCATCCCGCTGATGGCGGAGGGGCTGGTGCTCCCCTATCTCGACATCCCGTTCCAGCACGCCGCCCCTTCGGTGCTGCGCCGCATGAAGCGCCCCGGCAACGACGCCAAGGTCTTGAGCCGCATCCACCAGTGGCGCGAACTCTGTCCGGATATCGCGATCCGTTCCACCTTCGTCGTCGGCTTCCCCGGCGAGACGGAGGAGGATTTCCAGTATCTGCTCGACTGGCTGGACGAGGCGCAGCTCGACCGCGTCGGCGCCTTCCGCTTCGAACCGGTCGAGGGCGCTGCGGCGAACGACCTGCCCGACCCTGTGCCGGAGGCGGTGAAGGAAGAACGCTACGCCCGCATCATGGAGAAGACCGCGGCCATCTCCGCGGCCAAGCTCGCCGCCAAGGTCGGTCGCACCCTGCCCGTCATCATCGACGCGGTGGATGATGAGGGCGGCGCCAACGGTCGCAGCCAGGCCGATGCGCCCGAAATCGATGGCGAGGTCTTCCTGCGCGACGCCGGCCATCTGACCGTCGGCGATATCGTGCCGGTCGTGATCGAGGATGCCGACGAACACGATCTGTACGGCGTCCCCGCCTGATCCCTCCTCACGGGGCTGGTCGCTGCTGCGGTAGCGATCAGCCCTGATCCTGATAGGCGCACAGCAGCGCCCCCCAATGCCGGTCCTTCACCCGGATCGGCGTGACGACCATCTTCAACAGGATCACCCCGCCATCGGCCATGCGCCGGCGATAGGCCTTCAGGAGAAAGGGATCGGTGATCCGCACCTGCTCCGCCGATTCGGGCGCGCGGAAGAACATGCCGGTGCGCGCGAATTCCTCGTTCCACTTGGGGTCGTGAGGGCGCTGCGGCAGCGCGCGCTCGGGCATCGGCACCGCGTTGAAGCAGTTGCGGTCGGTAAAGCTCACCCCGAACAGACCGGGCAGCGCCCGCGCCGTCTCCTGATGGGGGCGCATGATGCGGGTCAGCACCGGCAGCGCGACATGGGTGGCGATCGGCGGGTTGGAACCCGGCACCTCGGCATAGTCTTCGCTCATCAATTCCGCGAGCGTCAGCGCGCCCGTATCGATCTCCGCTTCCAGCGCCGCGTTGATCGACGCCGCCGCCTGCATGGCGTAGCGGATATAGGGGGTGTCGGCCGTCTCGCCGCTTTCCGCCAGCATCTGCAACAAGGCGTTGGTCTCGTCGCTCACTGTGGTGACGCGCTCCGACAGCCGCTCCAGCCCGGTCGCGTTCGCCGACGACGTGTCGGACAACGCCACCAGGCCGACGCCGACATGATCGACCACGCGAACCATCGAATCGATCCGCCCCGCAACCACATCGCTGCTGCCCGAAAGGCCGCGCATCAGCACGCTCAGCCGGTCGACCAGCCCCTCGATATCCTTGGTTCCCTGATGCGCCGAACGGGCCTTGCCGACCCCCTGTTCGATCCGGCCCAGCATCGCGCGCGCCTCGCTGGTCAGCGCGCCCACCGCCGCCTCGATCCGCTGCGTCGCCTGGGCCGTCTCACCCGCCAGCTTCTTCACCTCGCTCGCCACCACCGCAAAGCCGCGCCCGGCGTCGCCCGCCCGCGCCGCCTCGATCGTCGCGTTCAGCGCCAGCAAATTGGTCTGCTTGGCGATCGCGTTGATGGCGGCGGTGATCCGCGCCACATCGTCCAGCGCGCTGTTGAAGTCGCCCAGCCCTTCATGAATGTGCGTCACCTGCGCGATCAGGTCGACAACGTCGCCGGTCGCCGCATTCAACTGAACGCCCGAATCCTCGATCACGCTGTGCACCGCCGCGCTCTTGTCGCGCATGTCGACCACCGCCGTCGCGATGTTGTCGACATCGGCGACCAAAGTCTTGGCTTCGTCGCCGATCGTGGCGATCGTCGTCGCCTGTTCGGTCACCCGCGCCGACAGCGCCGCGATATCGGCCTGAAGGTCCAGCGTCTTCAGGCCCAGCGCGCCGGATCGCCGTGCCGCCTGCTTCGCGATCGTGTCGATGGTCATCGCACCCCCATTGCTCCCGAAATCCATGCTATCACCAAACAGTTAATAGGGTATTTGCCGATGTGCTTCCGCCCCCCGGGGCGCCTTGCGCGCCCCCATCCCCGTTGCGGCGCATTCCCGGCTATGCTTGGATGGCACGATGATCCGTATCCTGCTGGCCGCCGCCCTGTCGCTCGCCGCGCCCCTGCCACTCCAGGCCCAATCCCTCAGCACTCAGGAGCAGGCGCGGATCGACGCGCTCGTCGCCAGGACGCTGGCGGATACCGGCGTCCCCTCCGCCTCGATCGCGGTGGTCCGCGGCGGCCGCATCGTGCTGGCCAAGGCCTATGGCAAGCAGTCGGAGGCGGTAAAGCCCGCCGACGCCGCCGCGCCCTATCAGATCGCGTCCGTCTCCAAGCAGTTCACCGCCGCCGCGCTGCTTCTGCTGGAGGATGACGGCAAGCTGAGCCTCGACGACACCGTTGCCAGATATCTGCCTGGCATCACCGGCGGTGACCGTATCACGCTGCGCCAGTTGCTGTCGCACACCTCCGGCCTGCGCGATTACTGGCCGCAGGATTTCAGCTTCAAGGCGATGGCGACGCCCGTCACCCCGCAGGGCATCGTCGACCGCTGGGCCAGGGCACCGCTCGATTTTCAGCCGGGCAGCCAGTGGCAATATTCCAACACCGGCTATGTCGTCGCCGGCATGATCGCGGAGAAAGTGTCGGGCCAGCCGCTGATGCAGTTTCTGCAAACCCGTATCTTTGCGCCCCTGAACATCCGCGCGCTGGATCAGGACGAGGCGGCGGGTCCGGGCTTTCCGCAGGGCTATGGTCGCTACGCGCTCGGCCCCGTTCATCCCGAGACGCCCGCGGCATCCGGCTGGCTCTATGCCGCCGGGGAGCTAGCGATGTCCGCACGGGATCTCGCCAAATGGGACATCGCCCGGCTCGACCGCGCCCTGCTCCCGGCCGACGACTGGACGGCGCAGGAAACCCCGGTCCGCCTCGCCGACGGATCGACCAACGGCTATGGTCTGGGCGTCAGCACCGGCACGCAGAACGGGCGCCGCTTCGTCGAGCATTCGGGCGAAGCGGTCGGGTTCCTGTCCGAAAACATCGTCTTCCCCGACGAC
>NZ_CAMLAC010000262.1 GCF_946477935.1 uncultured Sphingomonas sp. | reverse complement strand
CAAGCAATGCTTGCGTTTGGGGCGCCCCCTCACCCTCCCCACGGCTACGCCGCGGGTCCCCTCCCTCTCCCCTGCGGGGAGAGGGCCAAGCACCCCCATTGCACCCCTCCCCTCACCTTCGCTAACCAGCGACAAAACGGGGGGTATCAACGATCATGCACATGACGCCGACGGAGATATTCCTCCTCGCGATCCTTATCATCTTCACCGGGCCCTATCTGGTCTGGCGACTGGGTCGCACCGATTACTGGGCGCCGCTCGTCGTCGTGCAGATCATCGGCGGCGTCCTGCTCGGGCCGGGTGTGCTGGGCGCGATCTTTCCCGGCTATTACGCCTTCGTCTTCGCCGGACCGACGATCACCGCACTGAACGGCATCGCCTGGTGGGCGGTGATGCTGTTCGTGTGGATCGCCGGACTTGAACTGGACGTGGGCGAGGCATGGCGCCGCCGCCGGGAAACCGGGATCACTGCCGGCCTTGCGCTCGGTGTACCACTGATCGCCGGCAGCCTTGCCGCGATCCTGATGCTCCGCTTCCCCGGCTGGCGCGGCGCGGACGGTGCGGACTGGCAGGTGGTACTCGGGATCGGCATGGCCTGTGCCGTCACCGCGCTGCCGATCCTCGTCCTGTTGATGGAAAAGCTATCCATCCTGCGCGCGCCGCTCGGCCAGCGTGTCCTGCGTTACGCCAGCCTCGACGACATCGCCATCTGGGGCGTCCTCGCGCTCATCCTGCTCGACTGGGAAAGGGTGACGCGACAGGCCGGCTTTCTGGTCGGCTTCGCGCTCGCCACCTGGGCCGTGCGCCGCCTGCTGCGCGCCATTCCGGAGAACGACCGCTGGTATGTCGGGCTGATCTGGCTGGCGGCCTGCGGCTTCGCCGCCGACTGGGCGGGGCTGCACTTCATGGTCGGCGCGTTTCTGGCCGGCGCGGTCCTCGACGCGCACTGGTTCGGCGAGGCGCGGATGGACCGGTTCCGTCAGACGATCCTGATGGGCATCATGCCGGTCTATTTCCTGTCCACGGGCCTCAAGACGCAATGGGGTGTCGGCGGTGTCGCGGTGTTCGCCGCCGCCGCACTGCTGCTGGTCGCGTCGATCGGCGGCAAGCTGGCCGGGGTCGCCATGGCCGGACGCATTCTGAAATGGCCCAAGGGCGATGCGAGGGCGATCGGCTGGCTGCTCCAGACCAAGGCGCTGATCATGATCATCTTCGCCAACATCCTGCTCGACAAGCACATCATCACCAACGAGACCTTCACCGCTCTCCTGCTGATGGCGGTGGCCAGCACGATGCTGACGATCCCCAAGGTCGCCCCGATGCTGAAGCGCGATCCCGCCTTGGTGAAGCGGGGATTCTGATCGCGATGATTGGCGGCTGGCGCCAATTTTCGGTGCAGGCCGCCACGCACTGGAATCAGCAACTTCAGTCAAGGTACTGAGAATACGACGATCAGGTGTTTGGCATCATTAATGCACTAAGGCAGATGCACCAGTTGATGGTGAATAATCTGCCTCAGGGAGCCTATCGATGCCACGTTTCACCACCATCCTCGCTACCGCCATCGCCGGTCTCGCACTTGCCGCATCCGCAACGCAGGCCGGCGCGGAGACCGTCATGCTCAAGACCAAGATCGTGAGAATGCCGGCCAGCGCCCTCAAGACGCCGGACTCCCGCATCTGCATGCCGCGCGAGACAAGCCCTATCGTCGGCAAGGACAAGTCGATGCCCAAGACCCTGTGCCAGACTGTGGCGCAATGGTCGGAACACGGGGTGAGCATCATCGCCAGATGAGGCGCCGAATGGGGGAGCCCGCGCTCCCCCGTCCATTACGGAGAACCTTCTCAGTCCAGATTGGGCCGCAACCAGCGCGTCGCCTGTGCCACATCCACCCCGCGCCGCGTGGCATAGTCGGCAACCTGATCCTCGCCGATCCGCGCGACGCCGAAATACTCCGCCTGCGCGTGCCCGAAATAAAAGCCGCTCACCGCCGCGGTCGGCAGCATCGCGAAGCTTTCGGTCAGCTCGATCCCCACCGCCTCTTCCGCGCCCAACAGATCGAACAGCGTCCGCTTCAGGCTGTGTTCCGGGCACGCCGGATAGCCCGGTGCCGGGCGGATGCCGCGATATTGCTCGCGGATCAGCGCGTCGTTGGTCAGTTGCTCGCCCTCGGCATAGCCCCACAGCTCGGTGCGGACATGCGCGTGCAACGCTTCGGCAAAGGCTTCCGCCAGCCGGTCGGCCAGCGCTTTCAGCAGGATGTCGTTGTAATCGTCCACCTCCGCCTTGAAGCGGGCGAGATGCGGCTCGATCCCGTGAATACCGACCGCAAAGCCGCCCAGCCAGTCGCCTGCGGGATCGATGAAGTCGGCCAGGCACATATTGGCGCGCCCCTCGCGCTTGGCGATCTGCTGGCGCAGGAAGGGCAGCCGCGTGCCCTCGTCCAGCACCACGTCGTCCCCGTCGCGCCGGCATGGCCATAGCGCGGCGACGCCCCTGGCCGTCAGCCACTTCTCCGCGATGATCCGGTCGAGCATCGCCTGCGCATCGGCATGGAGCGAGCGCGCGCTTTCCCCCACCACCTCGTCGTCCAGGATCGCCGGGAAATTACCCGCCAGTTCCCAGGCGCGGAAGAAGGGCGTCCAGTCGATATAATGGCGCAGATCCTCCAGCGACCAGTCGCCGAACACGTGCACGCCCGGCTGCTTCGGCGCGCTCGCCTTCAGCATCATGTCCGCGGTAAAGCCCCGCGCCCGCGCCTCGGCCAGCGGCAACAGGTCGTTCTGGCCCTTGCCCGCGCGGGCATCGCGCACCTTCTGATATTCCGCGGCGATCCCGGCGACATAGCCCTCGGCCTGCGTGTCGGAGACGAGCGTGGTCGCCACGCCCACCGCACGGCTGGCGTCCAGCACATGCACCACCGGCCCGGTATAGGCCGGCGCGATGCGCAGCGCGGTGTGCACCTTGGAGGTGGTGGCGCCGCCGATCAGCAGCGGCATCGTCATGTTCGCGCGGCTCATTTCCTCGGCCACCGTCACCATCTCGTCCAGCGAGGGGGTGATGAGGCCGGACAGCCCGATCATGTCGGCATCATTCTCGTTCGCGGCCTCCAGGATCTTCGCCCAGGGGACCATGACGCCCAGATCGACCACCTCGAAGCCGTTGCACTGGAGCACGACGCCGACGATGTTCTTGCCGATATCGTGCACGTCGCCCTTCACGGTCGCCATGATGACCTTGCCCTTGCCCTTGGCGCCGGGCTCCTTGGCCGCCTCGATGAAGGGCAGCAGGTGCGCCACCGCCTTCTTCATCACGCGCGCGGACTTCACCACTTGCGGCAGGAACATCTTGCCTGAACCGAACAGGTCGCCGACGACGTTCATCCCGTCCATCAGCGGCCCTTCGATCACCTCGATCGGCCGCCCGCCGCGCGCGGCGACGGCGGCGCGCAGTTCCTCGGTATCGTCCACGACATGCGCGTCGATGCCCTTGACCAGCGCATATTCCAGCCGCTTGGTCACCTCCAGCCCGCGCCACTCGGCCGCCTGCTTCTCGGCCACCGCATCCGTGCCCCGGAACGTCTCGGCCAGCGCGACCAAGCGCTCGCCCGCTTCCGGATCGCGGTTGAGGATCACGTCCTCGCACGCGGTGCGCAGCGCAGGGTCGATCGTGTCGTACACGTCGAGCTGGCCCGCATTGACGATGCCCATGTCCATGCCCGCGGGGATCGCATGATACAGGAAGATGGAGTGCATCGCGCGGCGCACCGGCTCGTTGCCGCGGAAGCTGAACGACAGGTTCGACAGCCCGCCCGAGATATGGACGTGCGGGCAGCGCGCCTTGATCTCGCGGCACGCCTCGATGAAGTCGACGCCGTAGTTGTTATGCTCCTCGATCCCCGTTGCCACCGCAAAGACGTTGGGATCGAAGATGATATCCTCTGGCGGGAAGCCAATGCCGGTCAGCAGGTCATAGGCCCGCGCGCAGATCTCGACCTTGCGGTCCTTGGTGTCCGCCTGTCCCACCTCGTCGAACGCCATGACGACGACCGCCGCGCCATACGCCATGCACAGGCGCGCGTGATGCAGGAACTGCTCCTCGCCCTCCTTCATGCTGATCGAATTGACGATCGGCTTGCCGGACACGCATTTCAGCCCCGCCTCGATCACGCTCCATTTCGAGCTGTCGATCATGATCGGCACCCGCGCGATATCGGGTTCGGCGGCGATCAGCTTCAGGAAGGTCGTCATGGCATACTCGGCGTCGAGCAGCCCTTCGTCCATGTTGACGTCGACCACCTGCGCGCCATTCTCCACCTGGCTGCGCGCCACTTCGACCGCACGGGCATAGTCGCCCGCCATGATCATCTTCTTGAACGCCGCCGAACCGGTGACGTTGGTCCGCTCGCCGACATTGACGAACTGGGTGGAGGAATTGGTGGTCATCATGTCAATCTTTCTAGCCCCTCCCCTTCAGGAGAAGGGTTGGGGTGGGGGCTGCCCCAGCACGCCATGGTCTCGGTG
>NZ_CAMLAC010000261.1 GCF_946477935.1 uncultured Sphingomonas sp. | reverse complement strand
CCCGCGTCGAGCTGCCGCACAAGGAGATCTTCGCCGCGATCGAGCCGGGTGCCCGCCTGCTGCTCGACGATGGCAAGCTGGTGCTGCGCGTCGCCGATCATGACGCGGACCGCATCACCACGCTGGTCGAGGTCGGTGGTGCCCTGTCGAACAACAAGGGGCTGAACGTGCCCGACGTCGTGCTGCCGATGGCCGCGCTGACGCCAAAGGACCGGTCAGACCTCGCCTTCGCGGTGGAGCAGGGCGTGGACTGGATCGCCTTGTCCTTCGTGCAGCGGCCCGAGGATCTGATGGAGGCGCGCGGGCTGATCAAGGGCAAGGCGGCGCTGCTCGCCAAAATCGAGAAGCCCGCCGCGATCGACCGGCTGGACGAGATCGTCGAGCAGTGCGACGGCGTGATGGTCGCGCGCGGCGACCTGGGCGTGGAACTGCCGCCGCAAGCGGTGCCGCCGCTGCAGAAGCGCATCGTCGAGGTGGCCCGCCGCATGGGCCGCCCGGTGGTGGTCGCCACGCAGATGCTGGAATCGATGATCCAGAGCCCGTCGCCGACCCGCGCCGAGGTCTCCGACGTCGCCACCGCCATCTATGACGGTGCCGATGCGATCATGCTGTCGGCCGAGTCGGCGGCGGGCGCCTGGCCGGTCGAATCGGTGGCGATGATGAACGCGATCGGCGTGTCGGTGGAAGGCGATCCGGCGCATGGCGAGCGCGTGCACTTCACCATGATGAAGCCCGACCCCACCACCGCGGACGCGATGGCGGAAGCGGCCAAGAGCATCGCGCGCACCACCTCGGCCAAGGCGATCATCTGCTTCACCACCAGCGGCTCCACCGCCCGCCGCGTCGCACGCGAGCGCCCGCCGGTGCCGATCCTAGTGCTGACCCCGCAGGCGGAAACGGCGCGTCGCCTGGGCCTGCTGTGGGGCTGTCATGCGGTGCATACGCGCGACGTCGAATCCTTCGAGGAGATGGTCGCCAAGTCCAAGCGCATGGCGCTGCGCCATGGCATCGCGGCGGCGGGTGATCAGGTGATCATCATGGCCGGCGTGCCGTTCCGGACGCCGGGATCGACCAACGTGCTGCACGTCACCCGGCTGATCGGCGACGAGCTGGAGAAATATGGGGAGGATCGCGCGGAGGCCTGAAGCCTCACCCGCCGATCTTCGACCCCAGCAGGCCGGCGCCGATCGCGACCGCCACGCCGGCCAATACGATCGCGACGATCATCACGAGGCCATCGCGGACCATCAGCGCCAGGCCGAAGGTGGCGATCGCCGCCATCGGCGCGGTGGTCGCCAGCGGCAGCAACTCCAGCGGCGGCACCGTGCAGGCGAGCAGGATGCAGGCCACCGCCGCCACCCGCACGAACGGCCCCCTGGTCAGCGCCGGCAGGCGGCCGTGGAACCAGCGATCGGCCCAGCCGGCGGGTTTGCGCGCCTTTTTCGTGGTTTTGCGGACCGTTTCGGCCTTCAGCGAGCGGTTGCGCAGGAAACCGGGCAGCCAGAGATGCTTGCGGCCCAGCACCATCTGCACCGCGGTCAACAGGATGACGCTGGCCAGCACCGTCGGCAGGCCGGGGATGGAGCCGACCGGCGATATATCGATCAGCGCAGGCAGCAGCAGGAAGGGACCGTAGGAGCGGTTCCCGAACGCTTCGATCACGTCGCCCAGCGACACGCGGTCCTTTTTGTCGGCAAGGTCTTCCAATGCGTCGAGAATGTCGCCGATGCTGTGGGGATCGTTGGCCATGGGGGCGCAACGGGATGACCTGTGTAGCGGTTCCACTCGACAGCGCCCCCGCTCGCCCGCTACGGAACGAAAGGTGACCGACACCGACCGCCTTTTGTCCGCCAGCCGCCGTCCCGAGGATGTCGATGCCGCGCTGCGCCCCAAGCATCTCGACGAATTCGTCGGCCAGCAGGCTGCGCGCGACAATCTGCGCGTCTTTATCCAGGCGGCGAAGTCGCGTGGCGATGCGCTGGACCATGTGCTGTTCTTCGGCCCGCCGGGACTGGGCAAGACGACGCTGGCGCAGATCATCGCGCGCGAGATGGGGGTGGGCTTTCGCGCGACCTCCGGCCCGGTGATCGCCAAGTCCGGCGATCTGGCGGCGCTGCTCACCAATCTGGAAGACGGCGATGTGCTGTTCATCGACGAGATCCACCGGCTGCAACCCGCGGTCGAGGAGGTGCTGTACCCGGCGATGGAGGACCGCGCGCTCGATCTGATGATCGGCGAGGGGCCGTCGGCGCGTTCGGTGCGGATCGATCTGCCGCGCTTCACCCTGGTCGGTGCCACGACGCGGCAGGGGCTGCTGACCACGCCGTTGCGCGACCGGTTCGGGATTCCGGTGCGCCTGCAATTCTATACGGTCGAGGAACTGACCCGCGTGGTGACGCGTGCGGCGCGGCTGCTCGACCTGGGGATCGCGCAGGACGGTGCGACCGAGGTGGCGCGCCGGTCGCGGGGCACGCCGCGTATCGCCGGGCGCCTGCTGCGCCGGGTGCGCGATTTCGCCACGGTCGCCGGGCATGAGGTGGTGGACGCCCGCGCGGCCGATCAGGCGCTCAACCGCTTGGAGGTCGATGCGCTGGGGCTGGACGCGATGGACCGCCGCTATCTGATGATGATCGCCGACGTTTATCGGGGCGGGCCGGTCGGGGTGGAGACATTGGCGGCGGGCCTCAGCGAGCCGCGCGATACGATCGAGGAAGTGATCGAGCCGTATCTGATCCAGCTCGGCCTCGTCGCGCGGACGGCACGGGGGCGCGTGCTGAATGCGGGCGGATGGAAGCATCTGGGCCTCAATCCGCCGGTGGGCAGTCAGGACGGCCTATTCGACCTGGGGGGGTAAGGACTGTTTGGAAACGTGCTGAAGGCTCGTTTCGCGGTGCCAGCCCGCTCCCCCACCCGGCCTCCCATCAAGGATACTCTGTGGGAGGCCGGGTGCGGGTAGCCCTGCAAAGTACTACTTTGCAGGGACCCGTGGGGGAGCGGGCTGGTGCCGCCGTGAAACTCGCTCGTTCGCGAGTTTCCAAATGGACTCCAAGCAATCAAGCTTCGTGCCGCGCGTCATAATGTTGCATGGCACCCAAGCCAGTGATCTGTTAGCCCTTGGCTCATGCCCCTATCGGCCGCTGCCTCCGCCCGCGAAATCCTGGTCCGCCTGCACGACGTGATGGCGTCGCGGGCGCCTGCACAATCCAAGCTCAATCAGGTCGTCCAGATCATCGGCGAGGCGATCGGGAGCGAGGTGTGTTCGATCTACCTGCTGCGCGAGGGCGTGCTGGAGCTGTATGCGACGCGGGGGTTGGCGCAGGAGGCGGTACACGTCACCAAGCTGGCGATGGGGGAAGGGCTGGTCGGCACGATCGCCGAGGATGTCGAGGTGCTGAACCTGGACGAGGCCGCCAGCCATCCCGATTTCGCCTACAAGCCGGAAACGGGCGAGGACCGCTTCCACAGTTTCGCCGGCGTGCCGATCATCCGGCGCGAGCGGGCGGTGGGCGTGCTGGCGGTGCAGCACAGCGAGCCGCGCCGCTATCAGGATGTCGAGATCGAGGCGTTGCAGACGGTGGCGATGGTGCTGTCCGAGCTGATCTCGAACGCCGGGCTGATCGACGAAGGCGGGCAGGGGGCCGGACGGCCGCAGACCACCGCGTCGCAGCGGCTGATGGGGCAAAAGCTGGTCGACGGCATGGGATCGGGCTTCGCCGTGTTCCACCAGCCGCGCATCACCATCGAACATACCGTGGCGGAGGATACGGACGCGGAGCGGCACCGGGTCTATGCGGCGTTCGACAAGATGCGCGAGCAGATCGACCGGATGGCGCGCGAGGCGGAGTTCGGTGTCGGCGGCGAGCATGAGGAGGTGATCGATACCTACAAGATGTTCGCCTATGACGAGGGGTGGGCGCGACGGATCAACGAGGCGATCGACAGCGGGCTGACCGCGGAGGCGGCGATCGAGCGCGTGCAGCAGCGCACGCGCCAGCGCATGCGCCAGATCGACGACCCGCTGCTCGCGGACCGGATGCACGATCTGGAGGACCTGTCGAACCGGCTGCTGCGCATCGTTTCCGGCCAGATGGGGACGGCGGCGCAACTGGGTCTGCGGCAGGATACGATCCTGATCGCGCGCAACCTGGGGCCGGCGGAACTACTGGAATATGACAAGCGCCGGCTGAAGGGCGTGGTGCTGGAGGAGGGATCGCTGACCGCGCACGTCATCATCGTCGCGCGCGCGATGGGGGTGCCGGTGCTGGGCCGGGTGCGCGATACCCGCCGCCTGATCGCGGAGGGCGACCGGCTGCTCCTCGACACGGTCGAGAACAATGTCTTCGTGCGGCCGTCTGCCGCGATGGAGGAGGCATTCGACGCCAAGCTGACCCTGCGGCAGAAGCGCCGCGCCGCCTATGCCGCGCTGCGCGACGTGGCGCCCGAGACGAAGGACGGTCACCGGGTGACGGTGATGGTGAATGCCGGCCTGCGTGACGATGCCGCCGCGCTCGACATCACCGGCGCGGCGCTTCTGCCGCAGGGTCAGCTT
>NZ_CAMLAC010000260.1 GCF_946477935.1 uncultured Sphingomonas sp. | reverse complement strand
CCCGGCGCCAGCGCGATATCGACCCCCTCAAACAGCATCCGCTGCCCCCGCAGACCCGCCACGCCGCTGAGGGCGAGCATCACGCGTCCGCCACCGCGTCTTCCAGCGCGTGCATGTCATCGTCGGACAGGCCGAAATGATGCCCGATCTCATGGATCGTCACATGCGCGACCAGCTCGTCCAGCCGCACGCCGGTTTCGATCCATTCGTCCAGGATCGCGCGGCGATACAAATGGATGCGGTCGGGCAGCGCGCCGGTATCCATCGACGATTTCTCACCCACCGGGCGCCCATGATACAGGCCGGTCAGGTCCAGCGGATGCTCGATCCCCAGGCTGGCCAGCGTCTCGTCATCGGCGAATTCCTCGACCAGCAGCACCACGTCGCCCAGATGCTCGGCAAAGGCGCGCGGCAGCTTGGCGATCGTCGCGCGCGCCAAAGCTTCTATCGTTGCCGCGTCCGGTGCCGCGCCGATGCCGTCTTGCCCGCCCATGCATCAGGCCATACCCGTGGGGACTTGGAACCGGCAAGCGATATAGGGAAATGGGGATGATCGAACCGCTCAGCGAAGTGGACCGCGCAGAGGCACTGGACGGCCTGCCCGACTGGGATCACGACGAGGCGCGCGACGCGATCACCCGCACCGTGGTGTTCGCCGATTTCGTGGAGGCCTTCGCCTTCATGACCCGCGTCGCGCTGATCGCGGAAAAGATGGACCATCATCCGGAGTGGAAGAACGTCTGGAACCGGGTGGAAATCCTCCTGACCACGCACGACGCCGGCGGCCTGTCCGGCCGCGACATCGAACTCGCCGAAGCGATCGACGCGATTATGGGCGAGTAGCGCCAGGAAGATGCCCTCTCCCCTCCGGGGAGAGGGAGGGGCCCGCCGCGGAGCGGTGGGAGGGTGAGGGGGTGCCAAGCAGCGCTACACTGCTTAGCACCCCCTCACCCGACCCTCTCCCCGCAGGGGAGAGGGCTAGGAGAAACAGCTACCGCCCCCCGCGCATCTGCCGCCGCAACTTCCCCGGCATCCACCGCGCCGCAAACGTCATCCGCCGCGCCGTCCGCCCCACCGGGGTCAGCAGCCGGTCGCCATGCACCGCATCCCAGGCCGCCTGCGCCACCGCCTCCACGGGCGTGAACTCCATCCCCTGCGCCCGCACCCGCTCGCGCGCGGTCCCCTTGCCCACCACCGCATCCAGCAGCGGCGTGTCGATGAAACTGGGCAGGATCGCGCGCACCTGGATGCCGTCCGCCGCCCATTCGCCGTCCAGTGCCTCGGTCAGCCCGCGCACCGCAAACTTCGTCGCCGAATAGGTCGCCAGCCCCGCCGATCCGTAGATGCCCGATGCGGACGAGGTGTTGAGCAGGCACGATCCCGGCGTCGCCTTCAGGTGCGGATAGGCGACGCGCGCGCCGTACGCGACCCCGCGAAAATTGATGTCGATCACCCGGTCCAGCGTGTCGATGTCGATCTCGCCGAACGGCCCGCCCGCTGCGATTCCGGCATTGTTGAACATCACGTCCAGCCGGCCTGCCGCGATCACGAAGCTCGCCAGCTCGCTTTCCCAGGCGCCGACATCGCGCACGTCCATCACATGCGTGCTGTGCGGGCCACCCAGCGCGGCGGCGGTTTCCGCCAGCTTGGCCTCGTCGCGATCGGCCAGCCCGACGCGCCACCCCGCCTTGGCGAACAGCGCCGCGGTGGCCCGCCCGATGCCCGATGCGGCACCGGTGACGAAGATCGCCTGCATATCCTCTCCTTCGGGCGCGTCATGCGCCAATCGTTTGACGTTTCACGCATCATTCCGCATCATCGCCGCCGATGCCAGCCCCGATCATCGCGCTCGACCGCGTCACCCGGCGCTTCGGCGCGACCACCGCGGTGGACGACGTGTCGCTCGACATCGCGCCCGGCGCCTTTGTCGCGCTGGTCGGGACATCCGGCTCGGGCAAGTCGACGCTGCTCCAGACGATCAACGCGCTGGTCCGCCCCGATACCGGCACCATCCGGGTTGAGGGGCAGGATATCGCAAGCGGCCCGCCCCACCTGCTCCGCCGCCGCATCGGCTATGTCTTTCAGGGCGACGGGCTGTTCCCGCACATGAGCGTCGCGGCCAATATCACGATCGGCCTGCGCCTCGCCGGCACGCCGGTCGGCGAGCGCGTCGCCGAGATGCTCGATCTGGTCGAGCTGCCCCGCGACCTCGCCGATCGCCGCCCCGATCAACTGTCCGGGGGCCAGCGCCAGCGCGTCGCCATCGCCCGCGCGCTCGCACCCGCGCCCGCCATCCTGCTGCTCGACGAGGCGCTGGGCGCGCTCGATCCCGTCACCCGCGACGGGCTCGGCACCCGGCTGCGCGCGCTCCATGATCGCCTCGGCCTTTCCACCATCCTCGTCACCCACGACATGGCGGAGGCGTTGCTCCTCGCCGATCGCGTGCTGGTGATGGCGCATGGCCGCATCGTCGCCGACGCCACCCCTGCTGAACTCGCGGCCGGCGGCGGGGGTCAGGCTGCGCAGGCGCTGATGGCCGTACCCCGGCATCAGGCCGAACGGCTGGCGACACTCATCCGATGAGCGCGTTCCTCGACGCCCTTGCCGGCGTGCCCGCACTCCTCGCGCAGCACGTCCTGCTCGCCATCGCCGCGCTGGCGCTCGGCATGGTGATCAGCCTGCCGCTCGCGCTCCTCTCCGCACGCCGCCCACGCATCGGCCGCATCGCGCTGGGCTTTGCCAGCCTCGTGCAGACGATCCCGTCGCTTGCCCTGCTCGCACTCTTCTTCCCGCTGCTGCTCAGCCTGTCGGGGCTGGTCGGCGGGCGCATTCCCGCGCTCGGCTTCCTGCCCTCGCTGCTCGCGCTGGCGCTCTATGCCGCGCTGCCGATCCTGCGCAACGGCGTCACCGGGCTCACCGGCCTCGACCCCGCCGTCACCCGCGCGGCCGATGCGGTCGGCATGACGCCCACGCAAAAGCTGTGGCAGGTGGAACTGCCGCTCGCCGCGCCCGTCCTCGTCGCCGGCATCCGCACCGCCGCGGTCTGGACGATCGGTGCCGCCACCCTGTCCACCACCGTCGGCCAGCCCAGCCTGGGCGACCTGATCTTCGCCGGTCTCCAGACCCAGGCCTGGGCGCTCGTCCTCGCCGGCTGCCTCGCCGCCGCCGCCCTCGCGCTCGGTGTCGATGTGATGATCGGGATGATCGAGCACGGTCTTGCCCGTGGCCGCCGCCGGGTCTGGCTCGCCGGTGTCGCGCTGCTCTTTGGCGGGCTTGCGCTTGCCACCGCCCCGCTCTGGCCGCGCGGCGACGACCGGACGATCGTGATCGGCGCGAAGAACTTCTCCGAGCAATATATCCTCGCCCGCCTCATCGGCGACCGGCTGGAACGGGCCGGATACCATGTCAGCTACCGCGACGGCCTCGGTTCCGCGGTGATCTTCGGCGCGGCCCGGACGGGCGATGTCGATGTCTATGTCGACTATGCCGGCACGCTGTGGACCACCGCGATGCACCGCACGGACGCGCCACCCCGCGCCGCCATGCTCGCCGACCTGTCGCGTTGGACAGGTGCCCAAGGGGTCCGCCTGCTCGGCCCCCTCGGCTTCGAGAACGCCTATGCCTTTGCGATGCGAGGGGACGATGCCCGCCGCCGCGGCATCGCCACGCTGGCCGACCTGTCCGCCGCCGCACCGGCTTTGCGCCTCGGCAGCGATCTCGAATTTCTCGACCGCCCCGAATGGGCCGCGGTGCAGCGCGCCTATGCCTTACGCTTCGCCGCGACGACACCCTACAGCCCCACCTTCATGTACCGCGCGCTCGCCAGCGGACGGGCCGACGTCATCTCCGCCTTTTCCTCGGACGGCCGCATCGCCGCCGACGACCTGACCGTGCTCACCGATCCCAGGCACGCCATTCCCGGCTACGACGCCGTCCTGCTCCTCGGCCCCGCCCATGCACAGGACCCCCGCCTGCTCGCCGCACTCCGCCCCCTCCTCGACCGCATCCCCGTAGAAGCGATGCGCCAGGCCAATTACCGCGTCGACCGCGACACCGACAAGCAGACGCCGGAGGCCGCCGCCCGCTGGCTGGCGCAGCAGATCGGGCTCTAAAAGATCTTGCGCACCGACAGCCGCACGGTGCGTCCCAGCGCATCGACATAGCCCGGCTGATACCGGTTCGGCACGACGCCCGCCGCATCGGTCACGGTCTGCCGCTCGTTGAACAGGTTGTTGACGTACAGGCTGATCCGCATGCCCCGCGTCCAGGGATGCGCGCGCACCAGATCCAGCCGCTGGCCCAGATCGGCGAACAGCCGCAGGTTGACGGTCGCCAGGCTCTGGAAGGTCAGCGCATCGGGGCTTTCCGCGGTACCGCCGTTCACCCGCGTCGTGCTCTGCCAGTTCGCGGACAGGCGCGCGCCCAGCCCGTTGTTGCTGTATCCCGCCTGCGCCTCCACCTGATGTCGCGGCGCACCGCCCGCATTGCCGATCGCGTCGCCCTCCAGCAGATCCAGCACCGGCCCGCCCTCGGCCAGCACGCGCCGGTCCTTGAACGCGACGGTGTGATAAACCGCGAACTGCATGCGTCCGCCGCCCTGCCGTCCACCCGGCCCACGCC
>NZ_CAMLAC010000259.1 GCF_946477935.1 uncultured Sphingomonas sp. | reverse complement strand
CTTTTTCGACGCCGATCACCCCGCTACCGGGGTCCTTTTTCCACGCCGATCCACATCTTTTGGCGCTTGCGGCTGCTGGCGAGGCGGAAGCTTTCGCCGTTCATCTCGAGGATGTGCACGTGGTGGGTCAGCCGGTCGAGCAGAGCTCCGGTGAGCCGTTCGGAGCCGAACACCGACGTCCATTCATCGAACGGCAGGTTGCTGGTGATCAGCGTACTGCCGCGCTCGTAACGCTGGCTGAGCACCTCGAACAGCAGTTCGCCGCCAACGGCGGTGAAGGGCACATAACCGAGTTCATCGAGGATCAGCAGCTTGACCGATGCCAGCTGCTTCTGGAGCATGCGTAGCCGCCGTTCGTCGCGGGCCTCCATCAGGTCATGCACCAGCGCCGCTGCTGTGGTAAACGCCACGCTGCAGCCTTTCTGGCAGGCGGCAAGGCCCAGTGCGAGGGCGGCATGCGTCTTGCCCGTGCCGCTCGGCCCCAGCGCGATGACATTGCGCCGCTGTTCGATCCATTCCCCGCGCGCCAGTTCCAGCACCAGAGCCTTGTTCAGCGATGGCTGGGCGGCAAAATCGAAGGTGTCGAAGCTCTTCGTATGCGGGAACTTCGCCATGCGGATACGGCGTTCCACCATCCGGCGTTCGCGGTCGATCCGCTCGAGCTCGCATAGTCGCAGCAGGTAGCGCGGATAATCGGCACGGTCCTGCGCGGCCTCAAGGGCCACCTTCTCGTACTCGCGCACGAAGGTGGGCAGCTTCAGCGCCTTGAGGTGGTTGGCCAGCAATACCGCTGGCGGCACGCTGGTGGGGGCCTGCGTCATGGCAGGCAACGGCATCAGGATCTCGCTCATGCCGGTCCTCCCGCCGCTGGAGCGCCTGTCGGGGACAGCAAACCCATGTAGCTGCGCGGGTCCGTACGCCCGACATGCGCGCGGGGCAGATGCGGATAGAACTGCAGATCAAGGCGCGGTGGGCGCCGTTCAAGCCGCGCCAGCGCGATCATCTTCACCGCATCGAAGCTGATCGCCCCCATGTCCAGCGCCCGGGCCACCGCCCATTCCACAAGGCCCTGCTCGAACCGCTCACACAGCCGCAGCACCTGGATGAACTCGCGCCGCCCCTCTTTGCCACTGCGCGCCTCCATCAGCCGCCGGATGCGGTGCATCGGTTCGGCCAGTACCCAGCCATCGAGCGGCGCGGCCTGATCGAGCGCCCGCGGCTTGTGCTCCAGCAGCGCCAGATAATGGAGCGGGTTGGCAATGAAGTCCTCGCGCTCATAGCTGCGCCGGTGCACCGCGATCTGTTCTCCACGACAGATCACCGCGACCCGGTCGACATAGCCTTTGATGACCACCTCCTGATGGGCATAGGCCGTCGGCACCGAGTAATCATTGGTGCGATAGCGGACCAGTGACATCGACGAAGCTCGACCCGTAACGACATGGCATGGGTCGAACGGCACCGCAGGCAACGCCATGAACGCCGCCAGATCGGCTTGCATCCGTTCTCCAATGCTCTGGCTGTGCCCGCGCAGCACCGCTTGCCTGCGCTCCACACATTGCTCGAGGAACCGCGCGTTCATCGCATCGATGCTATCTGCCACTGGCATCGGCACCATGAAGTGCCGCCGCACATAGCCAACCAGCCCTTCGACCTTGCCCTTGTCGTTGCCCTTGCCGGGGCGCCCAAACTTGTCCTCGAATAGGTAGTGGCTCTGCAGGGTCGAGAACATCCGGCTGCGCTCACGCTTCCCGTCGCCCAGGATCTGCGCCACCGCCAACCTGGTGTTATCGTAAAGGATCGAGAGCGGAATGCCGCCGAAGAAGGCGAATGCAGCGACATGACCGTCGCAGAACGCCTCGGCCACCTCGGCCGGATAGGCTTTGAAGAACGGCGCATCGCTGTGCGGCAGATCCATGCAGAAATAATGGAACCGCGTCAGCTTGCCGCCGATGATCCCGTCCGCCTCCCCAAAATCCACCTGCGCATGGCCTGGCTTGTGGCTCAGTGGGATAAACACCTCCCGGCTACGCAACCTGGCGCCCGCCACATACTCGCGAACAATCGTTATGCCGCCGGTGAAGCCGTGTTCATCGCGCAGACGCTCGAATATCCGTGACCCGGTATGGCGCTGCTTGGCATGCACCGTGCGATCCTCGGTCAATATCCGGTCAATGATCGCGGTGAACCCCGCCAGCTTACGGCTGTATGTCCGCCCACGTCGCCCATGCGGCGGCGGCTCCGGAAAGATCAGCATCTTGTCTACCGTCTTGCGGTCGATGCCAAAATACGTCGCGGCACAGCGACGGCTCATGCCGTCGATCATCACGGCGCGGCGGACCTTCTGATAAAGCTCCACTCTCTTCATCCTCCACCCCCGCGCAAATGACGGAGGTCTAGCAGGACTGGCCCCTTTTTATCCCGGGGGTACCGGCCGGTGAGTGGCCCCTTCTATTACCGGCGTTCTCACGAGCTTCTCGTCCACGCTTGCTCTAATCCGCTTCCAGGCCTTCGATAGTTCGCTGACGCTGTTCGTATTGGTGACCTTCGATGCCAACAGGATCTGGGATTGCTTGTGGGCCTCGTCGGGGTCGATGCCAGCCGCCATGAATATCTCGGTGATGACTGCCAGGGCCTGCGCGGATAGCGGCACCACATTCGCCTTGCCGTTTTTCGCTCGGTCACCCGGAACTGTCCAGACTTTCGCCTTGAAATCGAACTCGTCGCACGCGGCATCGAGCACCTCGCCCCGGCGCTGAGCCGTAAGGACAAGCATCTGCACAAGATGACCGAATGGATAGCCATCCTCGACAGCAGACTGCCATAGTGCCGCTAGCTCGCGGTCGCTCAGTACACGATCTCGAGGTTCATTCCGCTTCGGGCGCCACGCATCCCGGCAGGGGTTGGCTGGCATATGCTCAAGTCTGGTGAGCGCCCACGTGTAGAAGGTCGAAAGATGGCGATACACGATGCGCGCCATCGTCAGGGTTTCCTTGCCCCGCTCGAACGCAATCTTCTCAACGAAGCGGCTCACGTCACTTCGGGTAATGGAGTCCGCGAGCCGGTCTCCAATCTCCGGTTCAATGTACTTTCGGAAGACCCGATCGAACTCCCTCGCGCTCCGTTTTTTGCCCTCGATCTGCTGAGCAAGGTACGTCTCGTAGAGCTCCGCGACTGTCCCGACGCCTTTTGATCCCTTTCTTTTTGCGCCCGCTTTTCTGGCGATGCTCTTGCCCTGCTCGACATCGACAAGCAGATCGCGCGCCTTCTTGCGGGCGTGGGCCAGGGTGAAACTCGGACCATGGCGTCCGATCGTCACATTCAACCACTTGCCCTGAACCCGCTTGCGCAGAATGTACGTCTTGATACCACTGGCACCCATGCGGAGCCTAAGTCCGGGGACGATACCATCGGCGAGCTCAATCTGACCCGCAGCCGGCGCCTTCAGCGCTGCGATCTTAGCGTCCGTCAAACCTACTTTGTTCGCCATATGTACCTGCTACCTTAGGTAGCTTTTTGTAGTGGATACTGGCGAACATTTCAAGAACAATGCGGACTCTGAATCCCAGAATTCCGCCCTTTTTGGACACATGCGGACGTGCTAGGACCCTCTGATCATAGCTCTTAATCAGCGGGTCCTTGGTTCGAGCCCAAGTGCGTCCACCACCCTCCCCTTCGAAACGGCACGATCGCTACCACCGATCGCCACCGATGCGCTCACCCGCTGCACCAGCGGCGCGGGCGAATATCCCGCCCGCCGCGGCGTCAGGCCCATGCGCACCACCACCAGCCGACGCGACGGCACGATCGCGATCGACTGGCCGTCATGGCCCAGCATCCAATAGGTGTCAGCCGGCAAGCCTGCCCGGTCCATTCCCTGTGGCAAGCGACGCCACACCTGGCCGCGTCCATATCGCCCGCCGGAAGCCCGGCTCGGCGCGTGCATCCATGCGACATAGCCGCGCGGCAGTATCTGGCGGCCATTCCACACGCCATCCTGCAACAGCAACTGTCCGAACCGTGCCCAGTCGCGCGCATCGGCGTACAGGAAGGACGCACCCCCGAACGTCCCCCGTCCATCCACCTCCAGCACCGCGCTACGCATGCCAACAGGCCCGAACAGCATGTCATAGGGCCAGCGCAGCGCTTCCTCCGGTCGCGCGAAACGATCCTGGAACAGCCGCGCAAGGATGACGGAGCTGCCCGAGGAATAATCGAAGACCGTCCCCGGCGCTGCCGCCAGCGGCTTGGCTGCGGCAAAGGCCGCCGGATCGGGCGCGGTGAACAGCATCCGGTTCACGTCGGACGTGCCGCCATAATCCTCGTTGAACGCCAGCCCGCTCTCCATGCCCAACAATTGTGCCAGCGTGATGCGGCGGCGCGCATCGGTCCATTCGGGTCGCAGGCCTTTCGCCTCCAGCCCGCCGAACCGGTCCAGCACCGTTCCCACCAGCGCCGCCGTCACCGTCTTCGTCATCGACCAGCCGATCAGGCGCGTATCGGCGCTGAAACCGGGGGCATAGCGCTCCGCCACGATCCGCCCGTCCCTTGCCACCACCATCGCCCGCATCCCCGGCCCGGCCAGCGTCTCATCCGCCAGCAGCGCCGCGATCGCAGGGTCCGCCTCGCCCACCGCACGCCCCATCGGC
>NZ_CAMLAC010000258.1 GCF_946477935.1 uncultured Sphingomonas sp. | reverse complement strand
GTATCGGTCGTCATGATCCTGGTGTTCCTCGGGGCTGTCGGGGGACGCGGGCGTTGCGACAAATTGCGACACATATAACGCGCTCACCGGCTTGCATTTCCGTCCCGCTCGCCGCCATTAGGTCAGATCGGGCAACCCATTGTCGTGCCGCATCCCGGTCACGCCAAAATGGCTGCGCGGGCCGAGACACAGGTAGAACGACTTGAACACAGCATCGATTCGCGGGCGCCGGCTGCCGGCCGGTGTCGCCATCCTTTCACTCGCCCTGATGCTTGCCGCCTGCGGGGGCGGCGGCGAGCAGAAGGCGGCGGGCAAGGGGCCGGGCCAGGGAACGCCCACGGTCGGCTTCGTCACGCTGCAACCCACCGATGCCGCAATGGTCGTCGAACTCGCCGCCCGGACCTTCGCCTTTGAAAGCTCGGACGTCCGCCCGCAGGTGTCCGGCGTGATCCGCCGCCGCTTCTTTACCGAGGGCGCGCTCGTCCGGCGCGGCCAGCCGCTCTACGAAATCGACCCGCGCGTCTACAGCGCCGCCGTCAACGAGGCCGCCGCCAACGTCCAGAGCGCCCGCGCCAATGCGGAGGCGACGCGCATCCAGGCCGAACGCTTCCGCCCGCTGGCCGAGATCGAGGCGGTGTCGAAACAGGATTACACCAACGCCCTCGCCGCGTCGCGACAGGCGCAGGCCAGCGTCGCCCAGACCCAGGCCGCGCTGCAGACCGCGCGCGTCAATCTGCAGTTCACCACCGTGCCCGCCCCGATCACCGGCCGCATCGGTCGCTCGCTGTTCACCGTCGGCGCGCTGGTCACCGCCAACCAGGCCGATCCGCTGGCCCAGATCCAGCGGCTCGACCCGATGTTCGTCGATATCCAGCAATCCGCCGCCGATCTGCTCGCGCTCCGCCGCAGCCTCTCGCGCGACGGCATCGTCCCCGCCTCCGCACAGGTTCATCTGAAGCTGGAGGACGGCAGCGAATATGGCCCCGCCGGCACCGTGCAGTTCGCCGAATATGTGGTGGATCAGCAGACCGGCACCGTCACGCTGCGCGCCCGTTTCCCCAATCCGCAAGGATTGCTGCTCCCCGGCATGTTCGTCCGCGCCCGTTTCGCGCAGGCGATCAATCGCCGCGCCTATCTGGTTCCGCAACAGGCGGTGTCACGCGATCCCAAGGGCAATGCGACCGTCTTCGTCGTCGGTGCCGGCAACAAGGTGGCGCAAAAGACCATCCAGGCCGATCGGACCCAGGGCGATGCATGGGTCGTCACCGGCGGCCTGGACGGGAACGAGCGGATCATCACGCAAGGGCTGAACAACCTGCGCGCCGGCCAGACGGTGAAGCCCGTCGCCGCCGCCTCGCCGCAGCGGGTCGCCCCGCCGTCGCCCGAACAGATGAAGCAGATGCAGTCCAGGCAGAAGGCGGGCTGACCCGGCCATGATCAGCCGCATCTTCATCGACCGCCCGATCTTCGCCTGGGTTCTTGCCATCCTCGTCATGCTGGGCGGCATCGGCGGCATCATGGGCCTGCCGATCGCGCAATATCCCGACGTCGCCCCGCCCCAGGTGTCGATCCGCGCCAACTTCCCCGGTGCATCGGCGCAGACGTTGCAGAACTCGGTGACGCAGGTGCTGGAACAGCAGCTTACCGGGATCGACGGGCTGCTCTATTTCTCGTCCTCCTCGTCCAGCCGGGGGCAGGTGACGATCACCGCCACCTTCGAAAAGGGCACCGATCCCGATATCGCGCAGGTCCAGGTGCAGAACCAGGTGCAGCAGGCGGTCGCGCGTCTGCCGCAACAGGTGCAGCAACAGGGCCTGACCGTCCGCAAGTCCAATCCGGACTTCCTGCTCATCGCCGGCGTCTATGACGAAACCGACAAGATGACGAACCAGGACGTGTCGGACTATCTGGTGTCCAATCTTCAGGACCCGCTGGGCCGCGTCCAGGGCGTCGGCGACACCAACGTGTTCGGCTCGCAATATGCGATGCGCATCTGGCTCAATCCGGAACGGCTCAACAGCTATCAGTTGATCCCGTCCGACATCACCACCGCGATCCAGAACCAGAATGCCGAGGTCGCGGCGGGTGAGGTCGGCGGCCTGCCCTCCCCCACCACCCAGATGCTGAACGCGACCGTCACCGCCCAGTCGCGCCTCCAGACGCCCGAACAGTTCCGCAACATCATCGTCAAGACGCTGGTCAGCGGCGCCACCGTGCGCCTGTCGGACGTGGCCCGGATCGAGCTG
The DNA here is from genome assembly GCF_946477935.1 of uncultured Sphingomonas sp. Lineage (GTDB taxonomy): Bacteria > Pseudomonadota > Alphaproteobacteria > Sphingomonadales > Sphingomonadaceae > Sphingomonas. Next base: position 2,454 of record NZ_CAMLAC010000258.1, on the reverse strand, counting down.
GGCGCGGAAAGTTACGCCGCGGTCAGCCGGATCAACCGCCATCCGGGTGCCGGCATCGCGGTGCTGATGGCGCCGGGTGCCGACGCGCTGAAGACCGCCGAGGCGGTGAAGGCGGAGATCGCGCGCGTCGCCAAGGGCTTCCCGCCCGGTCTCAAGATCGCCTACGCCAACGACACGACCGACTTCATCAAGCTCTCGATCGACGAGGTGGTGAAGACGCTGTTCGAGGCGATCATCCTCGTCGTCATCGTCATGTTCGTCTTCCTGCAAAGCTGGCGCGCGACGCTCATTCCGACGATCGCGGTGCCCGTCGTGCTGCTGGGCACGTTCGGCGTCTTCTATCTTGCCGGCTTCTCGATCAACACTTTGACCCTGTTCGGCCTCGTTCTCGCCATCGGCCTGCTCGTCGACGACGCGATCGTCGTGGTCGAGAATGTCGAGCGTCTGATGGAGGAAGATCCCGAGCTGTCCCCGCGCGACGCGACGATCAAGTCGATGGACGAGATCACTATCGCGCTGATCGCGATCGCGCTCGTCCTGTCCGCGGTCTTCCTGCCGATGGCCTTCTTTGGCGGCTCCACTGGCGTCATCTACCGGCAATTCTCGGTCACCGTGGTGGCCGCGATGATCCTGTCGGTGCTGGTCGCGCTCATCCTGTCGCCCGCGCTCACCGCGACGCTGCTCAAGCGCAAGAAGCAGGAGGGCGAGGAAGCCGAATGGCTGGAGCGCAAGTTCCCGCGCGTCGCACGTGGCTTCGAGCGGGCCAAGACCTGGTTCAACACCAATTTCGACAAGGGGGTCGAGAAATATACTGGCGGCGTCCGCTATGTGGTCGACCGCAAATGGCTGTTCCTGCTGATCTATGCCGGCACGCTGGCATTGCTCGCGGTGCTGTTCCTGCGCCTGCCCACCGGCTTCCTGCCGACCGAGGACCAGGGCTCGGCCATCGTCCAGTTCCGCCTGCCCGCCGGCGCGACGCAGGGGCGCACGCTCCAGATCCAGCGTCAGGTGGAGCAGTATTTCGCGCAGCACGAGGGCAAGAATGTCCGCGTGCTCTTCACCGTCGCCGGTGGCGGCGGTGGCGGCACCAGCGGCCAGAATACCGGCCAGGGCTTCATCAACTTCGTCGACTGGAGCGAGCGCAAGGGCAAGGAGAACAGCGCGGATGCGGTCGTCGGCCGCGCCTCCGCCGCCTTTCGCGGCCTTCGCGACGCACAGGTCTTCGCGCTGGTGCCGCCCGCGGTGCGCGGTCTCGGCCAGTCGGACGGCTTCACCATGCAGTTGCAGAACAGCTCGGGCATGAGCCAGGAGAAGTTCGCCGAGGCGCGCGACAAGCTGCTCGCCGCCGCGAACGCCGATCCCGACCTCGCCTCGGTACGCCTCACCGAACTGCCCGACATCGCCACGCTGCGCGTCGACATCGATCAGCAGAAGCTGGCGGCCCTGGGGCTGACCCAGGCCAGCGTGAACTCGACCCTGTCGACCGCCTGGGGCGGCCAATATGTCAACGACTTCATCGACCGCGGCCGCGTCAAGCGCGTGTTCGTGCAGGGCGATGCGCCGTTCCGCTCCAAACCCGACGATCTGAAGCAGTGGTTCGTGCGTGGCTCGGCGGGGCAGATGGCCCCCTTCTCGTCCTTCTCGACCATCGCCTGGGGTCAGGCGCCGACCACGCTGTCGCGCTTCAACGGTATCCCCTCCTTCGAATTCCAGGGCTCGGCCGCACCCGGCAAGAGTTCGGGCGACGCGATGGAGCGGATCTCGCAGCTTGCCGCCCAGATCCCGGGCACTTCGGTCGCCTGGGCGGGCCTGTCGTACCAGGAACGCCTGTCGGCCGGTCAGGCGCCGATCCTCTACGGCCTGTCGATCCTCGTGGTCTTCCTGTGCCTTGCCGCGCTGTACGAAAGCTGGTCGATTCCGATCGCCGTTCTTCTCGTCATCCCGCTGGGCCTGATCGGCGCCATCGCCTTTGTGACGCTGCGGGGCCTCACCAACGACGTGTATCTCCAGATCGGCCTGCTCACCACGATGGGCCTCGCCGCCAAGAACGCCATCCTGATGATCGAATTTGCCGAACAGGCGGAAAAACAGGGCAAGCGCGTCATTGATGCAGCATTGGAGGCGGCACGCATCCGCTTGCGTCCCATCCTGATGACCAGCTTCGCCTTCATCTTCGGCGTGCTGCCGCTGGCGATCTCGACCGGGGCCGGCGCGAACAGCCGTATCGCGATCGGCACGGCGGTGATCGGCGGCATGCTCACCGCCACCGTGCTGGCGATCTTCTACATCCCCCTGTTCTTCGTCCTGGTCCGCCGCGGCGTGCGGGACGGGGTGGCCAGGCTGCGCGGACGTCCGACCGGGCACCAGCCGAAGGAGGCGGAGCAAGCCTGATGACGAAAACGCTCTCCCTTCTCCTGGGCGCCAGCGCGCTGGCGCCCAGGAGAAGGGAGAGCG
>NZ_CAMLAC010000257.1 GCF_946477935.1 uncultured Sphingomonas sp. | reverse complement strand
GGGTGAAGGGAGCGGGGCGGGATCGCGGCAATAGGCGTGGTCGCCCGTCAATGCGGTGGCGAGATTGTGCGAATGGACATGCTGGCCCGGGGCGATATCGGTCGTGGCGCAACCGATGGGAAAGCCGAACTTGATGACGGCTTCACCGGCGGGGATCGGCGCCAGCGCGATCTTGTGCCCGCGCGGTACGTCCTGCGTCGCGACAAGGCGGCCATCGCCCACGCCCTGCCCCATGGGAGCGTCCTGCAATAGCGTTGCGACATTGTCGCGCGGATCAACCTGTATCCAGTCAAGCATGCCGGAGAGATGACATAGCAGCTCAGCTATTGCTACCGCTGGCATAAAAAAATTCTCAACCTCTCCTGCAAACGCTTGAAGCACCACAATCGCGGTGAATTTTCTGACATCCATGCCAGCGATGGCAGAAAAGGTTTGACTCGGCTTTATCGAGCGATCCAAAACGATTGAAGGCGCCAGCAGAAGCGCACCAGGCCGGAGGGATGATGATCGTGACGCAATTCAGACTACGTCTTTTGACCAGTGTCGGGCTGGCGACCGCATTGGTGCCAGGCTACGCTTGGGCGCAGGACGGTGCACCCACCGCAAACGTGCCGGCGCAATCGACCACGGCGCGGCCCGCCACGGATACGGCCGGCGGCACCACCTCGCCGCAGGGAACGCCGGCCGGCTCCGATCCGACAGCCGCCAATCCGCAGGTCGAGAATGAGGAAGGCGAGATCATCGTCACCGGGTTCCGCCAGAGCCTGCAGAACGCGCAGAACATCAAGCGCAACGCCAGCGAGATCGTCGACTCGATCGTGGCCGAGGATATCGGCAAGCTGCCCGACAACAATCTGGTCGAGGCGTTGCAGCGTGTCCCCGGCATCCAGATCACGCGCAACCGTGGCGAGGGTGCCAGCATCTCGATCCGCGGGCTGACGCAGGTGAACACGCTGATGAACGGTCGCGAAGCGTTCAGCGACAATGGCCGCAGCCTGAGCCTGGAGCAGATCCCGGCCGAGGTGCTGGCCGGGATCGACGTGTACAAGAACCCGTCCGCCACCCTGATCGAAGGGGGCCTGGGCGGCGTGGTCAATCTGAAGACGCGCCGGCCGTTCGACTTCAACGGCTTCCAGGCGAGCCTGAGCCTGCGCGAGAATTATTACGACTTCATCGAACGCGGCAGGCCGCAGGTGTCCGCGCTGATTTCCAACCGGTTCCAGACGGGGCTGGGCGAGATCGGCATCTTGCTGGGGGCGGCTTATCTGAAGTCGGCCGGGCGGCGTGACCAGCAGGGGGCCGAACCGTTCAACGACCGCTACAACATCGTCGATTTCAACGGAAACGGTGTCTTTGCCGGGCGCGATGCCACCAATGCGGTGGCGCAGGCGCGCGATCCCGGCGACCGGGTGCTGGCGCCGAACGGCGGCGGTGCCACGATCGAGCTGACCGATCGCACGCGTCTGGCGATCAACGGTGCGGTGCAGTGGAAGCCGAGCAGCCGGCTCTCGCTGTTCGTCGAAGGCTTCTACAACAAGTATGATTACGATCAGGACGGCTATCTGGCCTATGCCAATCGCGGGCCGCTGCTGGCGGCGCCCGATGCGAATTTCGTGTTCTACGAGGGTACGAACGTCGTCCGCTCCGGCTCCTATCGCAATGTCGAGTTTACCGCGAACGGCAGTGTCGCCACGACACGCTCCTATGTCTGGCAGATTGCCGGCGGCGGCACCTGGGAGGCGACCGACCATCTGAAGCTGACCACCGATCTGGCCTATACCAAGTCGCGCCGCATCGATGATTTCAGTGCGACGCGCGTCGGCAACAACGGCAACACCACCGGCACAAGGCTGGATTTCGACACGGCGGGCGATCAGGTGCTGTTGCAACTGTCCGGCTTCGACTTCCGCGACATCAGCAAGTACAAGTTCCTGGAATCCTTTGCCCAGCGCGAACAGGCGGAAAGCGACGGCCTCGCCGGGCGGCTGGATGCCGAGTATGACTTCGAGAACAGCTTCATCACCTCGGTCCTGATCGGCGGGCGCTACACGACCCGCGACGTGCGGCGCATGCAGGGCACGCAGAACCATTTCCCGCCGGCCGCGCCGGGACAGCCGGCCAATACCTTCCCGGCCACCGTCTTGCCCCAGGCGCTGGCGCCGATCACGCTGGCGGGCAATTTCTACCGCGACGCCAGCGTGCCCAACCCGATGAACGTGGCATTGTCGGTGCCGATCTACATCCAGCGCGATCAGGCGCTGCTGTGTCAGGTGTTCGGCGACACGATCTGCACGCCGCGCTTCAATCCGGCGAACACCTATTCGCAACGGGAACAGACCTATGCCGCTTACGGCCAGGTCAATCTCGACTTCGATACGCTGGGGGTGCCGATCGATGGCAATGTCGGGCTGCGCTATCTGAAGACCGACCTGTCGACGGTGGGCGTGGTGACGGCGCCGACCGGTGCGACATCGCCGATCGATCAGGATTCGAGCTATGACAATGTCCTGCCCAGCGCGAACCTCAGGCTGAAGATCACGCCGGACCTGTTCCTCCGCCTGGCCTATGCCAAGCAGTTGACCCGTCCCGGTTTCGGCAGCCTCAGCCCGACATTGAACGTTACCTCGCTGGCCGCCAGCGGTATCCTGAACATCAATGCCGGCAATCCGGACCTGCGACCGCTGCGCTCGACCTCCTATGACGCCAGCATCGAATGGTACTTCTCGCGCAACGGTTATGCCTATCTGTCCGGGTTCCAGAAGGATGTGAACGGCTTCATCCAGAACTTCCTGTCGCGCGAGACGGTGAACCTGCCGGCCTTCCCCAACGTCACCCAGGCGGACATCAACCGGCCGCGCAACGGCGATGACGGCCGTATCCGCGGGTTCGAGGTGGGCACCCAGACGTTTCTGGACTTCCTGCCCGGGCTGCTCGGCGGCCTGGGGGTGCAGGCGAACTATACCTATGTCACCTCGCGTGCGCCCGGCCCGATCGCCGGCCAGGACGTGCCTCTGCAAGGACTGTCGAAGAACAGCTACAATCTTGTCGGCTTCTATGAGCGCGGCGGATTCAGGGCGCGCGCCGCCTATACCTGGCGGGACGATTATGTGGAGACGACCAGCGGCCCGGGTTCGGGGTCGCTGCCCATCTATGTGCGGCCGTTCGATCAACTCGATGCCTCGATCGGGTACACGGTCAACGACCATCTCGATATCTCGGTCGATGCGTCGAACATTCTGAATTCGGCGACCAGGACGTATTTCGGCGAAACGATCCGGCCGCGCTTCAACAGCATCGTCGATCGGCGGATCGGTCTGGTGGTCCGGATCAAGAGCTAGCGCCGCGCGCATACACCGCTCGGCGCAAATTCGATTCGGTCCGACTCAAGCCGTTTGGCGTGGTGAATCGCATGCGTCACGATTCCGGCCATGACCCACTGCATCACCCATGCCTGCGGCCATGAGCAGGCGCACTATATTCCCGGCTCCGCCGGCCAGAAGGCGCAAAAGGCACGCTGGCTGGCGACCACCAAATGCCGCGCCTGCTTCGTGGCGGACAAGAAGATGGAGGAGGCACGCAACGCCGCGTCGGACGGTGCGGTGATCGCCCATCTGGACCTTGCTCCGCTGATCGGCAGCGAGCGGCAGATCGGCTGGGCCACGACCATCCGCGCCAAGCGGCTCGCGGGCATGGCGCAGGCCGCAGGTGGCGATCCGGACCCGGCCTGCATGGCTGTCGGCGATGCCCGGTGGTGGATCGACAACCGTGAGCTGAGCGACGCCGACCTGCTTGCGGAGGCGCGCGCGGCTTAACGTTCCTTCGGCAGAAGCATTTGGAAGACGGTTCCGGGTGCTTGCTGCAGCGTCAGGAGGCCGCCATGTCCGAGCACGATCTGTCTGGCGAGGGTGAGGCCCACGCCGGTGCCACCGGGCTTGGTGGTGTGGAAGGGCCGGAAGATGTGATGTGCCCTGTCGGGATGTACGCCGGGTCCGTTGTCCGCCACCTCGATCCTCAGGCCATGGTCGGCGACCTGTATGCGCAACGCGACCTGCGGCAGCGGCATGGCGACGCACGCCTCCGCCGCATTCTGCAACAACGCCCATAGCGCCTGGCAAAGCTGATCGCGATCGAGCGCCCACTCCGCCGCCTCCGTCGACACCGACAACGCCACACCTGGCCAACGCCCCGCGAACAGCCGCGCAAGATCGTCCGCCATCTCCCCCAAGCGCACCAGCCGCCGCGTCGGCGCCGGCAGCCGCGCGAGCGCGCGATACGCCTCGGTAAACCGTTGCAAACCCTCCGCCCGGCGGGAGAGTGTGCCGAGAATCTCGTGCAGCAGATCGGTATCGATAGCCGGCCGTTCGAGCGCAGCGATGCCGCTTTCGGCCAGGGAGACGATCGGGGCGAGGCCGTTCATTAGTTCGTGGCCGAGTACCTGGATCAGATCGGCCGCCGCGCGGGCTTCGGCGGTGCGTTCTTCTTGTTCGATGTCGATGAGGGCGACGACGCTGCGTCCATCGGGCATGGCGACGCGGTCGATGCGCCAGGTGCGCGCTTCGTGTAGCAGGCGGGTGGCGGCGGGATCGATCAGGGACGGTGCGGGAAGGACGCGGTTGTCGGTGGCGAACATCCCCCGTGCCGCGCGGTTGAGCGCACGCACCGCATCCCCCTCGATCGCCAGCAGCGGCGTCGGCGCAGCGTCGAGCAGCACACGCAGCGCCATGGC
>NZ_CAMLAC010000256.1 GCF_946477935.1 uncultured Sphingomonas sp. | reverse complement strand
AGCGGCGCAGCCGCGGAAGGGTGAGGGCGACCACGACCAGTCGAAAGCGAACGTGCTTGATCTCTGCTCGACAGGAACGGGCAGAATGAAGGTGTCCGGCTTTACAGATCCAGCGCCCAGCCGTCGCGGCCCTTGGGGTCGAAGGGGGCGGCGGGGACGTAGCGTTCGGCGCCGGCCGACAGGCGCAGCACGCTCCAGTCGCCGCGGTGGTCGACCGCCTCCACCGTGCAGCCGCAGGCGGCATAGGCGGCGGTCACGTCGGCACGCTGCGTCTCCAGCAGGCCGGCGAGCAGGATGGTGGCACGCGGCGCGGCGATGGCGGCAAGTTCGGGCGCCATGGAAACGAGCGGGCCGGCCAGGATGTTGGCGATGACGAGGTCATAGGGCGCCCTTGCGGTGATCGCATCGGCCAGTGCACCGTCCGCGACGATGCAGTCCACGCCGTCGATCGCATTGGCCTGCGCATTTTCGCGCGTGACGACGATCGCCATCGGATCGATATCGGTCGCCATCACAGCCGCTTCCGGCCACAGGTGCCGCACCGCGAAGGCGAGCAGGCCGGTGCCGGTGCCGACGTCGATCGCGTTCGCCACCAACGTGTCCGCCATCGCATCGAGCATGGCGAGACAACCGCTGGTGGTTTCGTGATGGCCGGTGCCGAACGCCTGGCCCGCCTCGATCAGAAAGGCGCGGCCACCTTCGGGCACCTCGGCGGCGTGGGCGCCGGTGTGGACGAAGAAGCGACCAACGCGCAGCGGCTCCAGCCCGGACTGGCTCATCGTCACCCAGTCCTCGTCGCCGAGTTCCTCCAGCGCGGGTGCGGTATCGCGGGCACTGGGCACCAGGGCGCGGACCGCGGCAACAGCGGCGGCGTCGGGCTCATCCTCGAAATAGGCGTCGAGGCGCCATGTCTCGGTATCGTCCTCCACCGTCTCGGTGGTCATCAGCACAGGGGCGGCATCCAGCCCGAGATCGTCGGCGGCATCGATCGCCTCGGCCTCGGCGCGGGTGCAGGGGAGGGTGAGTTTCCAGCTCATGATGGCCCTTTCAGCGAACGTAGCTGGCGCCGTTCACGTCGAGCACCGCGCCGGTCATCGAGGCGGGGGCGTCGAGCGCGAGGAAGCGGACGGTGGTGGCGATCTCATCCGGCATGGCGACGCGGCCGAGCGGAATGTCCGCCAGCAATTTGTCGCCGCCGCGGCTGGCGAGATAGTCCTCGGCCATGCCGGTCATGGTGAAGCCGGGGCAGACGGCGAAGGCGAGGATGCCGGCACCGGCATAGCCGCGCGCGATCGTCTTGGTCATCGCCACCATGCCCGCCTTTGACGCGGCATAATGCCAGTGGGCGGGCGAATCGCCGCGATAGGCGGCACGGCTGGCGACGTTGACGATCCGGCCGGTGCCCTGCCAGCCGGCGGCGCGGCGTTCCTGCCAGTGGAGGACCGCCAGACGGCACAGCTCGGCCGAGGCGGTGAGATTGATGCGCATCGTGCGCTCCCACCGGTCGGACCAGTCGTCTGCGTCGAGGGGAGCGGCCTCGAACACGCCGGCATTGTTGACCAGCACGTCGATCGCGCCGCCCGCCTGGGCGAGCGCCGCCTGCCACAGCGCGGCGGGGGCGGCGGGGTCGGCAAAGTCGGCAGCGATGCCGCTGGCCGTGCCATGGCCGATGACGGTGGTGTCCGCCGCGGACAGGCTGTCGGCGATCGCCGCGCCGATGCCGCGGCTGGAGCCGGTCAGGAGAATGGTGGTCATGGCGCCCGCCTGCCGCAAGCGCCGTGACGGCGTCAACCGACGCTGGCGGAAAACACCTCGGCCGCAGCACACAGGTCGTGCAATTGCCGGTCGACATCCTGGAAGCCGCCGCCGAGCGCCGCGATTTCGCCGGCGACCGCCTCGGTATCCTCGCGGATGGCGGCGATGCTGCCCGACATCGAGTCGGCGGCGAGTGCGGTCTCGTCCACCGCCGCGGTGATCGCGATCACCGTCTGGGCATGCGCCGCCATCGCGCCGCGCAGCCGCTGCGAGATCAGCAGGGCATCGCCCGCGGTGGTCTTGATCGAGGCGTTGGTCTCGACCGTGGCATGGGTCGCGGCCTGGATGGCGGCGATCTTGGCGGCGATATCGTCGGTGGCGCGCGCGGTCTGGCTGGCGAGGCTCTTCACCTCCTGCGCGACCACCGCGAACCCGCGACCCGCATCGCCGGCGCGGGCCGCCTCGATCGTCGCGTTCAGTGCCAGCAGGTTGGTCTGGCCGGCGATGTCGCGGATCAGCCCCAGGATCGACTCGATCGAGCGGGCATGGTCCGACAGCGCGCCGGACAGGGCGACCGCATCGTCCGCCTGGGCCGCAGCGCGCGTGGTGATCGCCGCGGCGCTTTCCACTTCCTCGCGCGCGGCCTCCATCGCGCGGATCAGGCCGGCCGCAGTCTGTGCCGCCTCCCGCATCGCCACCGCCGACTGTTCGGCGGCGATCGCCACCTCATGCGACTTGCCGAGCATGCGCGTGGTGGAACCGGCGGCCTGGCTCGCCTGCTCGCGCAGGCTGTCGCCGCGCGCCGCGGCGTCGCCGATCGCGCCGGCAATGGTCTGGCGAAACGCCTCCGCCTGTTCGTGGCGATCGTTTCTGGACAGCATCGCGTCCGCCCGGCCGAGCGCGCTTGCCATGATCCCCGCCTCGGCCAGCGAGATCCGCGCGGTCATGTCGGCCAGACGGCACATGCGCGCGCTGTCGCCGGCCACCCGCTGCTCCAGCGCGTGCATCGTGCGGCTTTGCGAATAGTTGAGCGCGTTCATCAGGGTCCGCAGCGACACGCCGCTGTCGCGGGCGCGCATCGCATAGCCGACCGCCATGTCCAGCCACGTCTGGTCGAACGGGCGGCCATATTTCTCGCGGACGTAGAGGGCGCTGCCGGCGACCCGCGCGCGCAGCCGATCGGCGGTAAGAACCGAGCGCCGGTCGCGCAATTCGCTCTGGCCGAGATAATGATCCCAAAAGGTCCGCGAGATCATGTCGATATCGTCGTCGGTCAACAACGACATGATTTCGGCGCAAGTGCTGGTGACGCTGCCGTCCCAGTCGTAATTGCGCATTGCCGAGGTGGATTCCCCCGCGCTGCTCCAGGTGCCGACCGCGATGTCCTGCCTTGCCATCTGCTGCTTTTCCGGGGCGGATCAGGCGGCGACGCGGGCGATGAAGCGATCCGCGCTCGACTTCAGATCGCCCAGTCGGCCATCCAGCAGATCGAAGCCGCGACCGACCGCGTCGATCTCGTCCGCGACGCTTTCGGTATCCTCCCGGATCGTGGCGATGGTGTTGGACATGGAATCCGCGGCCAGCGCGGTTTCGTCGACCGCCGCGGTGATCGCGGTGACGGTGCCGGCCTGTGCCTCCATCGCGTGGCGGATTCGCTCCGCCGATTCCTGCACCTCTGCCACGGTCGCCTTGATCGAGGCATTGGTATCCACGGTGGAGCGGGTCGCTGCCTGGATGGCGGCGATCTTGGCGGCGATGTCGTCAGTGGCGCGGGCGGTCTGGCTGGCGAGGCTCTTCACCTCCTGTGCGACCACCGCGAAGCCGCGGCCGGCGTCACCGGCACGGGCGGCCTCGATCGTCGCGTTCAGCGCCAGCAGGTTGGTCTGGCCGGCGATGTCGCGGATCAGCCCCAGGATCGATTCGATCGATTTGGCATGATCCGACAGGGTTTCGGACATGCCGACCGCCTGGCTGGCCTGCGCCGAGGCGCGGGTGGCGATCTCGGCCGCGGCCTCCACCTCCGAGCGGGCATCCTCGATCGCGCGGATCAGACCGGCGGCGGTCTGCGCTGCCTCGCGCATGGCGACCGCGGACTGTTCGGCGGCCGCGGCGACCTCGCTGGACTTGCCCAGCATGCCGCGGGTAGCCGCGGAGGCGTTCTGCGCCTGCGAACGAAGATCCTGCCCGTTGACGGTCGCCGAGTCGACCATGGTGGCGATGCCGCCCTGGAAATCGACGGCCAGCCGCTCGCGCGACCGTTGCGCGGTATGCGCGGCGAAACCGGCGAACAGCTCGACCGTCAATTCGGTCTCCATGCCGAACAGGCGGAGCAGCGTATCCATGGCGGACCGCATGCGGGGATCTTCGGGCGGCAGTTGCTCGACCAGCGCCGCGAGCATTGCACGGTCGCTGGCGCAGGACATGGCGAGCACCTCCATGGTGGACACACCCTTGGCATAGGCGGAGGCGATCGAACGTTCGAGCGACTCGACCCATTCGCGACCGCTGAGATTGCACAGGCGGTTGCGCATATAGGCACGACCGGCGAGCACCCGGCGTTCGCGGTCAAGTACCGTCCATTCGGCCTCGTCGGGATGGGCGCGCCGCCAGTGCGACCAATAGGCCTCCACGATGTCGTCGACGCGCGGTTCCACCAGTTCCCATAGTTCGGCCGCCTGCCGACGCAGATTGCCATCACCGCCGTCGAACGCACGAATCCGTGCCTCGAGATCGATGGTGGCGGCAATGGTAGTCGGTGCCGGAAGGTCGATATGGTCCAAGGAATGATCCCCCTGTTGATCGCCAAGCGATATGGCGCCAACAGGTTAAGGTGCGGTTAGAAGCCCGGTCCGGGAAAGGAAGGGACGGCGCGATGAAGGGGCAGGCGGTGCGCTCCTGGGTTGCATCGCGCGGGCGCTCGCCTCATAGGCGTCTGCGATCATCCGGACATCGACTGCTCTGAGGACCTGCCCTTGGCTTCCCGCAACCCCGCC
>NZ_CAMLAC010000255.1 GCF_946477935.1 uncultured Sphingomonas sp. | reverse complement strand
ATCGGGGCGGGGGCGACGCAGGGTCGGCTGATGCTGGGGCGCGACGGGTTCTTTGATGGGCGCGCGTTCGATCCGGATGATGTGGCGGGGTATCTGAAGGGTTTGCCCTGACGCGCGGGGCGTCAGATTTTCGTTCGCGCGGAGGCGCGGAGGACGCGGAGATCATCGTCCAGCCGCTGCGGTTCGCACGTAGCGGGGGCTGGAGCAGGAGCACGAAGGATGCCTCCTGCGCGACACCTCTGCGTCCTCCGCGCCTCCGCGCGAACATCATTCCTTCTGCTTTTGAAGAAGCCCGGCACCAGGTGCACAGCAAGACGATAGCGGGCTGATCCGCCTCCTACGACGCCGTCGCGTTTTCATCGTACTCACCCTTCCGGCGGGAGACGGACAGGGGGAAATGCTGCGGTTGCGAAAGGGGGTTGCGCGGCGGAGGCGAATCAGGCACCTTTCATTCGTCCGGCAATGGCGTCGGGCACGAAATCACCACGTGATGCCGCCTCCAGCGTCGGGGGCGCCGCGTGACGGCGGAGCCGGCCTGGCCGATCCGTCACAACGGCAACGAAGCCGCCAGGATGCGCCAGCGATGGCCGCCGTCCTGGCGGCTTTTTCTTTGTCCTCCGCACATAGGGGAACGCGCATGGCGACGGCATATTGGAAGGACGGGACGGGGGAGCAGGCGGAGCAGGCGACGGGGGGCGGTAGCTTCTGGGCGAGCGGGCATGTGCCGACGCTGATCGCGGCGTTTCTGTATTTTGATCTGGCGTTCATGGTTTGGGTGCTGCTGGGGCCGCTGGCGCCGGAGATCGCCCGGTCGCTGATGCTGACGCCGGCGGAGAAGGGGCTGATGGTGGCGACGCCGACGCTGGCGGGGGCGATCCTGCGGGTGGTGAACGGCCTGCTGGTCGACCGGATCGGGCCGAAGCGCGCCGGGGCGATCAGCCAGGTGATCGTGATCGTCGGGTTGGCCATCGCCTGGGCCGCCGGGGTGACGAGCTTTGCCGGCACGCTGGCGCTGGGCGTGGTGCTGGGCTTTGCTGGCGCCAGCTTCGCGATCGCGCTGCCGCTGGCCAGCCGCTGGTATCCGCCCGAGCATCAGGGCAAGGCGATGGGGCTGGCCGGCATGGGCAATTCGGGCACCGTGCTGGCCGCGCTGTTCGCGCCGGCGCTGGCCGGGCTGTTCGGCTGGAACGCGGTGCTGGGCCTTGCCTGCATCCCGCTGTCGATCGTGCTGGTCGTCTATATGGTGATGGCCAAGGACGCGCCGAACGCGCCGGCGCCGCGCAGCCTGGTCGAATATATGAGCCCGTTGCGGCAGGCCGATGCGTGGTGGCTGATGGGCTTCTACGCGGTGACGTTCGGCGGGTTCGTGGGGCTGGCCGCAAGCCTGCCGATCTACTTCACCGACGCCTTCGGGCTGAGCACGGTGCAGGCCGGCTATGCGACCGCGGGATGCGTGTTCGCAGGGTCTCTGGTGCGGCCGATGGGCGGTGCGATGGCCGATGCGATCGGCGGCGTGAAGGCGCTGACCGGGGTGTTCGTGGTCGCGGCGTTGGCACTGGTCGGGGTGGCGCTGGCGGGCAGCTTCACCGCCGCGCTGGCGTGCTTCGTGCTGGGGATGCTGGCGCTGGGCACGGGCAATGGCGCGGTGTTCCAACTGGTGCCGCAGCGCTTCGCCGCGGAGATCGGCGTGATGACCGGACTGGTCGGCATGGCCGGCGGGGTAGGCGGCTTCTACCTCGCCTCGTCGCTGGGGCTGGCCAAGCAGATGACGGGCAGCTTCGCCCCCGGCTTCCTGATCTTCGCCGCGCTGGCGGTGGTGGCGCTTGCCGGGCTGACGGCGGTCAAGCGTGGCTGGCGGGCAAGCTGGGGCGCCGCCGCGGGCGTGCGGATCTGACCCACTTTTCCTGAGGATGGAAGCGATGGAATATTCTCCGATCATGGCCTCGCCCACCGAATTGCGCGAGCATCTAGTGGTCATCGGCAACGGCATGGCCGGGTGCCGGGCGGTCGAGGAAGTGCTGGCGCGCGATCCGAACCGTTACCGGGTGACGATCTTCGGTGCCGAGCCGCTGGTGAACTATAACCGGATCATGCTGTCGCCGGTGCTGGCGGGCGAGAAGACGTTCGACGAGATCGTCATCAACGGCGCCGACTGGTATGCGGACAACGCGATCACGCTGATCTCGGGCGATCCCGTCACCGCGATCGACCGGGAGGCACGCACCGTCACCTCGCAAGCGGGGGTGACGCTGGGCTATGACCGGCTGCTGATCGCGACCGGGTCCGATCCGTTCATCATTCCGGTGCCGGGCCGCGACCTGCCCGGCGTCATCAGCTTTCGCGACATGAAGGATGTCGATCACATGCTGGCGGCCGCCGCGCGCGGGGGCAGTGCGGTGGTGATCGGCGGGGGCTTGCTGGGGCTGGAGGCGGCGCACGGGCTTTCCCTGCGTGGCATGAAGGTGACGGTGCTGCACATCATGCCGACGCTGATGGAGCGGCAGTTGGACGAGGCGGCGGGCTGGCTGCTGAAACAGGCGCTGGAAGCGCGCGGGCAGACGGTGCTGACGGGAGCGGATACCGCCGCGATCCTGGGCGACAGTCATGTCACCGGCGTCGCGCTGAAGGACGGGACGGAAATCGCCGCCGACCTGGTGGTGATGGCGGTGGGTATCCGGCCGTGCACGGCGCTGGCACGCGCGGCGGGGCTGGAGGTGGGCCGCGGGATCAAGGTGGACGATCATATGGTCACGTCCGACCCGCGCGTGCTGGCGGTGGGCGAATGCGTCGAGCATGACGGGCAGGTCTACGGCCTGGTCGCGCCGCTGTGGGACATGTGCCGGGCGCTGGCCGATGGGCTGACCGATGCGCATAGCGGGTATCGGCCGTCCGCCACCTCCACCAAGCTGAAGGTGGCGGGGCTGGACGTGTTCTCGGCCGGCGACTTTTCGGGCGGTGACGGTGCGGAAGACATCGTGCTGCGCGATGCCGCGCGTGGCATCTACAAGCGCGTGGTGGTGCGCGGCGACCGGATCGTCGGCGCGGTGCTGTACGGCGATACCGCGGACGGGAACTGGTATTTCGACCTGTTGAAGCGGCAGGAAGACGTCGCCGACATTCGCGATGCGCTGATCTTCGGGCAAGCCTTCGCCTCCGGAGGTGGGCAGGCGGACCCTAAGGCGGCCGTTGCGGCGCTTTCCGACGATGCGGAAATCTGCGGCTGCAACGGCGTGACCAAGGGCAAGGTGGTCGCCTGCATCGCGGGCGGCGCGCACAGCGTGGATGCGGTGCGCGGCACCTGCAAGGCATCGGCAAGTTGCGGGTCTTGCACCAATATCGTCGAAAGCCTGCTGGCGCTGACATTGGGCGAGGGTGCGGTCGAGGCCGGCCCCAAGACGATGTGCAAGTGCACCAGCTTCGGCCATGACGATGTGCGGCGCGAGATCGTCGCGCAGGGGATGCGATCGATCCCCGAGGTGATGCAGAAGCTGCACTGGTCGACACCCGACGGCTGTTCGTCGTGCCGGCCGGCGCTGAACTATTATCTGCTCTGCGCGCTGCCGGGGGAATATAAGGACGACCAGCAGAGCCGCTTCGTCAACGAGCGGATGCATGCCAACATTCAGAAAGACGGCACCTATTCGGTGGTGCCGCGCATGTGGGGCGGGCTGACCAACCCCCGCGAGCTGCGTGCGATCGCCGATGTCGTCGAGAAATACGACGCGCCGATGGTCAAGGTGACGGGCGGGCAGCGGCTCGACATCTTCGGGATCAAGAAGGAGGATCTGCCCGCGGTGTGGGCGGACCTGAATGCCGCCGGGATGGTCAGCGGCCATGCGTACGGCAAGAGCTTGCGCACGGTGAAGACGTGCGTGGGCAGCGAATGGTGCCGGTTCGGGACGCAGGATTCGACCGGGTTCGGCGTCAAGATCGAACGCGCGACCTGGGGGTCGTGGATGCCGCACAAGTTCAAGATCGCGGTGTCGGGATGCCCGCGCAACTGCGCCGAGGCGACGATCAAGGATTTCGGCGTGGTGTGCGTCGACAGCGGCTATGAATGCCATGTCGGCGGCAATGGCGGGATCAAGGTGCGCGCCACCGACCTGCTGTGCAAGGTGGCGACCGAGGCGGAGGCGATGGAGATGTGCGCCGCCTTCATCCAGCTCTACCGCGAGGAGGCCCGCTATCTGGAGCGGACCGCGCCGTGGATCGAGCGGGTCGGGCTGGCCTATGTCCAGTCGCGGCTGCTGCCCGATGCGGAGGCGCGGGCCGAGCTGGCGGCGCGGTTCTTCCATTCGCAGAGCTTCTCGCAGGACGACCCCTGGGCGGCGCGGGTCGAGGGCGCCGAGCGCGAGATGCATGCGCCGATGGCGCGATTCACTCCTGTACCCCCCGTTCCGGCCCTGGAGGAAATGGCATGATTGGCGATTGGCTGGATATCGGCTGGGTCGATGAGATTCCGGTGCGTGGGAGCCGTACCGTGCAGGTTGAGGGTGGCGACGACATCGCCGTGTTCCGTACCGGCGAGGGCAAGGTCTTTGCGCTGCTCGACCGGTGTCCGCACAAGCATGGGCGATTGAGCCAGGGGATTGTGCATGGCGGGGCGGTGGCGTGCCCGCTGCACAACTGGCGGATTTCGCTCGCGACCGGCGAGGCGCTGGGCGAGGATCGGGGATGTACGCCGGTCGTGCCGGTGAAGCTTTCCGGGGGGCGGGTGTTGATCTGTCGGGCCGCTACCTTGAAGGCGGCGGCGTGATGTGCGCGCGTTTTCGCTCCCCTCCCCTTCAGGGG
>NZ_CAMLAC010000254.1 GCF_946477935.1 uncultured Sphingomonas sp. | reverse complement strand
CGTTCCACCGCGTCAGGATCGCGCTCTCGCTCGTCACCGTCGGCGGCGTCGCGAAGAAGCGCGATTGCGGACGCAGCACCCGCACCGTGTCCCCCACCCGCGCCGTCAGCCGCGCCTGCAACGCCGACCAGTTATCGCCCACCACCGGTGCGATGCCGTCCAGCGTCACCCGCCACGGCCCCACCGTCACCATTTCACCCGGCCGCACCGCCGCCAGCCGCTCGGCGGTGAACGCGCTGTCGCACGCCATCCCCGCCAGGCTGACCGCCAGCCCCAGATGCGCGACCACCATGCCCCAGATCGGCAGCGGCGTGCGGCGCAGATTGCGCCCGCCCAGCGGCATCACGCTCGCCACCGCCAGCCCCGCCGCCAGTGCAAGCCCGAGCAGCGGCAGCACCCCCATCGCCGCCAGCACCAGCAGCCCGAGCAGCACCGCCGGCATCGTCGCGTCGCCAGCGCAGCAGCGGTCCGACCGCCATGGCCACGACGAGCGCCAGCGCGATCGGCCCCGCCGCCTTGTTGAAGAAGGGCGGCCCGACCGACAACTGCACCCCCAACGCCGCCGCCACGATCGGATACAGCGTCCCGATCAGCACCACGCCCAATATCACCGACAGCAGCAGGTTGTTGACCACCAGCCCGCCCTCGCGGCTGATCGGGGAGAACACCGTCCCCGCCTTCACCGTGCCGATGCGCCCCGCGAACAGCGCGAGCGCGCCGCCGATATAGATGGCGAGCAGCGCCAGGATGAAGGCGCCCCGCTCGGGATCGACGGCAAAGGCATGCACGCTGGTCAGGATGCCCGAGCGCACGAGGAAGGTGCCGATCATCGACATGGAGAAGGCGACCACCGCCAGCATCACCGTCCACGCCCTCAAGCCGTCACGCGCCGCCAGCACGTTCACCGAATGAAGCAGCGCGGTCGCCGCCAGCCACGGCATCAGCGAGGCATTCTCGACCGGGTCCCAGAACCACCAGCCGCCCCAGCCCAGCTCGTAATAGGCCCAGTAGGATCCCGCCGTGATCCCCAGCGTCAGGAACACCCACGCGCCCAGCACCCAGGGCCGCATCGCCCGCGCGAACGCCGGCCCGACGTCGCGCGTGACCAGCGCGCCGACCGCAAAGGAGAAGGCCACCGACAGCCCGACATAACCGGCGTAGAGCGTCGGCGGGTGGAAGGCGAGACCGGGGTCCTGCAACAACGGGTTCAGCCCCATGCCGTCGATCGTCGCCGGCACCCGGTCGAACGGGTTGGAGGAAAACAGCAGGAAAGCATAGAATCCCAGCGCGATGCCCGCCTGCGCGCCCAGCGTCGCGACCAGAGTGCGCACGTTTAGCACACGCTCGAACCGGGCAACGGCGGCACCCGCCACGCCCAGGATCGTCACCCAGAGCAGCATCGATCCTTCGTGATTGCCCCAGGCGCCGGCGAATTTATACAGCCACGGCTTGGCCGAATGGCTGTTCTCCACCACCAGGCGCACCGACATGTCGGATCGCAGGAACAGCGTGATCAGCAGCGCCATCGCCAATACGGCCAACGCGCCCTGCACGATGGCGACCGCACGAATGCCCTCGCGCGCCTGATCGCCGACCACATCGGTGCGACGCACGCCCAGCACCGCCAGCAGGATCTGCAACCCCGCCAGCGCCGCGGCGAACCATAATGCAGCGAGCCCGGCCTCGGCGATCATGGGGCCAGGGTCTTCGTTTCGTGCATCTTGCCGGCCATCTGCGGCGGCATGTACTTTTCGTCATGCTTGGCGAGCAGATTGGTCGCGACGAAGCGGCCATCGGGCTGGAACTGCCCTTCGGCCACCACCCCCGATCGTTCGCGGAACAGGTCGGGCACGATTCCCGCATAGACCACCGGCGTCGTGGCCGCGCCGTCGGTCACCGCAAAGCGCACCGTCACCCCGTCGGCCGCCCGCTGCACCGACCCCGCCGCCACCATGCCGCCCAGCCGCACCGCGCGGCCCAGCGGCAGGCCCTGCTTGGCGACATCGGACGGCGCATAGAAGAACGCGGCCTGATCCTTCAGCGCGGACAGCGCCAGCAGCGCGGCCGCGACGATCGCCGCCACCGCCAGCAGCGCCAGCCCGAGACGTTGATGTTTCGCGGTCATTTCTCGGCGCGCTTCATCGCCAGCCAGCTTACCAGCGCCAGCACGCCGCTACCCCCCAGCGCCACCGCATAGGCCGCCGCCACGAAGTACCAATGGTTCATGCCGCCGCCATCCGCCGCGCCCGCGCCTCGGCCTTTGTCCGCGCGAGCAGCATCCGCATCCGCATCAACACGATACCCGCGAACAGAAAGGTGAAACCGGCCATGGTGATCGGCAGCGGCCACAGGATCGCCCCGTCGATCGTCGACTTGGTCAACCCGATCGAGGGTCCCTGGTGCAGCGTGTTCCACCACACCACCGAATAGCGGATGATCGGCAACAATACGCTGCCCGCCACGCCGTACAGCGCCGGAATACGCCCGTCGCCGCCCTGCTCGGCATCGGCGCGCGACAGGGCGATATAGCCCAGATACACGAAGAACAGCAGCAGCATCGAGGTCAGCCGCCCGTCCCACTGCCACCATGTGCCCCAGGTCGGCCGCCCCCAGATTGCCCCGGTGATCAGACATATTGCGGCAAAGGTCGCGCCCGGCACCGCGATCGCGCGCCCCGCCACCTGCGCCAAAGGATGCCGCCACACCAGATAGGCGATGCTGGCAATCGCCAGGCTGCTCCACCCGCCCATGCCCAGCCACGCGGCCGGCACATGAATGTACATGATGCGCACCGTCTCGCCCTGCAGATAATCGGGCGGCGTCTGCGTCAGCCCGGCCCACGCCCCCAGCACGATCAGCGCGACACCCAGCCAGAAGCACGCCCCCGTCAACGGACGGGCGATCTTCAGAAACCGGGCAGGATTGGCAAGGGCATGAAGGCTCGGCACGATCCGCCCGTCTTAGGGCGCTTTCACCGCGCCGTCACGGGGATTTGGCGCCTTCGTTGCGCCATGAAATGCGAAACGGCCGGTGCTGTGCCCTCTCCCCCACGGGGAGAGGGGGGGGGGGGGGGGGGGGGGGGGGGGGGGGGGGGGGGGGGGGGGGCCGCCAAGCAATGCTGCGCCTGGGTCTGCCCCTCACCCTCCCACCGCTTCGCGGCGGGCCCCTTCCCTCTCCCCGAAAGGGAGAGGGATTTAGCAATTTACCGCCCGATCAACCGCTGCGCGATCTCGTCCGCCACGTCGGAAGCCGGATGCCCATTGGCGGCGCTTTCGCTCCACACCTGCTCCAGCCGGCCGGGGATCGTCGCGATGCGCGCCATCACCTCGGCCTCGTCACCCTGGCCCAGATATTCCAGCCCGACATTGATGATGCCGCCGGCATTGATGACATAATCCGGCGCATACAGGATGCCCGCGTCATGCACGCGGCGCCCATCGGCGCGCGTCGCCAACTGGTTGTTCGCGCCACCGGCGACGATCTTCGCCTTCAACTGCGGGATCGAACCCTCGTGCAGCACCGCGCCCAGCGCGTTCGGGCTGACAATGTCGGCATCGGCGAACAGGATCTGCTCCGCCGCCACCGCGGTCGCACCCAGCTCACCCGCCAGCGCCTGCGCCCGGCCCTCGTTGACGTCGGCCAGCGTCAGGATCGCGCCGTCCTTGGCCAGCAACCGGGCCAGGCCGCCGCCGACCGAGCCAACGCCCTGGATGGCGACGCGCACCCCCTTCATGTCGTCGGTGCCCAGGCCGCGCTTTGCCGCCGCCTTCACGCCCAGATACACGCCGTGCGCGGTATACGGCCCCGGATCGCCACCCGCCGCACCCGATGCGACCGGCAGGCCCGACACATAGCGCGTCTGGCCGGCGATCACCTTCATCCGCTCCTCGGACATGCCGACATCCTCGGCCGTGACGTAGCGACCACCGAGCGATTCGACGGCGCGGCCGAACGCTTCCAGTTGCGCGGTGGTGATCGTGTCGCCGGGATTGGCCGCCAGCACCACGCCCTTGCCGCCGCCCAGCTTCAGCCCGGCCATCGCGTTCTTGTAGCTCATGCCGCGCGACAGGCGCAGCGCATCGGTAATCGCACGGTCGGAGGTGGCATAGTGCCAAAAGCGCGCGCCGCCCGCGGCGGGGCCCAGATGCGTCGAGTGAACCGCAATCACCGCCTGCAATCCCGATGCGGGATCGCTGAACAGATGCACGCCCTCGTGCGCGTCGAAATCAGGGAAACCCCAGTCCGCCATGTCGTTTCCGATGCTGTGGGAAAGAAATGGGGCGACCGACGGGACTTGAACCCGCGACCCTCGGTACCACAAACCGATGCTCTAACCAACTGAGCTACGATCGCCACGAAGGATTGCGCCCCTAGCCGGGGGTTATCCTCGCGTCAAGGCTATCAGAAGCGGCCCTGCACCGAAAGTCGATATCCGCCCGGCCCCGGCGCGAACCCCAGCCGCCCCAGCCGCTCGATCGTCGCGGCGTCGCCGGCGGCCAGCGTCAGGTCCGCCGTATAGCGCCCGTCCGGCCGGATGCGCAGCGTCACCCCTTCCGTGCCCGACGTACCCGTAAGCGGCAGCAGCAGCGCGCCTGCGTCGCACCGCGCCATGCCCGACAGCGTCGGCGGCAGCGGCAGCACGCCGTCCTCCGTCGCCATCACCGCGCGCACGCGCCCGTCCGCCGATTCGCAGCTATCGTCACGAAACCGCACGCTCACTCCGTCCAGATCCAGGCTCGCCACCGGCAGGGGATTGAACACGCCCGTGACCGGCAGGCGCGCGGTAACGTCGTCCAGCGCCACCAGATGCCGCCCGATCTCGGCGGCACCCTCCAGCCTGTCTCTTATACACATCTCCGAGCC
>NZ_CAMLAC010000253.1 GCF_946477935.1 uncultured Sphingomonas sp. | reverse complement strand
CCCCTCTGAGGAGCATCAGGTAAACAGCGCCCCGCGCTGTTTACCTGATGCTCCTCAGAGGGGAGAGGGCGAGATCGTCACCCGGTCGCCGTCGACGGCCAAGCGGAAGAACGGCGCCGCCGTCCCGCCAAACTGCGCGCGGCGCAGCGTGGGGTCGGCGGGGTCGCGGCCCTGTAGTCCCCAGGCATCGACGAAGCTGATCACGTCCAGCTCGCCGGTCACCCACCAGCAATAGGCCTGGTACGGCTCGGCCGCCGGGTTCGCCGCGACCAGCCCGGTGCCGTTCACCGGCCGCCATGGCCCTGCCATCGAGTCCGCGACCATCGCGTAGAGCCCGGTGACGCCCGGCACGCCGGGGGCGAAGCGTTTTCCTTGCGTCGACCAGAACAGGTAATAGCGCCCGTCGTGATGGATGATGTGCGGGCGCTCAAGCTCGCTGTTGGTGCCGATCGCCTCGACCGGCGGCGCGATCAGCATCCAGCGATCACCCTCGCGCCGCGCGGCGCCGATCACGCCGTCATGCACATCGTCCACCCAGCCGGCCGAGCCGACGAACAGGAGATATTCGGCGCCATCGGCGGGGTCGCGGAAATAGCCGGGATCGCGGAAACCCTTGATCCGGTCGTCCACCGCCTCGCGCTGATCGGCGATGCGGTAGGTGGCCCCGTCGGCGGCGACCGATTCGACCGGTTCGCGCCATCTGCCGGTGTGCGGACCGGTGGCATCCACCGTGAAGCGGCCCGTCGTCTCGAACAGGCGCTGCTCGAAGGTGCGCGGGCCGCCGGGGCGGCCGGAGGCGGTGAAATACTGGGTGAGCGTCTCGCCATCGTCGCCCAGTACCGCGCAGCCGGACCATTCGCGGCTGCCGGGTGTGAAGCCGGGTTCAAACGTCCAGCCATGATCGCGCCAGCCATCGGCGCCGTGGCTGGTCAGGCGGATGCGGGCCGCGTCATGGCGCATGTCGGGATCGGGAAAGCGCTCGGTCGCCAGGAAGAACCAGAAGCTGCGGCCGTCCACGATCACCGTCGAGCCGTCGGCCCGCTGGATCTGCCACATGTCCCACAGGTCCAGCCCCGGCGCGATCGGCACCACATCCGCAGCGCTGAACACGGGCAGCGATGCTTGCGGCATCTGCGCCGGGATGCCGGCCACAGCCCGGGTGGACCAGTGGGAGGGGAGAGGGTCGAGTAACGGCATCAACGATGGTCCTGGAATGGAAGGAGTGACGATCAGGAGGAACGGGAAAGGCGGAACAGCGCGACGCTTTCCCCCTTCATCGGCGGCATGGGCAGGCCGGCGGTGGCGAGCGCGTCGCCGCCGATCACGACGCCGCCGCTGCGCATCGCCGCGAACAGCGGGGCATCGGGCGCGGGGTGGCCGGGCACGGTGGCGATCTCCAGGAGCTCGACGCGCAGCTCACCGGCGCCCGCCAGCATCGGCAGCACGACCGGCGGCGGGCGGCGCAGCGTGGTGGGCGCGACGCGGGTGACGTGCAGGATCAGGTCGTCCGGTTGCCCGTGCGCCTGCCAGACCAGCCCGTCGGGGCCTTCGCCCAGCCATACCCGCCCGCTGTGCAGCCGGTCGCGCAAGCCCTTGTAGCGGGCGATGCCGGCGGCCAGCACGTCCGCTTCCTCCGCGGCCATGTCGGCCGGGTCCAGCTCCACGCCGAAATGACCAGGCAGCGCGACGGCCGCGCGGAACGCCATGCCCTGTGCGCGGCCGGTGGAATGGGCGGGCGCGGCGCCGACATGCGCGCCCATCATCTCGGGCGGCATGAACATCAGGAAGCCGCGCTGCATCGACACGCGCGATACCGCATCGATGCAGTCGCTGGTCCAGAAGCGATGCGTGCGCGCCGCGACGCCGGCATCGATCCGCCCGCCGCCCCCGGCGCACGACTCGATCTCCACGGTCGGATGCGCCGTCCCCAGCCGGTCGAGCAGATCGTAGACACCGCGCACCTGCGCCACATAGCCGGCGCGGCCGTCCGCGCCGGCGGCAGGCGCCAGATCGCGATTATGATCCCATTTCAGATAGGCGATCGGCAGTTCGGTCAGCAGCGCGTCCAGCCGCGCGAACAGATGGTCGCGCACCTCGGCTCGCCCCAGATCGAGGACGAGCTGGTTGCGTGAGGTGATGCGCGGCACGCCGTCCGCCGCCAGCACCCAATCGGGATGGTCGCGGTACAGGTCACTGTCGGGATTGATCATTTCCGGTTCGACCCAAAGGCCGAATTCCATGCCCAGATCGATGACATGGGTCGCCAGCGGCGCCAGTCCGTTCGGATATTTGCGTGCGTCCGGTTCCCAGTCGCCAAGGGCTGCGGTGTCGTCGTCGCGTCCGCGGAACCAGCCGTCGTCCAGCACGAAGCGTTCGACCCCCAGACCGGCGGCGCGGGTGGCGAGTGCCTTCAGCGCCGCCTCGTCATGGTCGAAATAGAAGCCTTCCCAACTGTTGATGTGTACCGGGCGGGGGCGCATGCCATCGGCGGGCCATGGTGCCCGTGCGCGGATCGCGGCGTGAAAGGCCTGCACCGCGCCGTTCAGTCCTTCGGTGGAGCAGGTCGCCAGCAGGTCCGGTGTGGTGACGCTTTCGCCCGGCGCCAGCGTCAGTTCGCCCGGCGCCAGCGCCATGCCCATCTGCAGGACCCAGAAGCCCTCGTCGTCACGCTCGACCAGCAGGCGGTGATTGCCGGACCATGCGAGTTGCGCGGCATGGACGCGCCCGGCGTGGCGGGTCGCCCCCGGTCCCTCCACGAACAGGCCCGGCGGGCCGGCATGACCGGTCAGGCCGCGGCGGCTTTCGCGGGTCCAGCCTTGCGCCGGCATCGGTTCGACCGCTTCGACGAATTCGCCATTGTGGCGGCCGGTGAAGTGGCGGATCGCGGTGCAGTCGTGCGGCAGGGGCAGAGTGCCGCTCGCCAGCCCGTCGATGCTCAGCGGCGTGTCACCCATGTTGGTCAGCGTGGCGGACAGGGTCAGCATGTCGCCGGCCATCGCAATGTGCTGCACCAGCGTCAGGCCGGCGGCATCGTCGCGCAACCGCACCGTGACCGCATCCGTGGTGGTGTCGACCGTATCGGTTGTGAAGCGGTGGGCGAAATGGCGGCCACCCCGATGGGCGCGCAAGGCGGCGGGGCCCAACCAGCCGGCGCCATAGGCCGGGACCAGCGCCAGCGGCTGGTCGACGTCGAGTGAAAAGGATGCGGCCGGGCGCAGGTCGGCAAGCGCGGGCAACGTTTCCGGGTTCAGCCGGCCGCCCCACCAGCGCCACAGGGGCACACCGTCGTCGCGGCGTTCCAGCACCACGCTCGTCATCGTGCCGTGCAACGCGATCCTGCTCATGCCGCGGTCGCGCCCACGGGCAGGCCGGCGGCGTTGCGTTCGCGCACCGAGAAGACGGCGGCGGCGGCGGCGAACATCAACACCCCGCACAGCGTGAGGACGTGGCGGGGATCACCACCCAGCAGCGGCTGATAGGCAAAGGGCATGGTGGCCGCGAACAGCAGCATGGGAATGACGATCATCATGTTGAAAATGCCCATATAGACGCCGTTGCGCTCCGGTGGGATCGATCCGGCCAGGATCACGTACGGATTGCCCATGATGCTGGCCCAGCCCAGCCCGACACCGATGGCGGGGACGAACAACAGCGCCTTTGTCTCGATATGCGGCAGCCACAGCATGCCGATCCCGGCGAGCACCAGACAGGCGGCGTGGAGCGAGGCGGCGCCGATCCGTTTGGCGAGCGGCACCATGGCAAAGGCAGCGATAAAGGCGATGCCGTTGTAAAAGGCCGCCATCTCGCCATTGGTCAGCACGGCGGAGTGGAAGCCCGACGAATTGGCCTGCGCGGTGCCATAGACCGAGCGGCCGATGGCATAGATGATGTACGCCCAATATCCGCCCATCGCATACCATTGAAACAGGCTCATCAGCGCCAGCTTGCGCATGGCGACGGGCATGTCGCGGATCGCGGTACCGATCTCCGCCAGCACCGCGCCGGGCGATTTGGACTGGGTGGCGATGCGGGCCTTTTCCTCGGCCGCCAGCGGCAGTTCGGGAACGCGCCAGATCGACCAGGCGATCGTCGCCAGCGACAGCGCCGCGCCCGCCATGAACGTCACCCGCGCCGTGTAGGGGATGTTGTGCGCGTCCACCCAGTCCTGGTTCATGCCGAAGAAGACGAGGATGGAGGGGGTGAGGAAGGCGAGCATCTGTGCAAGCCCCGTGAACGCGCTCTGCGTCAGGAATCCCAGTCCGTGCTGCGGCTCGTCCAGCCGGTCGGCGACATAGGCCCGGTAAGGCTCCATGGTGATGTTGTTGCCGGCATCCAGAATCCACAGCAGCGATGCAGCCATGACCAGCGACGAGCTGAGCGGCATGAAGAACAGGCCGAGCGCGCACAGCATGGCGCCGAACAGGAAATAGGGGGTGCGTCGCCCGAACCGGCTGTCCGTCCGGTCGCTCATCGCGCCGATGATCGGCTGTACCACCAGCCCCGTGATCGGCCCGGCCAGCAGCAACAGGGGCAGCGTCGCCTCCTCGGCCCCCAGATAGCTGTAGATCGGGGCCATGTTGCCCTGTTGCAGACCGAAGGAGAATTGCAGGCCGAAAAAGCCCAGATTCATCTCCAATATGCGGGCGAGTGGCAGATGAGGCTTGGGTTTGCGCATCCGGAACGATCCTCTGTCGGGGAAAACCCGTCTTTCGCGGATTTGGCCGCCATCCTACCGGTCTCGCCGTAAAGCGCAACAATCGTTTGCAAAGAAACGGAACTGGCCGATAACGGGACACTCGCAAGTTTCGCGGTGAATTGAGGCACTGTGTCAACCGTCCTATGCTGGCCGGCTCAGGGGGGAGCGGAGGGT
>NZ_CAMLAC010000252.1 GCF_946477935.1 uncultured Sphingomonas sp. | reverse complement strand
GCATCAATTGTGCCGCGGGGGACGAGGCCGGGAAGAATAGCGGTCCGAACACCAGCGCGGCTGCCGTCGCGTAGATATAGAAATCGTAAAACTCGACCGCCGTCCCCGTCAGGCTGGCGAGCAGGATGCGCCGGTGAGAGGCCGGGATATGCGAGGTCGGAACGGCAGGGCTAGGCATGTCCCCGGGACTAGCCCAGTCCGGCCGCGATGCAAACGTTCACGCGCCTCCGAGCAGTCGTACGAAGCCCAGCAACAGCCAGTAGAGCAGGCCTGACAGCAGCATGGCCGCGGGCAGCGTCATCAGCCATGCCAGGGCCATGTTGCGGATCGTCCGCCGCTGCAGCCCGGCGCCGTTCGCCACCGATGCGCCCGCCACACCGGAGGATAGGATATGCGTCGTGGACACCGGCGCACCGAACCGTTCCGCCAGCAGGATGGTGGAGGCCGCCATCAGCTCCGCCGCCGCACCCATGCCATAGGTCAGGTGCGTCTTGCCGATCTTTTCGCCCACCGTCACCACGATCCGGCGCCAGCCGACCATCGTGCCCAGCCCCAATGCAAGGGCGACCGTCACCTTTACCCAGAACGGGATGTAGCGGGTGCCACGCTCCAGCCCCTCGTCATAGGATTTCAGCGTCGCCACTTCCGCCGCAGTAAACCGCGCCTGCGTGGCCGGATCGGCTACCACCAGCTTGGTCGCGTCGAACACCAGATACATGTCGTTACGCAGGTTCGGCACCGCCGCCGCCGGCACCTTGCTCAACGCGCCGTAACCGTCGATCCGGGCGGCGACGTCGCGCGATAACGTCGCTAGCCCGGCGTAGACGGAGGGCGTTGCCACATGTTTCAGGCGCAGTGCTTCGGTCACCGTCTCCCGTGCGGCCGGCACAGTCGGCAACGGGGTACCTGCCTTGTCGGCATACGCAGCGGCCGCGGCCTGCGCCGTCGCTACAAAGGCCGGCGTGGCGCTTTCCGGCATCGTTCGATTGAGCGCATAGGCGGTCGGCGCACAGCCGATCAGGATCAGCATGATCAGACCCATGCCTTTCTGACCGTCATTGCCGCCATGCGCGAAGCTGACCGCGCTGCACGTAAAGATCAACAGCGCACGGATGCCTCTGGGCGGTGGCGTCTGCCCCGCCGGTTCGCGGTAGAGCACCGGGTTCTTCAGGAAGCGCTTCATCACCAGCAGCAAAAGCATCGCGCCGACGAACCCGATCACCGGACTGAACAGCAATGCCGACAGCACCTTGCGAACCTGCGCCCCGTCCACCCCCGATCCAGGTACGGCGGTCAGCCACTGATGCGCCAGCCCGACGCCCAGGATCGACCCGATCAATGCATGGCTAGACGAGTTCGGCAGCCCGACGAACCAGGTCGCCAGGTTCCACAACACCGCTGCCAGCAGCAGCGCGAAGATCATCGCAAACCCGCCGAGCGATCCAACGTGCAGGATCAGGTCGATCGGTAGCAGGGTGATGATCGAATAGGCGACCGCGCCGCTTGATGCCATCACCCCCAGGAAGTTGAACACGCCCGACCACACCACCGCCACGGGTGCCGGCAATGCATGCGTGTAGATCACGGTCGCCACGGCATTGGCGGTGTCGTGAAAGCCATTCACGAACTCGAAGCCCAGCGCGATCAGCAATGCCAGCCCGAGGAACAGGAACACTCCACCGGCCAGTGGCGCGCCCACCTCGGCGGTATCGGCCGCCACGCTCACCCCCGCATAGGCCAGCCCGCCGATCAGCAGCGCCAGAAAAGCCCAGCGTCCTGCCGGGTGCAGTCCGCCATCCAGCCGCGGCCCGACGAGGGTAGCCGCAGGCGCTTCGCCACGATCCAGCGCAATGCTTGTCATGGCGTGCGGCGTGCGCCCCTTGAATGACAGGATGATGACATGCGTTAGGAGCGCGTCTCGATCTGGTACGCCATGCCTGCCTGTTTGCCGGCGTGATTCTTCGCGCCTTTCCGGCCTTCGTACCGGCTCGTCGACATGACCGACGTCGACGACGCGCCTTGACGCGCATCCGCTGCGATCAGGCGTCGGGCTTCAACATACTGGTCACGCTTGCCCCCTGGCGCGTCGTTCCCTACCTGTTCGCCGATGAGTCTCCCCCAGCCGACGCCCGCCGATCCGCCTTATCTGCGCACCCTGAACGATCAGCAGCGCGAGGCGGTGCTGACCACCGATGGTCCCGTGCTGATGCTGGCGGGCGCCGGCACCGGCAAGACTGCGGCGCTGACGGCGCGCCTGGCCCACCTGCTCTACACGCGCAAGGCCTGGCCATCGGAAATCCTGGCTGTCACCTTCACCAACCGGGCGGCGCGTGAGATGCGCGAGCGTGTCGGTCGCCTGGTCGGTGAAGCGGTGGAAGGAATGCCGTGGCTCGGCACCTTTCACGCGATCGGCGCAAAGATGCTGCGTCGCCATGCCGAACTGGTCGGGCTCCAGTCGAACTTCACCATTCTCGACACCGACGACCAGTTGCGCCTGCTGAAACAGCTCATCATCGCGGCCGATATCGACGAGAAGCGGTTCCCCGCGCGCAGCCTCGCCGGGTTGATCGACGAATGGAAGAACAAGGGCCTGACTCCAGGCGACGTCGATGCGGGGGAAAGCGAGCGCTACGCCAATGGCCGCGGCGGAGAGCTTTATGAACAGTATCAGACACGCCTGCGTGCGGTGAATGCCTGCGATTTCGGCGATCTGCTGCTGCACATGCTGACGGTCCTGCGCACCAACCGCGAGGTGTTGGAGGCCTATCAGCAGCGTTTCCGCTATATCATGGTGGACGAGTATCAGGACACCAACAGTGTTCAGTATCTCTGGCTGCGGCTCTTGGCACAGGCGCGCCGCAACATCGCCTGCGTGGGCGACGACGACCAGTCCATCTATTCCTGGCGCGGTGCCCAGGTCGAAAACATCCTGAAGTTCGAGAAGGACTTTCCCGGCGCGAAGGTCATCCGTCTGGAACAGAATTACCGCTCCACTCC
Source organism: uncultured Sphingomonas sp. (assembly GCF_946477935.1). GTDB lineage: Bacteria > Pseudomonadota > Alphaproteobacteria > Sphingomonadales > Sphingomonadaceae > Sphingomonas. The sequence goes on along the minus strand of NZ_CAMLAC010000252.1, from coordinate 1,910 downwards.
CCATATTCTCGGCGCCGCTTCCGGCGTGATCGCCAATAATGGCGGACGCCTCGGCAAGACGCTGTGGACCGAACTCGATGTCGGGGAAAAGGTGCGCGTTCTGGGCGTGTGGGACGGGCCTGAGGAGGCACGCCGGGTCGGCGAAGAGATCGAAGCCGCACGCCGTAACGGTACGTCGCTCGACGACGTCGCCATCCTGGTCCGTGCCCAGCACCAGACCCGTGAATTCGAGGATCGCTTTATCGCGATCGGCCTGCCGTATCGCATCGTCGGGGGCCTGCGCTTCTACGAACGCGCCGAAATCCGCGACGCGCTCGCCTATCTGCGCGTCGTCAACCAGCCTGCCGACGACCTGGCATTCGAGCGGATCGTCAACGTTCCCAAGCGCGGGCTCGGCGACAAGGCGCTGGCCAAGATCCACCAGCTCGCCCGAGCCGAGCGCGTGCCGCTCACCATCGCGTCCGCACGCATCCTCGACACCGACGAGCTGACCCCGCAGGCACGCCGGTCGCTCGGCAATCTCGTCGGCGATATCGCCCGCTGGCGCGACATGGCGCGCGACCTGCCGCATGCGGAACTGGCGCGCCAATTACTTGATGAAAGCGGCTACACCGCGATGTGGCAGGCCGAGAAATCGGCCGAAGCCGCCGGCCGGCTGGAGAACCTGTCCGAACTGGTCCGTGCGATGGAGGATTACGAATCGCTCGGTGCGTTTCTCGATCACGTCAGCCTCGTCATGGATACCGAAGGGGCCGCACGCGAGCCGCAGATCACGATCATGACGATGCACGCCGCCAAGGGCCTGGAATTCGATACCGTGTTCCTGGCGGGCTGGGAGGAAGGCCTGTTTCCTTCGCAGCGCGCACTCGATGAGGGCGGTACCCGCAGCCTGGAGGAGGAGCGCCGTCTCGCCTATGTCGGTATCACGCGCGCGCGCCGGCGGGCGACGATCCTGCACGCGGCCAACCGGCGCATCTATGGCCAATGGACGTCCAGCCTGCCCAGCCGTTTCGTGGCCGAGCTGCCGCCCGAACATATCGAGGCGGAAACGACGATGTCGGGCGGCGAAAGCCTGTGGCGCGCCAACTGGACCGAACATGCCGATCCCTTCGCCGACGTTTCGCGCGGCACCGGGCGTGGCCCCGGCTGGCAGCGCGCCGCCGCCACCAACTCGACCTTTTCCACCAAGCCGCAGCGCATCGTGGAGGCGCGCGCCAGCGCCGTCAGCCTCGGCAACAAGGGCCGTGGCGATCTTTCCCTGGGTCAGCGCGTCTTCCACCAGAAGTTCGGTTATGGCGCGATCGCCGCGATCGAGGGCAACAAGCTGGAGATCGACTTCGAACAGGCCGGACGCAAGCGGGTGATGGACAGCTTCGTCACGCTTGGCTGAAGTCGTTCAGGAACAGTATCGGCGGCTGTCCGTATCCCTCTGGTCGCCCGGCCCTCGGGCGCCAGAGGACCGCATCCATGAAGACCTCGCTCCTGCTCGCCATCACCCTGGTCGCTGCTGCAGCACCGGCCACCGCTCAAAGCGCCTCCGATGAAGCGCGTTTCCGCGCCGCCCAGGAGCGCTTCGACCGGGAGTATCAGCGCTACCGGCAGGAGGTGGACCTGTATCAATCGCGCCGCACAGGCGATGATTACCGGGAATTTCCCGGCGCCCGCGACGACGGGCGATATGGACCGCAGGCAGGGCCAGGAGGCTACCGCGCCGCACCGGCCGTTCCCGCCGATGGCTATGACGAGAACGAGCCCTTCTACGATCCGGCGCCCGATTATCGCAGCGGCGATTACCGTGAACGGACGCTATCCACCAATGAACGCGTCTACGCCGGTACCGATGGCCGTTATTATTGCCGCCGGTCGGATGGCACTACCGGACTGATCGTCGGCGGCGCTGCGGGTGGTAT
>NZ_CAMLAC010000251.1 GCF_946477935.1 uncultured Sphingomonas sp. | reverse complement strand
GCCCAGCCCGCTCCGGCACCTACGCAGGATTTGCCGCCTGCGCCACCGCCCGCCACCACCACCGGCCAGACCGGATCGGAGGCACGTGCCACCGCCACTACCCAAGCTTCCGAAACGTTCGAGCGTGACGATCTGCTCGCCGCCGGGGAAGGCGTGTTCGGCAAGGGTGCGGAAGGCTTGGGCGGGATGCTGGAGCGCATCCTGAAGGAGCAGGGCCGCCCTAACGCCTATATCGCCGGCCGCGAAGCCTCCGGCGCGTTCGTTGTCGGTGTCCGCTATGGATCGGGTATCATGACGCACAAGGTGGAGGGACAGATGCCCGTCTACTGGACCGGCCCGTCGCTCGGCTTCGATATCGGCGGCGACGCCAACAAGGTCTTCGTCCTCGTCTATAATCTGTACGACACGGAGGAACTGTTCCACCGCTTCCCCGCCGCGGAGGGCCGGCTGTATTTCGTCGGCGGGTTCGCCGCGACCTATCTCCGGCGCGGTAACGTCGTGCTGATCCCGGTGCGCCTGGGTGTCGGCTGGCGCGCGGGCGTGAATGTCGGCTATATGAACTTCACCCACAATTCGCGCTGGTTGCCCTTCTGACATTGACGGGCGGCGTGATCCGCCGGACGGCGCATCGTCAGACGCCGAGCCATTCCAGGCCGCCCGGCAGATCGTCCGCCGCGAAATCGAGTTGAAGGACCCGGCGATGGGTCGGCACGGACGCGGCCTCGGAAGCATGCAGGATCGGCGTGGCGTACAGCCACACGTCTCCCGCCGCGGCGGTGCAGGCGCGCGTGCCGCAATCCCGGACAATCCCGTCGATCGCGTTCACCGGGATACGTCCGCGCCGGTGTGAGCCGGGCGCGATTAGCAGCGGGGCGTTGGTGGCGGGGGTGTCGTCCAGATGGACCCGCAACGTGATCATGCGGGCGAGCAGGTCGAAGGGCGGTGCGACATGACACAGGCCGGCCTTGACGGTCCAGGGGCCGAAGCCTTCGACATCGACCCTGCGCCGAACACAGATCGTGCGGTCCTGATGCCAGGCCAGTGACCAGTTCGTCTCTGCGGTCTTGTTGAACAGGATCGCCCGCACGGCACGCGCGGACGGCCCCAGAATGTCCGCCGCGATCGAGCCGATCGCGCCTCCGCCAGCCAGAAAGGTGCGCAACCCCGCGATGCCGCTGATGCGGACACCGGCCTCGCCTTGCGGCAGGTGGCCGAGTACGGCGCGCAGGGCGTCCAGGTCATGGGCGACGGCACCGGGATGATGCTGCGCGCCGTCATCCCGGTAGGTGAGCAGGCTGTGGTCGCTCACCACCGGACGCCCATCACCCTTTCCGCCCCCCGATCAGCCGAACGCCACCGCTTCGAACTTCAGCGGCTGGCCGGTCGGTGCGTCGGCCAGCGTATCGTCCCACATCGCCACCTGCCCACGAACGATGGTGCCGATCGGCTTGCCGGTCAGTTCCATGCCCGTGAAGGGCGACCAGCCACAGCGCGACTGCAGCCACGACTCCTCGACCGTCCAGCGCTTCTTCAGATCGACGATCGTGAAGTCGGCGTCATAGCCCGCCGCGATCCGCCCCTTGCCGACGATGCCGAACACGCGCTGCGCACCCGCGCTGGTCAGCTCGATCACGCGTTGCAACGTCAGCCGCCCGTTCGCGGCATGGTCGAGCAGCAGCGGCAGCAGCGTCTGCACGCCGGGCATGCCGCTGGGCGACTGCGGATAGGGCTTGGCCTTTTCCTCCACCGTATGCGGCGCGTGGTCGGAGCCGATCACGTCGGGCACGCCCTGGTTCAGCCAGTGCCACAAGCCGTCCCGGTGCGCGCCCGACCGGATCGGCGGGTTCATCTGCGCCCAGGTGCCAAGGCGCGGATACGCGTCCTCACCCGCCAGCGTCAGATGCTGCGGCGTCACCTCGCAGGTGGCGATGTCCTTGTGGCCGGCGATATATTCCAGCTCGGCCGGCGTGGTGACGTGCAGGATATGGATCCGCCGCCCCGCCTCGCGCGCCAGCCGGAGGATGCGGCGCGTGGCGAGCAGCGCGCTCTCGTCGTCGCGCCATACCGGATGCGAGGCGGGATCGCCGTCGATCCGCTCGCCCACCCGCGCGTTCATCCGATCCTCGTCCTCGGCATGGATCGCGACGCGGCGGTGGCCGTGGCGCAGCACCTGCGCCAGCGTTTCATCGTCGCTGACCAGCAGGTCGCCGGTCGATGCGCCCATGAAGATCTTCACCCCCGCGGTGCCCGGCATCCGCTCCAGCTCGGCCAGCGCCTGCGGGTTGTGGTGGGTGGCCCCGACGTAGAAAGCGTGGTCGCAATACATGCCCCTGGCCCGCGCCAGCTTGTCCGCGATCGCCTCGGCCGAATCGGTATTGGGTTTGGTATTCGGCATCTCGAACACCGCGGTCACGCCGCCCATCACGGCCGCGCGGCTGCCGCTCGCCAGATCCTCCTTGTGGACCAGGCCGGGTTCGCGAAAATGCACCTGCGTGTCGATCACGCCCGGCAGGATGTCGAGTCCGGTGCAGTCGATGCGCCGTCCGGCATCGCCCACCGATCCGATATGGACGATCCGCCCGTCCCGCACGCCGACATCGGCGCGCACGGGGCCGCCGGGGGTGTGCACGGTGCCGCCGGTGAGGGTGAGGTCGAACGTCGTCATGGCCGGGCCTTTCACGGTTGCGTGCGCCCTCCTACCTTGTGGTCATGAACGAGACCACCCCGGGAACGACCCTTGCAACCCGCGCCGTGCTGCGCCTGTCCGGCGACGATGTGCGCGGCTTTCTGCAAGGACTGGTGACGCAGGACGTCGCACTGCTGAGCCCCGAGGCCCCGCAATGGACCGCGTTGCTCAGCCCGCAGGGAAAGGTGCTGTTCGATTTCCTGCTCTGGGCGGAGGGCGATGCGGTGCTGATCGATGCCGAGGCGGATCAGGTGGAGGCGCTCTCGCGGCGCCTGTCCATGTACCGCCTGCGCCGCGCGATCACCATCGAACGCGCCGATCTGGCGGTGCACTGGAGTGCGCACGGCGATCACGGTGTTCCCGATCCGCGCCTGCCCGCGCTCGGCCGTCGCTGGCTCGCCCCCGCAGGCATCCCCGCGCAAGGCTGGGACGCACACCGCCTGCGCCTCGGCGTCACCGAGGGGGTGGGCGAACTCGGCGCGGGGGAAACCCTGTGGCTGGAATGCAATGCGCGCGAACTGAACGGCGTCAGCTTCACCAAGGGCTGTTATGTCGGGCAGGAGAACACCGCGCGAATGCATCACCGTGCGAAGGTCAATCGCCGCCTGGTCGTGACGCCGCTCGGGGAGCCCGGCGACCGCACCCGCGCGACCTATCCCGATCTCGGCCTGATGGTAGAACATCGCCGGGTGGAAGCGCTGGGAGACGCGCTGATCCCCGCCTGGCTGGCACCCGCATTGGCATAAGGCCTCAGCGTCCGGCGGCAACGTGCTGCGCGATCGTGGAGAATACCGCGTCGCGGGCATCCGCGTTCGCCGGTGTGCCCGTCAGGAAGATGGCGACTATCGCCGGGTCGCCGCCGGGTGGCCGGATCCATGCAACATCGTTGGTCGTGCCGTTGGCGCCGCTGCCCGTCTTGTCGCCGGCGGTCCAACTGTCGGGCAACCCGGCCCGAATGCGGGTCAATCCGGTTCGCGTCTCCACCATCCAGCGCCGCAGCACCATACGGGATCGAGCAAGCAGTGCATCGCCTTCAAGGATGCGCCCCGCCAACCGCGCCATCGCCGCGGGGGTCGTCGTATCGCGCGGATCGCCGGGTAGCGCGGTGTTGAGATCGGGCTCCCACCGGTCGAGCCGCGTCACCCGGTCGCCCAGGCTCCGCGCAGCGCCGGTCACGCCCCCTGGCCCACCCAGCCGCCGCAGCAACAGGTTTGCCGCGACATTGTCGCTCTCCCGAACCGCTGCCGCGCAAAGATCGGCCACGGTCATCGTGCCGCCGACATGCCGGCCGGTCACCGGCGCATGCTCCATGAGGTCCGCCTCGCGTATCGCCACGCGCGCATCAAGATGGTCGCGCCCCTTATCCACCCGCGCCAACATGCCGGCGCAGGCGAGCAGCTTGAAGGTGCTGCACATGGGAAAGCGCTGGTCCAGCCGATGCCCGCGCAACGCCCCGGTCCGCGGCACGAAATGCGCCACCCCCAGATGCCCTCCGACCTGGCGCTCAAGACCGGCAGCAAGGTCCGCCAGATTATGCTCTGCCGCCACCGCCCGCCCCGGCCGCGCCAGCGGCGCCACGATCATCGCGGTGAGCAGCGTGCGGCGACGAACGATACGGAATGCGTCGGACATGAACGTCAAAGGCCCGGGTTCGCCCGCCAAGCGCGCGTAAAGAGGAAGTCGGTGCGGATTACGCCCAAACCATCCGACCCGGATAGCCGCCGGGACGTTCCAACCGGTATCACGGGCAAAACAAAAGGGAGGCCGACTTTACGTCGACCTCCCTCTCGCATGTCAGCCGAAGCTGGGTTGGGCTTACTGGCCCGAACCCGGCCCGTAGGTGACTTCCACGCGACGGTTCTGCACTTCGCGCACGCCGTCGGCGGTCTGGACGCGCAGGCGGGTTTCGCCGAACGCTTCCGTCGAGATCACGCCGTCCGGGATCGAACGCGAGGTCATGTACGCCTTCACCGCGTCTGCACGACGCTGCGAGAGGCCCACATTGTACTGCGCGGCGCCCGAGGTATCGGTGTAACCGGCCAGCATGACCTGTGCGTTGCCGCACGACTGGTACTGCGTGACGGCGTTGTCGAGGATCGACGCGGCCTCCGGGGTGATGTCCGACTTGTCCCACTCGAAGAACACGATGAACGGACCCGGCGAGCAGACCACTTCCGGAGCCGGCGGCGGCGGCGGCGGCGGAGGCGTCGGCTCACCGAAGTT
>NZ_CAMLAC010000250.1 GCF_946477935.1 uncultured Sphingomonas sp. | reverse complement strand
GTGTAGGGGTGGGGGCAAGGGGGACTATGGTCGCAAACGGCGTTGCGCTGCTTGGCACCCCCTCATTCTTCCCACTGGCTTACGCCAGCGGGCCCCTTCCAGCATCAGGTCGTCCATGCCCCGGCATGGACTAAACAGCACGGGGCGCTGTTTCCCTGATGCTCCCCGCAGGGGCGAGGGGTAAAAAGAAAGGCCGGCAAGTCTCCCTGCCGACCTTCTCTCAGGTTCAGGCCTGCTTGTCGAACAGCTTGGCCCAGCGGTGGACCGGGCGGTCCTTCCAGTGGCCGCGGTGATAGGCGTCGGAGGCGAGCAGCGGCATGACCGAGCCGGCCTCGGCGAAGACCATCTGTTCGATGCCGGTGTTCACCTTGCCCCAGCTTGCCGCTTCCTGCAGCGTCGAGGACGAGCAGGCGCCATCGCGCACGTCGGCAACGGTGATCTGCACCGCATACTTGTGGACCTGAACGTCGTCGTGACCCAGGATCTCGGCGCAGACGACGGTGTCCTGGATGAAGTTCTTCGGCACGCCGCCGCCGATCATCAGCAGGCCGGTGACACCCGCCTCGATCTTGATCTGCGTGAGCTCGCGGAAGTCGGCGACCGCGTCGATCATCAGGTACGGGCGGCCTTCCTTGGCGGCATCGACCTGATGCTTGACCAGGCCGAAGCCGGCCGAGCTGTCGACGAACGCCGGGCAGAAGATCGGCACGTCATGCTCATAGGCGAGCTTGACGAGGCTGTTCTCCTTCTTGCCGTGCTTGACGAGATACTTGCCCATCTCGCGGATGAATTCGCGGCTGGAATAGGCGCGCGGCTCCAGCGACTCCGCGATCTCGAAGATCGTGTGGTCGACGTTCTGGAGCGCTTCCTCGTCGATGTACGTGTCGTAGATGCGGTCGATGTAGAGCGAACGCAGCGTGTCGTCGTCGGGGATCTCCAGCGCCTGATAGTGCTTGTGACCGAGCCCTTCGAAGAAATCCATGTCGACGATGGTGGCGCCGGTCGCGACGATGCCGTCGACCATGTTGTTGCGCACGAGTTCGGCATAGAGGTCCATGCAGCCGCCCGCCGAGGTTGACCCGGCGATGACGAGGAAGATCGAGCAGTCCTTGTCGGCCAGCATCTGGTTGTAGATGCCGGTCGCGCGACCCAGGTCGCGGCTGGTGAAGCTCATATCGGCCATCGCATCGACGATCGGGCGCGCGTCGAAGCTCTTGATGTCGATGTGCTTGACCTGCTTGGAGAGCAGTTCGGCCTTGCGGGTATCGTTGATCGGCGCGTTGGCGCTTGCGGTCTTGGTCAGCGTGTCGGTCATGGTTCGCCCTTGGCTATCCAGCCGTCGTCGTTCGATATTGGGGACGCGGAAACCCAAAGCCGCCCCTCCCGCGGCTAAGCGGGAGGAGGGAAGACGTATGATATAGTGAGGCCGTTACAGCTTGACGACGTTGCCCGTCGTGACGCGCTGGTCGGCCTCGTCCTCGCGGTAGACGGAGAACATCGGTTCGTCCTCGGCCATGACCGTCAGGTCGGAGCCGAAGCCGTTGAACTGCGTGCGCATTGCCGAGCCATAGGCGCCCAGCATGCCGATCTCGAAATAATCGCCGGCGCGCGTGTCCGCAGGAAGCGGGAACGGGCCCTTCATATAATCGATATCGTCGCAGGTCGGACCCCAAAAGGCGAAGTCCATGTCGCGCGCATCCGATTCCGGCTCACGCAGCAACTGCACCGGGTATTTCCAGCCGATATGCGCCGCATCGAACAGCGCGCCGTACGCGCCGTCGTTGATGAACAGCTCGGCCCCGCGGCGATGCTCGACACGGACGACGACCGACGAATATTCGGCGCACAGCGCCCGGCCCGGCTCCGCCCAGAGTTCTGCCGAATAGCTGATCGGCAGGCTCTCAAACGCGCGGTGGATCGTCTCGAAGAAACGCTCCAGCGGGGGCGGGTTCATGCCCGGATAGCGCGACGGGAAGCCGCCGCCGACATCGATCACGTCCACCGTCACCGCAGCGTCCACGATGGCGGCGCGGACACGCTCCATCGCACCCACATAGGCGTCGGGCGACATGGTCTGGCTGCCGACATGGAAGCAGATGCCGAGCGCATCCGCCACCTGGCGGGTCGCCATCAGCAGTTCCTTGGCCTCGTCCGGACCAACGCCGAACTTGGAGCCCAGGCTGAGCTTGGCATATTCGGACGAGACGCGCAGGCGCACGCACAAGGTGAGATCATCCGCACCACGGGTGCCGCGGACGATCTTCGCCAGCTCTTCCATGCTGTCGAGCGAGAAGGTGCGTACGCCGTGATCGAAATACGCCTCGGCGATCGCCTCTTCCGCCTTGATCGGGTGCATGAAGCAGCACACCGCATCGGGCAGGGTCGACTTGACCAGACGCACCTCGCCGATCGACGCGGTGTCGTAATGCGTGACGCCGTTATCCCACAGGATCTGGAGGAGTTCGGGGGACGGGTTCGCCTTTACCGCATACATCGGCCGGCCCGGAAACTTCTCCACGAAGAAGCGGGCGGCGCGCGCAGCGGCGTGCGGGCGAACGAGCGTGACCGGCTGTACCGGACGAAGGGTGGAAACTAACCCCAGCGCGCTATGATGCTTGTGCAACTCAAGGGACCTCCAATTGCCTTGCGGCATGACGACAGAAAAAGCTGCCTTGCGGTTGGAAGTCCCATGGGGCAGCGGACGCGCGATGTAGGACCCACTTTTGGCTATGTAAAGCGTCTGAACTCGGTCAGGGATAAAATGTGACTATTCTGCGACAGCCGACACGCGCCGGGGTACGGGATGCCGCCGCGAAAATGGCGGAAATCCTGGGGCCGACGCCGATTTTTACCCATCGTTTCAAGGGGGTGGAGGTCGCGTTCAAGGCCGAATCCCTGCAGCCGATGGGGGCGTTCAAGGTGCGCGGCGCCTGGCACCGGCTTACCGCTTTGGATGAGGCGGCGCGGGCGCGCGGGGTGGTGGCGTTTTCGTCCGGCAACCATGCGCAAGGGATCGCCTGGGCGGCCAGGCGGCTGGGGATCGCGGCGACGATCGTGATGCCGGCCGATGCGCCGCGAGCCAAGCGGGAGGGGACGCTGGCGCTGGGCGCGGAGGTGGTCGATTACGATCGTGCGCGTGAGAGCCGCGAGACGATCGCAGGCCGGCTGGCCGAGGCGCGCGGGGCGACGCTGGTGCCGAGCTTCGACGATCCGTGGGTCATCGAGGGGCAGGGGAGCGCGGGCGTCGAGGCGGCGCAGCAGATGGCCGAGCGCGGTTTGCCGGCGCCGGCCCATGTGGTGGTGCCATGCGGCGGGGGCGGGCTGGCGGCCGGGCTGACGCTGGCGCTGCCCGAGGCGCGGGTGACGGTGGTCGAGCCGGAGGGGTGGGACGATATGCGTCGCAGCCTGGAGGCGGGCTGGATCGAGCCGGTCGGCGACAATCCGCCGCCGACCGCGTGCGACGCGCTGCAGACGACGCGGGTGTCGCCGCTGACCTTCGAGGTGCTGGCGCGGCGGGGCGCGGAAGGTGTTGCGGTGTCGGAAGGCGAGATCGCGGGCGCGCAGCGCTGGGCAGCGGAGACGCTGCGGCTGGTGGTGGAGCCGGGCGGGGCGGTGGCACTGGCGGCCTTGCTGTCGGGCCGGGTGCGGGCGGAGCCGGGGATGCTCGTGATCCTGTCTGGTGGGAATGTCGACATGGCCGCTTATGGGCGGGTGCTCGCCGATGCTTGAGGGGATTGCTCAGGCCGCGCCGGCGCTGGCGATGCTGGCCTGTTTCGCCTGTGTGGGCGGTGGGGGCTATCTGCTGGTGAAACGGCGGGATCGGACGAAGGGCATTTTGATGCTCGTCATGGCCGCGGTTTTGTTGGGGAATGTGTTGATCTGGACGATGTGAGAGGTTTGGGTGAGAGGCGGGGGTGAGCGGCCCGGCGTGGCAAAGCCACGCCGTCGGTCGGCGCGTGGGCGCCGCCGGCCGGGCGCGTTGCCGGAGCGCCGATCAGCGTTCGCTAATCGGCTGCAACGCGCCTCACTTGATCGGCGAGTTCGGGTCCAGGCGCATGTCCAGATAGCGGTCCACGCTGCCCATCAGTTCGGGCATCTCGTGCTCGAAGAAGTGGTTCGCCTTGGGGATCGTGTCGTGGTGGATGGTGATGTGCTTTTGCGTGCGCAGCTTGTCGACCAGCTTCTGCGTCGCGGCGGGCGTCGCCACCTCGTCGCCTTCGCCCTGGATTATGATTCCCGAGGACGGGCAGGGCGCGAGGAAGGTGAAGTCGTACATGTTGGCGGGCGGCGCGACCGAGATGAAGCCGCGGATCTCCGGGCGGCGCATCAGGAGCTGCATGCCGATCCACGCGCCGAAGCTGACGCCCGCGATCCAGGTGGTCGAGGCTTCCGGGTGGAAGCTCTGCACCCAGTCGAGCGCAGCGGCGGCGTCGGACAGTTCGCCGATGCCGTTGTCAAACGTGCCCTGGCTCTTGCCGACGCCGCGGAAGTTGAAGCGCAGCGTGGCGAAGCCGCGCCGCTGGAAGGTCTTGTAGAGTTCCTGCACGATGCGGTTGTTCATCGTGCCGCCCGCCGACGGGTGCGGGTGGAGGATCATCGCGACGGGTGCGCGCGGCCGGGGTGCGGGGACGAACCGGCCTTCGAGGCGGCCCTCGGGGCCGGGAAAGATGACTTCGGGCATGAATCTCGCCGATCAGGAAGGGCGCTGGTGGAGCGCCCGATAGTGCGCGCTATATAGGCGGGAGGCCCTTACAAGCAATTGGAACACGCGCCCTGACCCGTCTCTATCTCGATCATGCCGCCACCACGCCGATGACGCAGGCCGCGCGCGACGCGGTGGCGCGGGGGTTTTCGCAATGGGCGAATCCGTCGTCGCCGCATGCGGAGGGGCGGGTGGCGCGGCGGATGGTGGAG
>NZ_CAMLAC010000249.1 GCF_946477935.1 uncultured Sphingomonas sp. | reverse complement strand
GGCGTTTTCGATGCTGACCAGCCGATCCCCCTCCGCATCGCCGCCGCCAACATCCTGTCGGGCGCGGCCGGCGACGACACGCTGTTCGGCGACGACGGCAACGACACGCTCTACGGCGGCGACGGCGCCGACCGGCTCGACGGCGGCAAGAACGAGGATGCGCTGTACGGCGATGCCGGCGACGACTGGCTGATGGGCGGCCAGCAGGCGGACCGGCTCTATGGCGGCGCGGGCAACGACCGGCTGATCGGCGACACCGACTGGATCTCCTCGCTCGCCGCGCGGGACGTGCTGGACGGCGGCGACGGCGACGACTGGCTGGTGGGGGACGGCATCGCCTTCACTGCGTCGGGCCGCGGCGCGGACGACCGGCTGACCGGCGGCGCCGGCAACGACGTGCTGATCGGCGACGGCGAGACCTTCGCCACCGGCGCGACCGGCGGCGCCGACACGCTGGACGGCGGCGCGGGCGACGACATCCTCTACGGCGACGCGATCACCATGGCGGCGGGCTCGCGCGGTGGTGCCGACACGCTGACCGGCGGCACCGGCGCCGACCGTTTCGTCTTCGCCCCCGGATCCGGCCGCGACACCATCACCGATTTCACCCGCAGCGATGGAGACGTGATCGACCTCGCCGGCCACGGCCTCAGCTTCGACACCTTGACCTACACGGTATCCTCCGCCGGCCTGACCATCGCGCTAAGTGACACCGACACCATCTTCCTGCGCGGCGTGACGACGCTGCAACAGGGGGACATCTTCTTCGGCTGAAACGAACGCCAGCCCCAAGAGCCGATCCGTCCCACGCGGCCTTCCCAACCGAAAGGCCATCTTTCCTAGCTGGCGCGATGACCCAGTCGCCAGGCAAGGAGTCGAATGAAGGGCTCCGGATCGTCCAGGCGGAATGCGACACGAACGAACGGTTCTCGCTTCTTCACGAGCGAGCGACGATGCAGTGGTCTGTCCAACCGCAGCATGACGTTGGGCCAGGCAAGCAGCGCCGCATTGAGGGTTGCGGGGTCGCGTACCTCCTCGCCCGTGAAACCGGCTTCGACGGCAACGATCGCATCGAGCGGAACGAGCTGGTCGATCAGGAAGCCCGCGCGCACGCGAACGCCGTCGGGCGTCAGCAGGACGGGCCTGAACCGAAACGATTTGATGAGGCCGACCAGATATACGAAACTCACGTCGCTCAAGATGAACATGACGACCGTAGCGGTGCGGCTCCAATGTCCGACCAGCAAATGATAGACTGCGATCTCGATCGCCGACAGGATCAGCAGCGTCGCGCACATCGGCGTCAGGTGCTTGTGATAGGCGAAGGCGCGGGCGTTGTCCGGCATGTCCACCGATCCGCCCCAGCGGAACAACGCCATATGGATCACGGTGATCTCCGCCACAGCCAACCGGACCAGCGCTGCCGGGAAGATCTCCGATGCGGCAGATACCCACCGCTCGGTGCGATCGACGCCCTTCCTTTTGACTATCCGGCTCGCTCGGGTCGTAGCCCAGGCAACATGTCCCAGAACGACCGCCGCCATCGTCATCGCCAGAAGCGGCATTTCCAGCAACACGCTTCGTACTACCGAAGGCGAACCCAACCAGACGGTGAAGCTCGCCGCGGCCAGCACGCCCAGAACGGCGCTCCATTCCGGCTTCCCTGATGATCGGGCGAGCAGCGACAGCATCAGCGTATCGGCGACAATCCACAGGAACAGGAGCAGCGCCGCTAACGGATGGGCGGCTGCCAACGGCGTGCGTACCGCGATCCCGGCCAGCGCAACGATGATGATGGGCACGATCTTGGCGGCGATCTGCCGGCGATCGACATCGTTGCGGGTCTGGGTTGTCATTCGAACCCCCGTTCGCCTGCGCGAACGACCGGGTACTGGTCAGGCGCAGCGTCAGCCCTGACTATACGCCGACTTTGCAGGCGATCACCAGCATCGCCATTTCCCAAGTCATATTGGGGCGCCGTTTTCGTTGTCAGCCGTCAGGCCGGCGTAATTCCATTCCCGTTCGATAGCGTCAAGCCGGCCAAGCCCCAGCCTGATCTAACACCCCACCCTCAACCACCCCGAAACGCCCCCTCGCACCGCGCCAGCAGCGCGGCGGGCGCCATCCGGTTGATATACCCGTCCGAGCCTTGCGTGGACAATAACTTGGCCGGAATCCCCCCGACCACGCCGCGCTCCGGCACGTCCTTGGTCACCACCGCATTGGCGCCGATCGCGGCATCCGCGCCGATCGCCAGCCCGCCGATGATCTTTGCGCCCGATCCGATGAAGGTCCGGTCGCCCACCACCGGCGCACCCGCGCTCCGGCCCCGGTTCATGAAGCCCAGCACCACGCCGTGCGTCACGTTCACGTTGCTCCCCACCCTGGCATCGCCGTGGAAGTAGAAGCCGCCGAACCGGTTCAGGAACAGCCCCGGCCCGATCTCGGTATATTCCGGGATCGCGAAGCCATATTTGTACCGCGCGCGCAGCAGCATCAGCTTGGCCAGCGGATACAGCCCCAGCGCCTTGGCCGGCTTCAGTCGCAGCCAGCCGGTGGTGCGCATCAGCACGGTATATTTGAACCCCGGCGTGAACAGATAATGTTTCGCGAACGCGCTGGCCGAGGTGCGCCCCGCATAACGATACAGGTCCGCGGCCAGCACCGCGCGCAGCTTGGCCAGGCTGACGATGCAGCCGCGATTGTGCGGCTTGCCCGTCTCGTTGGTGTCCACCGCGTCCGCCGGGGTGCCCGGCACCAGGTCGCGGTCCAGCGTGCCTATCGTCGCGTCCATCAGAAATACCTTTCCGCAAAACGGATGGTGTCACCCGGCAAAACGGGGAAGTCGGCCGAAAGCGGGTAGATCGTCTCACCCGCATCGCCCGCACGCTTCAGGAACACGCGCTTCTCGTTCGCGCGGTAGGTGAAGCCGTCCGCCTTGGCGACCGCGCCGCGGATCGTCAGCCCTTGCGTGAAGGGATATTCACCCGGCTTCTTCACCTCGCCCAATATGTAGATCGGGCGATAGCTGGCGACCTGCACCGAAACCTTGGGCTCCAGCACATATCCGGCCTTCAACCGCGCCTGTATCGCCTGCGAAAGCGCCTCCGGACCCAGCCCGGCCGCCTTGACGTCGCCGATCAGCGGAAAGGCGATCGTGCCTGCCGGCGAGATCTCGTAATCCCCGGTCAGCGACGCCTCGCCGTACGTGGCGATCTTCACCTTGTCGCCCGGCGACAGGGTGAAGGCGGTCGCGGGCGGCGGCGCCATGCCGGCCCCCGTCAGCGGCCGTTGCCCGGAACAGGCCGGCAGCATCAGCGCCGCGGCCATCATCACGCCAACCATCCCACGCGTCATCGCGACACTCCTGAACGCAAGGTCATTTCTCCAGAGGAAACGGGCATGGATCGCCTCTGCGGTACCAACGCCGCCTCGATCCGCGCCCAGTAGCGGGCCGTCGCCTGCGCCACGCCGTAATCCTGCGACCGCGCTCTCGCCGCCGCACCGCCTGCGCGCCGCCGCGGCTCGGCGAACACCGCCTGCAAACCCGCGGCAAAGGCGGCCGCGTCATCGGTCGGCACCAGCGCGCCGGCGGGCACGTCCATCGGGCCGGTCACCGCATCCCGCGTGGCGCCAGCCAGGATCTCGGACGGCCCCGATGCGCAATTGGTCGCCACCACCGGCAAACCACATGCCATCGCCTCGACCAGTCCGTTGGGGAACCCTTCCGCGTTGGAGGGCAGCGCGAACATCTCGGCGCGCGCCAGGATCGCGAACGGGTTGTCGACAAAGCCCGGCATGTCCACCCGGTCGGCAACGCCCAGCCGTGCCGCGTGCGCCTCTAGCGCCGCACGCTCCGGCCCTTCGCCCAGGATCACCAGCCGCGCCGGGATGGCGGCGCGCGCATACGCCTCCAGCAGCATCGCGAAATTCTTGTTCGGCATCAGCCGCCCGACCGCGACCACATAGGGGCCGGCCGGCACGAAGCCGGGCGCCTCGGCCGCGCGCGCCAGGATCGTGTCGTGATCGACCGGGTTGGCGATCGCCGACACCCGGTCACGTTTCACGCCGAAATTGGCGACCAGATCGTCCGCGACTCCGTCCGACACCGCGATCACGTGATGCGCCCGCGGATAGGCCAGCCGCACCATCGCCCGCGCCGCCAGCGCGCCCGCGCCCTGCCCCAGATGCGCCGAGGTGTTCACCCGCTCGCTGATCAGCCACGGCCGCCCGCGCCCCGCCATCGCGAAGGCGTTGGCGACATTGGCGCGGGTCAGGAAACTCAGGGACACGGCCGGATCGATCTGCCCAACAGCCGCGCGAAGCTGCGTCAGGCTCGCCTTCAATCCATGCCGTGCGTCGAGCTGCGTCACCGTCACCCAGTCGGGCACGCCGTAAGCACGCGGATCGTCGTCCAGCAGCGCCAGATGCAGATCGTAGCGTTCCGCCCAGGCCTCCGACCCGGCGAGCAGCGTGGTCAGCACACGCTCCGCCCCGCCCCCGGCCAGCGAGTTGATGACGAACAGGACCCGCTTCTTTTCCGGCATCGTGCCTCCTCGCAAACGGAGCCGTTGCGAAGGACTCCGATCCGACGAGCCTATCACGCGCCGATGCTGCGGTGCACCACGGGCAACCCGTTCCACCGCCGCAACGGGGCGTTTCACCTAATCGCCATCGATCCCAATGGCTTGCATCTCAACCGAAAAACACATCCCCCGCGCTCAGCGCGTGCACTCCTTGCAACAGGATGGAGTCGCCACCCATGGTCAGCCGCACGCCATCGGCGGTGTCGGTCCAGCGCAACTGGTCGAACCCGGTGTGGAACGCCCCCAGGTCCAGGCGGTCGCCATCCGCGGCGGAAAAGTCGGTCACCACGTCGCGGCCCGATCCGGGTGCGAAGACGAACCAGTCCGCCCCCTCG
>NZ_CAMLAC010000248.1 GCF_946477935.1 uncultured Sphingomonas sp. | reverse complement strand
AGCGCGCACCGCCGCGCTGGATGCGGATACCAACGCCGCAGGCCGCCAGGCGACCCGGGCCGAGGCGCTGCTGGTCGCGTTCGCCGCCCGCCGCGCACTCGATCGCGGCCAGCCGCTCGGCTATCTCGAGGAACAGCTCCGCACCCGCTTCGGTGCGGTCGAGCCGCGCGCCGTCGGCACCGTTATCGCGGTTGCCAGCCGCCCGGTGACGCTGGAGGCACTGCGCCAGGGCCTCGACACGCTGGCCTCGCAACTGTCGGTCGATGACAGCCAGGGCTGGTGGGAAGGGCTGCGCCAGGAACTCGCCGGCCTTGTCGTGCTGCGTCAGGCCAACAGCCCGTCCACCGCCCCCGTCGACCGTCTGACCCGCGCCCGCCACCTGCTCGATGCCGGCCAGGTCGATGCCGCGCGTGACGAGATCGCACGCATGCCGGGCGCCGCCCGTGCCACCACCTGGGACCGCGCCGCCTACCGCTACGCCGCCGCCCGCCGCGCCCTCGACACGCTCGAAAACGCGGCCCTGATGGCGCCCCCCGCCGCCGCGCCTGCCGCGCCCGCGCCGGAGGCTCCTCCCCCGGTCACCACCACGACCGAAGCGACCGGCACCCGCGCCTGAGGCCATGAGGACGTCGCTCTGTCCTGTTCGTGCCGAGTAGCGGTCGAACAGGCTCGCGGAGGCGTATCGAAAACGCGTATCGAGCTACTGCCCCCGCTGAAGTAAGCTGCGTCAAATCCGATCTACCACGTTCCGTTCGTGCTGAGCGAAGTCGAAGCACAGCAGGCGGCGCTTGGCCTTCGACTTCAGCGCGAAGCGCTGAAGTTTATCCTGAGCGGCTGGCTTGCCAGCCAGTCGAAGGGCTCAGGCCGAACGGATGGATGACGTACGTTTAACGCACGATGATCTAACGCTCCCCCAGCCGCTCGATCAACGCCATCGCGCCGAACGGCGCCCGCACCTTGGCTCCGTTGATGAAGAACATGAACACATCGCGCGGCGCGATCGGCGCCGCTTCGCTGCCCGCACAGGGCAGTGCCGCCGGCACGCTGCCTTTGGCCCATTCCACCGCGCCCGATGCCCATTCGTCGAGCGCCGCCGGAGCATAACCAGCCGGCTCCTCCTCCACCGCATTTTCCAGCCGGGCATAGACGAAGTCGCTCGTGGCATCAGGAAAGCTCGGTGCGCCCTCACTGTCATCGAACACGATCGCGACGTTCGCCGCGCGGGCCATCGCCACGAACTCGGGCGTTTGGAAACTCTCATGGCGCACTTGCACGGCATGGCGCAGCGCCACCCCGTCATGTCGCTCCGGCAACAATGCCAGGAACGCCCGGAAATCATCGGGCTCGAACCGCTTGGTCGCCATGAACTGCCACAGGATCGGCCCCAGCCGGTCGCCGAGTTCGACGATACCCTGACCGATGAAGCGCATCACTAACTCGCCCGCATCTGCCAGCACCTTGCGGTTGGTGGCATAGCGCGAAGCCTTCAGCGCGAAGACGAAGCCATCCGGTACCGCTTTTGCCCAGCCGGCGAAACTCGCGGGCCTGAAGCTCGAATAGTAGGTACCGTTGATCTCGATCGCGGTCAGTTTCGACGCTGCATAATCCAGTTCGCGCTTCTGCGGCCATTTGGGGGGATAAAAGGTGCCCCGCCATGGCTCATAGGTCCATCCCCCGATGCCGACGCGAATCGTGCCCTTGGTCATGGTCGCAGGATAGGCGAACGCCGCGCTCAGCGAAACGCGCAGGCCGCTGCAGCGTAGCAAAAATGATTTCGGATACAAAAGACACAGTTATGGAAAGAAGGACATTACCGCCGCATTATCGATCCATTTTCGTTTGAAACTAACCCTTTTGGGTGTCAGCCTCACGGTACAGGCGGGCCGAAAGTGCGCGTCATCTGGGGGTTTCAATGATCAAGTCGTGCAAGAGCGCAATCGTCCTCGCGGTGCTGTGTACCACGTGCCTCGTGTCTTTACCGGGCCTCGCGCAGAATGCCTCGCCGTCGTCGCCACCGCCGCCGCCCGCCGGTGGCTATTACATGGCGAATGGCGCCCGAACCGCGGACTACGCCGCCGCGATCGCGTCGTGGCGCAAGGACGCGCAGTTTTCGGTCGATTATTCCAAGGCCTATCTTGGCATGGAGCATGCCTATGTGCTGGGCCTCAGCGGGCGTGGCCAGACGATCGGCATCAACGATGCGGGCGTGCTGACCACCCACCCCCAGTTCCAGGGCGCCGGCAAGATCACCGGTCTGCGCACTGCGGTACCTGCCGCCTATGGCAATGACGGTCTGATCAACCCGCGCCGCCAGTGGGAAGGCCATGGCACCCATGTCGCCGGCACCGCCGCGGGTAGCCGGGTCGCTGGCCTCCCCATGTTCGGCAACGCCTTCAACGCCAACATCTATTCGGCGACCGCGAACTTCGCGGCCGGCGATTTCCTGTGGTACAAGGATCAGGTGATCGACGGTACGTTGGTCAGCACCCCGCGGGAAAATATCGTCGGCCTTGCGCGCACTGGCCAGGTGCGCATCATCAACAATAGCTGGGGCAGCGGCAATTCGCTGCCTTATGACGCGCCACTGACCACCGTACTCCAGCAATTCCGCCAGAATCTCGGCACCTTCTACGATCCCGTGCTGCAAAACGACGTGCTGGTCGTCTTCTCGGCGGGTAATGGCTCGGGCGTCCATGCCAGCGTCGATGCGGTTGCGCCATTTTCTGATCCACGCCTGCGCGGCAACTGGCTGTCGGTCGCCAATTATCAGGCGAACCTGACCGCAACGCCGTCGACCAGCTTCTGCGGCCAGACCGCCACCTGGTGCGTTTCTGGACCGGGCAATGCGATCGTTTCATCGGTGCCGGCCTATGAATTCGACCGGCAAGGCATCCAGAGTCAGTTCACCCGTGCCGCCTATCCGACGCTCTACGCAGCAACGACCGTGGCGGCGTTGCAGAGCGCCGCGGTCAACCGCTTCATCGCGGTGCTGAACGAGTATCTCGGCAGCAAGGACGCCGCACAACGCGCTGGCGTCGCCTTCGATGAAACTGCCGCCCGCCGCCGTGTCGCGCAAGAGGCTGTTGCCATCACCCTGATCGCGGGTAGCCGCCTCAATACGCCCGATGGCGTCACGGCCAATCTTGCCGGCATATTGGCGGGCAATCTCAACATCCTGACGCCGGCATTTTCCAGTGCCGTGCTGGTCGAGGCGGATGCGATGATGGCCACCATGCTCGGCCGCTTCATCCGCTACACCGGCCCCGGCTATTCCGCCTATACCGGTACGTCGATGGCCGCCCCAAACATCTCGGGTTTTGCCGCGGTGCTGATGGAGGCGTTCCCCGAATATAGCACGCCGCTGATTTCCGACATTCTCGTGTCCAGCTCCAAGGATCTGGAAACGCCGGGCGTCGATCTGAAATCGGGCTGGGGTGCGCCGCAGATGGATGTCGCCTTGCGCGGTCCCACCGCATTGCGGGCCGTGCGCGACGTCACTGTCGCGACCGGTACGGTGGACGTGTGGAGCAACGACATCGCCGACGCGCGCACCCGCTACTCGGCAGAGGTGCTGCAGGCCTTTGCCAACGATATCGGCGGCCTGGTGAAAAAGGGCGGCGGCGAGCTCATCCTGACCGGCAACAGCGGCTATACCGGCCTGACCCGCGTCGAGCAGGGGCAGTTGACCGTCAACGGCCAGTTGCGCAACTCGGCGCTCACCCTGGTCGCAGGCGGCACGCTGGGCGGCACCGGGCGCATCGCCAGCCTCAACGCGACCGGCGGCACCGTCTCGCCCGGCGCCGCTGCCGGTGGCCTCGGCACGCTCACCGTCGCGGGCAACGCCACGCTCGGCGCGGGCAGCCAGTTGCTGGTCGATGTCGGCACGCCCGGCCAGTCGGACCAGTTGGCCGTGACGGGCGGCCGCCTGCAACTGAACGGCGGCACGCTGGCGCTACGCCCGGCCGGCGGTCGCCCGCTCCTGTATGACGAACGCTACACCATCGCGACCGCGAGCGGCGGCGTCGCCGGCAGCTTCGCCACCCCGCAGGCCCTCAGCGCGATCCTCTTCCCCAGCCTTTCCTACGGCCCGGGCTCCGTCACCATGCGCATCGCCGCCGGCCGCTACGCCGATGTCGTCGCAGCCACCCCGGTCCAGACCGCCTACGCCCGCCTCCTCGACGGCAATCGCGGCGCCTATGCCAATCTACGCGGCACCTACGACCTGCTCGACGTCCAGAACGCCGCTACGATCCGCACCGGCCTGGAAGGCCTGGCCCCCCGCACCGAAACCACCAAGCGGGCGCTGGGCACCGCCGCGATCGACCACATGGCGCGCTTCTACCGCGACCGTCTGGCCGCGCTGCAAGCCGGATCGGGCGGTGGCGGCACCGTGTCGATGATCGGCCGTCCCGTCGAGGTCGCGGCGAACGCGATCACCATGCCCGGTCAGCAGCAGATGGTCAGCGACGCGGGGTTGACGACGGTGCGCGAAGGTGCGCTGCCCGAAACCATGTCGGCCTATCTGGCGGGCGGTTATATCAACGGCTCGAACAGCGCCATGCCGACGACCAGCTTTGGCGATGCCCGTGAACGGTTCGACGGCATGTACATCGCCGCCGGGCTGGAGGGCGAGGCGGGCGAGCAGGGCACGCTCGGCTTCGGCCTGTCCTACACCGATCTCGACAGCCGCCGGCTGATGGCACGCTCGGCCAGTGGCGAGCTGATCCAGGGCACGCTGTACGGCAAGCTGGGTGCGGCCGGCGGACCGATGCTGGATGCACAGTTCAGCGCGGGCGTGTTCCAGTCCCGCACACGACGCACCGGCACGCTGATCGGCACCACCTTCGACCTCGCCACCCGAGACAACGCGCTCGCACTCTCCACCGAGGTCGGCGGCAGCTACGCCTTTGGCAGCGACAGCCTCCACCTCGTCCCCCGCGTCGCCCTGCGCGCCAGCCGCATAGACTTCACCCCCACCGGCGAGCGCGGCAGCGGCCCCGCCCTCCTCTTCCGCCAAGACCGCTTCGCCAGCCTGC
>NZ_CAMLAC010000247.1 GCF_946477935.1 uncultured Sphingomonas sp. | reverse complement strand
AGACAGGCCGGAGAGTGCGGACCTGATCCGCTGGGACATCACCGATCGCGGCTTTGCCATGCATCTTTCAGGCGAAGTGCCGGGGCGGCTGGCCGATGCGCTGGGGGCGGAAGAGACGCGGGCGGCTTTGTCAGGCGACGGTGGACCGATCGAGGGATGGGCGGTCCATGCCGGGGGACGATCGATCCTGGATGCGGTTGAGCGAGCGATGGGATTGGACGCGGACGCGCTGGCGGCGTCGCGGGCCGTGCTGCGCGAGAAGGGAAACATGTCGTCGGCGACGCTGATGTTCGTGCTGGCGCGGATGATGCGGGGGGCGCCGATCGAACGCGGGCTGGCGCTGGCCTTCGGACCGGGTCTGGCCGCCGAGGGGCTACGCTTCCGGAGTGCCGCGTGAGACTTTCCACCCGTGCATCCGGCCCGGAGCTGATGGATGCCGAGGATCTGGATGCGGGTACCTACCGCGCGGTGCTGCACGATCTGGCGCGGGTGAACACGGTGACGATGGCGCGGCGGCCGACGTTGCGGTTTCTGGACTCGGTCATGCGCGGCCGATCGACGCTGCGGCTGCTCGACGTCGGCTTCGGCAACGGCGACATGCTGCGCAGCATCGCGCGCTGGGCGAGGGCGCGGGGTATCGTCGCGCAACTGGTGGGAATCGACCTGAACCCGAACAGCGCGGGCATCGCCGCGGCGCAGACCGGGCGCGACCTGCCGATCGATTACCGCACCGGCGACTATGCCGCGCTGGCGGGACAGGAATGGGACGTGATCGTCTCCAGCCTGGTCGCGCATCACATGAGCGAGGCGGAGCTGATCGCCTTCCTGCGCTTCATGGAGCGGGAGGCGCGGGTCGGCTGGTTCGTCAACGATCTGCATCGCCACCGTTTCGCCCATGCCGGCTATCCGCTGCTCGCATGGGCGGCGCGGTGGCATCCGATCGTACGGCATGACGGCCGCCTGTCGATCGCGCGCAGCTTTCGCCCGGCGGAATGGAGCGAACTGCTCGCCACCGCGCAGATCAGCGAGGCGCGGGTCGAGCGCCGCTTCCCCTTCCGGCTATGCGTCGCGCGCCGGCGCTGATCGTCGGCGGTGGGCCGGCGGGCGCGGCGGCGGCGATCACGCTGGCGCGCGAAGGCATGCCGCATCTGCTGGTCGAGCGGCAGCGGGTGATCGGCGATGCCCTGTGCGGCGGTTTCCTGAGCTGGCGGACGGTGGCGCAGGTCCGGGCGCTGGGGGTGGAGCCAGGCGGCCACCGGGTGACGCGGTTGCGCATGGTGACGGCGCGCGCGGTGGCGGAGGCGCCGCTGCCCGAACCCGCCATCGGCCTGTCGCGCCACCGCCTCGACACCATCCTGCTGGCGCAGGCCGAGGCGGTGGGCGCGCGGGTCGAGCGCGGCGTCAGCGTGCGTGCGGTGGAGCATGGCGGCGTGCGGCTGGCGGACGGCGAGGTGCTGGCGCCCGATGCGCTGTTCCTGGCAACCGGCAAGCACGACCTGCGCGGGGCGCCGGCGCGGGGTGATCCGGGTGACGATCCGGCGCTGGGGTTGCGCGTGCGGCTGGCGGCGGCGCCGGGACTGTCCGTGCTGGTGGACGATGCGATCGAACTGCACCTGTTCGACCGTGGCTATGCCGGGTTGGTGTTGCAGGAGGACGGCAGCGCGAACCTGTGCATGGCGGTCCGCCGGTCGCGGCTGCGGGCGGCAGGGGACGCAGCGGGGCTGCTGGCCGAACTGGCGCGCGAGGTGCCGCGACTGGGCGAGCGGCTGGCGTTCATGGCGGGTGACGCCGCCGTCGATGCGGTGGCCAACGTGCCCTATGGCTGGCGGGCGCGCCCGGGTGCGCTATTCCGGCTTGGCGATCAGGCGGGTGTGATCCCGTCGCTGGCCGGGGAAGGCATGGGCATCGCGCTGGCCAGCGGCGTGTCGGCAGCGCAAAGCTATATCGCCGGGGGCGCCGCCACGGCACCCGATTGGCAGCGGGCGTTCAGGCGGCGGATCGGGATGCCGATCGCGGTGGCCGGCGGTGTTCGCGCGCTGGCGGAGGGGCGGGCACGCGGCGTTCTCCCCCGGCTGGCCGGTCCGGCGCTGGTGCGATGGATCGCGCGCGTGACGCGGGTGGCGTGATCGTGCGCCGGACTGCGTGGGTGTAGCGGCAGGCCGCCCATAAGCATCGCTTGTGATGGCGCGCGAAGCCGGGTATTTCGCCCATCCTTCATGGCTCGCGCGCGTTCTTCCCGCTCACGTCCCCGTTCGCCCTGGCGGCGCCGGATCGTCGTTTCCCTCCAGATCCTTATCGGCCTGGCCGTGCTCGCGCTGGGCGCGCTGCTGATCGCGGTCTATGTCGCGCGGTCGCAACTGCCGAGCTTCGAGGAGCTGAAATCCTCGCCCAACGGCCAGATGATCCGCGTCCATGCCGCCGACGGCACGGTGATCGTGTCGCTGGGGCCGAGTTACGGCGAATGGCTGCCCTATAACCGCATCCCCGCGGTGATGCGCGAGGCGACGGTGGCGGTGGAGGATCGCCGCTTCCGCCAGCATCCCGGCGTCGATCCGATCGGCATCGTCCGCTCGGTGATGGTCCGGTATGAACGGGGCCGCTGGGTGCAGGGGGGCTCTACGATCACGCAGCAGCTTGCCCGCAACGTCTTTTTGAACAACCAGAAGAAGTTCGGGCGCAAGTTCCGCGAATGGATCCTGGCGCTGGCGCTGGAACGCAAGTTCAGCAAGGACCAGGTCCTCGAGCTGTATCTGAACAAGGTCTATTATGGCGGCGGTGCGTATGGCATCGACGCGGCTTCCCGCAAATTCTTCGGCCATGGCGCGGACACGCTGAGCCTGTCGGAAGCGGCGGTGATCGCCGGGCTGGTCAAGGCGCCGTCCAACTACTCGCCGACCGCCGACGCCGAGGCGGCGGTGGGCCGTGCAGGCGTGGTGATCGACCAGATGGTGCGCAACGGCTTCATCAGCGCGGACGAGGCGGCGGAGGCCGAGCCGAAATCGCTGCACCTGGCGCCCGAGCCCAAGCAGAACAGCGTCCGTTACTTCACCGACTGGGCCCTGCCGCAGCTCGACACGCTGATCGACGAGACGCAGGCGCCGCTGGAGGTGTGGACGACGCTGGACCTGGGGATGCAGCGCGCCGCCGATGCCGCGATCCGGCAGCAGGCGCCTGGCGGTACGCAAGGGGCGCTGGTCAGCCTGGACCGGGACGGCGCGGTGCGCGCGCTGGTCGGTGGCAAGGATTACGTGTCGACCAACTATAACCGGGCGACGCAGGCGGTGCGCCAGCCGGGTTCCGCGTTCAAGCTGTTCGTCTATCTCGCCGCGCTGGAGGCGGGCCACAAGCCTGAGGACACGGTGGTGGACGAGCCGGTGACGATCGACGGGTGGAGCCCGCGCAACGATTCGCGGCGCAATTCGGGGCAGGTGAGCCTGCGCACCGCCTTTGCCTATTCGCTGAACACGGTGGCGGCCAAGCTGGGGCAGGAGGTGGGCTTCACCACCGTCGCCGACATGGCGCGCCGCTTCGGCATCACCACGCCGGTCAACACGCATCCCTCCATGGTGCTGGGGACGTCGGACGTGCGGCTGATCGACATGACGCGCGCCTTCGCCTCGGTGGCGAACAAGGGCGTGGCGGTGGCGCCCTATGGCATCACGCGGGTGACGACCAACGGGCAGGAAATCTATCGCCACGAGGTGGATCGCAGCCATGTGCTGGTCGCGCCCTATGTCGCGGCCGAGATGACCGACCTGCTGCAGACCGCGGTCAATACCGGCACGGGACGCGCCGCGCAGATCGGGCGGCCGGTGGCGGGCAAGACGGGCACGACGAGCAGCATGAAGGATGGCTGGTTCGTCGGCTTCTCCAGCGGGCTGACGACGGGCGTGTGGATGGGACGCGACAATGCCCGGCCGGTATCGGGCCTGCACGGCGGCACCGCGCCGGCGCGCGCCTTTGCGCAATATATGAAGGCGGCGACCGCCAGCCGGCCGATCGAGCAGTTCGAAACGCAGGTGACCTTGCCCGAATGGCAGTTGGAGCCGGACGAGGAGAGCTATTTCGGCGCGCCGGATAATGGCATGGGCGCGGTCGATGCCGATGGCAATCCGATCGCGCCGACGGTGCCGGGTGACGGCTATGACGACGATCAGGCGCCGGTGGATGTGCGCCGCGGCAGCGACGAGGACGGGCCGCCGGTGCAGGCCGCGCCACCGCAGCGGCTGGATCAGGACTGGCTGGACCGCGTCACCGGGCGCGACGCACCGCGCGAACCGTCACGCCAGCGCCCCGCTCCGCGCGAGGGGCTGGCGCCGCCGCGCTTCGATCAGGACGACCGGCCGACCCAGTGAAGCGCCGCGCCATGCCGCCGCAGCCAGGCGGTGGCAGGCGCGGGATCCTCGCCCAACAGCTCCGCGACAAGGGCGTGGAAGACGGGGGCATGGTTCATGTGGACGCGGTGCGCGACCTCATGCGCCACCGTCGCGCGGCGGACGAAGCCGGGCGCGAGGATCAGCCGCCAGCTATAGCGGATCGCGCCGTGCGAGGCGCAACTGCCCCAGCGCGCCTTGGCATCGCCGATCGCGACCCTGGTAACGGTGACGCCGGCCTTTGCCGCGAACTCGGCGGTTTCGTGCGTCAGCAGGTCGAGCGCCTGACGATGCAGCCAGAGTGTGACGCGGCGGGGCAGCGTTTCCACCGGGCCGGAGGCGTGCAGCATGTCGCCATCGCGACGGAGCAGGCGGCTGCGCCCCTCGATCCAGCAGATGGTGAGTTCGGTGTCGCCGAACGGGATCGTCGCACCGGGCGCGAAGGGGCGCGGGGTGGGCAGGGTGGCACGCTGGGCGGCGATCCACTCGCCCTTCCCTTGCGCCCAGGCGAGCGCCGGCTTCAGCGCGGCGCGCCTGGGGATGACGAGGCGGGTGGTGCCGGTGGCGGGGTCGATCACCAGCCGGATACGCCGCGCGGTGGGATGCCGGATGATTTCGTCGATCATTGGAATGATTTCCCTCTCCCCCGCGGGGAGAGGGAAGGGGCCCGCTGCCGCCAGGCAGTGGGAAGGGTGAGG
>NZ_CAMLAC010000246.1 GCF_946477935.1 uncultured Sphingomonas sp. | reverse complement strand
GGAGCTCAAGGCGGAGATAGCGCGTCCGGTCACGCAGGATCGGGGCGGCGCGGTGTTCGAGGTCGATCAGCGGCAGGAGCGCGGAGGGGCCGAGGCGAGCAAGATAGCACAGGTCGAGCTGGTCTGCGCGCCGGGCATGGTCGACGTTCCAGCGGGCGGCGACCGCGCCGAGATCGATCACGTCGGCGGCGACCAGCGTGACCAACGCGGCAAGCGCATTGGCGTTGACGAGCCAGCGCGCGCTGCGGCCCGCAAGCAGGCGCCACCCGATCAGTACGAGGCCGGTGGCGACCAGCGCCATCCAGGCGAGCGCGGCAAGGCGCAATTCAGTCAGCGAATAAGCGAGAATATAGTCGAACAGCCGGATCATGCTGGATGCGACGAGCAGCACGTTCTGCGCCAGCCACAGGACGAGCAGGCGGCGCACCGCGGGCCGCCGCGCGCCTGCGCTGTCCGGTGCGAGCGCGACGAGCACGAACAGCCCGGCGAGAAGCGCGGTGACGATCAGCAGATAGGCGCCGCGATGGGCATATTCGGCCAGCGTCACCCCATCGGGAAGGGGGGCGCCGCTCCACAGGAAGACGAGGTCGAGCCCGTTTTGGAGCGCGAACACGGCGTTGAACGCGGTGAGCGACAGCATCAGGCTTGCCGTGGACAGGCCGGGCAGGGCGGTACCGTGCGTGAAGGAGGGCAGCGGGATGGCGGCATGGACATGCGGACGGAAGCTGGGCCAGATCAGGGCGAAGACGATGGCGGAAAAGATCAGGCGGCCGGCAACGTCCCAGAGGGACGTGGGCAGGATCGCGCCCAGCGCCGTGCCGACCAGCGGATTGGCCATGCCGAACAGCGCCAGGAACAGCACGCTGCCGAGCAGCGATCGCGGCGCAGTGATCCGCATCCTCGCGATCGCTGCCGTCGCGGTGCGCCGAGCCGAGCAGGCGCGCAGCGTCGCGAAACGGACGGGTGATGCTGGCGAGCGCGTGCAATGCGAGATCGAGCGCCCAGCCTGCGGCATCGCGGAAGCGGCGGCGCAGCACCAGCGCGGCGGAACTGATCGCCCCCCAGAAGAGCAGCCATCCCAGCGGATTGGGATCATCGACCAGCACGAGGGCGAACAGCGCGGCGAGGGCGAGCAGCGTGGCGGGCGCCGCGCGGCGCATCGCCGGGACGGCGGCGCCGAGCAGCACGCACCAGCCGAACGCGAACGCGCCGAGCGTCCATCCCGGCTCCCGGCCATAGAAGAGCTGATGCGCGAGGATGACGAGCAGAGCGGCGCCGGCGAGCTTGGCGGCAAAGGTGCGGCGATGGAACGATGGTCGACGGGGCAGGGTGGGTGGCATGACTATCCTCCGGTGATGACGATCAGCCGCTGGTCTGACGATGCGCCGTGGAGGACGGATGCGGGCTGGGGTGTGCTTCGCATGGAGGCGCGGTGCAGATTCGGTGCATGGACCCCTGCGGGGTTTCGGCTGTCCGACTTCGATCACCTTTGGTCACCCTCACCCTTCCGCGGCTGCGCCGCTCCCTCCCGCGACGGGCCGGCCATGCCCCCGGCATGGCCTAAACAGCGCGGGGCGCTGTTTACCCGGCGCGCCCACCGGGTGAGGGCGATCAGCTTTGCTCATCCCTTTCCTGAAGGGGATCGGTGCGCGCGCCCTTTGCCGGAGCAAGGCGTTTTTTTTGGGCGATTGCGCCCCGATTTCCTTGGGGGGCGGCTCGGGGGTCACACGATCCTGATCGCGGTTCGCTCTAGTCAGACTTAACCCGGTGAAGGGAGGGCAGGGCCATACCCGATCTGGCGGTGGCCGTCGTTCCGGGCGTCCGGAGGCTTCCAAAAACACAAGCTATGGCAGCTTTGTAGATGGCCTATTGCAGACCGATTATACGAAAGGTCGTATAAACGCGCTTGCGCCACTGCCCGCTTCGCCATAATCCGCTGTCCGAGTAATGCCGGCTGGAAGAAGCTGGCCTTGGAGGGGTTATATCCATGGCATTCAAGCCATTCATTCTCGGTTCTGCATCGCTGGTATCGCTGATGCTGGCTCAGCCGACCTGGGCGCAGACCGCCCCCAATAGCGGCGGCATTCCACAGGATCTGCCCGAACAGGCATCGGACGGCACGGTCGCACGCCAGGAAGGCGATGCCGTCACCGCCGATCAGGCGCCGGCGGCCGCCCCCGAAGACGATATCGTCGTCACCGGCGTGCGCGGCAGCATCATCGGCGCGATCAACGTGAAGCGCGACGCGACGCAGATCGTCGATTCGATCGTGGCGGAAGATGTCGGCAAGCTGCCCGACAACAACGTCATCGAGGCGTTGCAGCGTGTGACCGGCGTGCAGGTGACGAACCGCACCGGTGGCGAGGCGGCGGGCATCTCGATCCGCGGCCTGAACGACGCGCTGACCACGATGAATGGCCGCAACATCTTTACCGCGTCCGGCCGTTCGTTCGCGTTGCAGGATATCCCGGCGAACCTCGTCAAGCGGATCGACGTGTACAAGACGCGCGCGGCCGAGCAGATCGAGACCGGGCTTGCCGGCCAGATCGACGTGTTCACGCGGCGGCCGTTCGATTTTGACGGCTTCGCGATCTCGGGCGTCGCACGTGGCATCTACAACGAGCAGGCGGACACGTTCAATCCGAACGTCTCCGTGCTGGTCAGCGATCGCTGGGAAACGGGGATCGGCGATGTCGGCGTGCTGGTGAACGGCAGCTATGCGCGCACCAAGTACCGCGACATGACGGTGACGGCGGGTGCGCTGGTGCCGTTCGCTGCGACCACCATTCCGGGCAGCGGGGCGGCGAACACTTGTACCCCCTCCAACCCGAACGGCTGGGTGGTGCTGGAGCGTATCCAGCCCGGCGACTGTCGGGCACCCGGCCAGGCGCTGTGGCAGCCGGGCACCGATCGCGGTCTGGCGACGGCGCCCGGATCGACGCTGCTCGTCAACGGTCAGCAGACGCCCTATTATCTGTCGCGCGATGCGGTGTTCAGCTCCGACCTGACCGGCCAGCGGGAACGCCCGGCGGTCAACGCGGCGATCCAGTGGGCGCCCAATTCCAGTTCGGAATACACGTTCGAGTTCTTCTGGAACCAGTACAAGGCGAATACCTATAACAGCCTGATGTTCTCGTTCGTCGACTGGTGGGGCAATCTCGGCACCAACCCGTTGTCGACGGTGGGGCTGTATGACGGCACCAATCTGGTGAAGACGCGGGCGGTGGGCGACGTCTTCGGCTTCAACTCGGGCGATTACACGCGCAGCAAGACCGACAGCTTCGTCTATGCACTGAACGGCAAGTGGGACGTGGGCGAGCGCGGCAAGATCGTGGCCGACCTGTCCTACCAGACCAGCCGGTTCGACACGCAGTTCATGGCGATGCGGCTGGACCGGGTCGCCCGGCAGATCGACGTCGACTTCAACGCCGGCGGCGGCATTCCCTCGTACAATTTCAACGACAATGCGCTGCTGCTCGACCCGGCACAGTGGCGGGTCGCGGAGTTCTACGACAATGCCAACCGTTCCAAGGGCTCGGCGATCACCTTCCAGGTGGATGCCGATTATACTTGGGACGAGGGGTTCCTCCGCAAGGTCAAGGCGGGCCTGCGCTATGACGATCGCAAGGCGGCGGATTCGGTGCGGACGCAGGATGCGGGCGTGCTGGACGTAAACTTTGCGACGCTCGATCGCGGGTTGCAGACGACGAATGGCGGCTTCTTCGACGGGCGGGCGGACGTGCCGACCTCGTGGCTAAACGTCAACGGCAGCTATCTGTACAAGAATGCCGACGCGATCCGGTCGCTGTACCGTGCGCGCAACGTCGGCAATCTCAGGCTGTCGGATCAACTCGCGCTGACGCAGGTGTTCGACATCAACGAGATCACCATGGCCGCCTATGCGCAGGCGGATGCCGAGGTTTCGATCTTCGGCCGGCCCTTCGCGATCCAGGCGGGCGTGCGCTATGTCGACGTCGATACCGACTTCACCTTTACCGACCGCTATGCGGTGCCGCTGCTGACCACGGCGGGGTCGCAGGCGACGAACCGCTTCCTGCCCGCGGTGACGCTGCGCTACGACATCACGAACAATTTCCGTGCGCGGTTCAATTATGGTCAGACGCTGCGCCGGCCGGGCTTTGCGGACCTGAACCCCAACTACCAGTTGACCGGCGACCTGACCAATGTCGGCTATGGCACGGGCAGTGGCGGCAATGTGAACCTGCGCTCGACCGTGTCGAAGAATTACGACGTGGCGCTGGAATGGTATTTCGAGCGCAACAGCGTGATCTACGGCACACTGTTCCGGCGTGAGATCGACGGGCTGGTCGTGCCGATCACCTCGCTGGTGAATGTCGAGAATACCGGGCTGAACACCAACCGCTTCCTGGTGACGCGGCCCGAGAACGCGTCGAACGGCGTGCTGAAGGGGGCGGAACTGGGGCTGACCTACTTCCCCAGCTATCTGCCGGGTGTGCTGAACGGGCTGGGTTTCGTCGGCAGCCTGACGGTGCTCGACTCGCGGCAGAATATTCCGCAGGTCGATCTGAACGGCACCGTCACGGGGCAGGATGAATCGTCCTTCTTCGGCGTGTCGGACTTCTCGTACAATGTGACTGCCGCCTATGAGCGCGGGCCGATCGGGGCGCGACTGTCCTATGTGTGGCGCAAGGCGTTCCTGGCGAACAACGAGGCGCGGCTGTTCGCAGGCCCGATCGGCGTGTGGCGGCGGCCGGAGTCGAGCCTCGACTTCCAGTTGACCGCGAGCATCACGCCGCGGCTGGGGCTGACCTTCGATGCGGTGAACCTGACCAACTCGAAGCAGCAGACCTATTACAAGTTCCAGGATGCCGGGAACCAGGACCAGTTCAACCTGGCGACGACGCTGCTCAGCCGCACCTTCGCGGTCGGCGTGCGCTACAGCTTCGACTGAGCCGGCCGGTCCGTTCCGGGTGACAAGGACACGGGCTCCGCTGCGGCGGGGCCCGTTTTTTGTGGGGCGGCGGAACTTTTTGGCAAAAAGTGCACGGCCCTGCATTTTCGTGTTGACGGGTGTGAGTGTCTGACCTAGATGGCTGTCACCGCAGCGACGGACCGGATGGTTTGGAAGCGAGGCG
>NZ_CAMLAC010000245.1 GCF_946477935.1 uncultured Sphingomonas sp. | reverse complement strand
GTCGTGCTGACCAATAGCTGGTTTTCCGACGCGACCAGCCGCATCGCCTCAGGGCTGCAGGCGATCGTCCTGCCCCCGCCCGCCACCTCCGCGGAGGATCAGGCTGCCCTGCCCCGCGCGCGCCGGCTATACGACCAGTTGCGCCGTGGCACGCTGGACCGGAGCGGCCTGACCGAGAACGCGAACTTCTATTTCACCCCGCGCGCGCAGGCCGATTACCGCACCAGCCTGTCGGCGCTCGGCGAACCCGTTTCCTTTGTCCAGACCGGCCGCACCCGCTTGCGCGGCGGCTTCGTCAACCGCACCTTCCGCGTGACCTATCCGAACCGCACGCTTTCGGTCAGCACCTATGCCGAACCGGACGGCGCACAGCGCTTCGAACAATTCCTGGTGGCACCCGTTCAATGACGACCGACTTCACGCTTCTGCTGCAACCCGATCGCGGCCAATATGCCCGCACCATCACCGCCATCGCACCCGACGGGTTCGAGGCATGGCTGCATGACCAGCCCCAGGCGGTCCGAACCCAGGCCGCCGCGGCGCGTTTCACCGGCAAGGCGGGCACCCATCTGATCGTCACCGGAGAAAGCGACTGGCAGGTCGTCGCCGCCATCGCCGATCCGCATTCCCCCTGGGCGCTCGCCCGGTTGGCGGAAATACTGCCGGAGGGGGTCTATCGTCCCGAGGGGATCGAGGCCGGCCCCGCCGCGCTCGGCTGGCTGCTCGGCCAATATCGTTTCACCCGCTACAAGGCGGGCGAACCGAACGGCCAGCGCGTCCTCCTGACCCGCGACGCCGCGCATATCGAGGAAACGGTGCGCATCGCCACCGCGACGGCGCAGGTCCGCGATCTGGTCAACACCGCCGCCGGCGATCTCGGCCCCGCCGAGCTGGAGCATGAGGTCGCCGAACTCGCCCGTCGGTTCGGCGCGGAGATCGCGGTGACGCAGGGCGAGGCGCTCGCCCGCGACTATCCGATGATCCATGCGGTCGGCCTCGCCGCCACGCCGGAGCGTGCGCCCCGCCTGATCGAGCTTGCCTGGGGCGACCCTGCGCATCCCGGCCTCGCCATCGTCGGCAAGGGCGTGTGCTTCGACACCGGCGGGCTCGATATCAAGCCGTCCGCGGCGATGCGCCTGATGAAGAAGGATATGGGCGGCGCGGCGCATGCCATCGCGCTCGCCTCCCTCGTCATGTCCGCGCGCCTGCCCGTCCGCCTCCACCTGCTCGTCCCCGCCGTCGAGAACGCCGTCTCCGCCGCCGCCTTCCGCCCCGGCGACGTCCTGCGCACCCGCAAAGGCCTGACCGTCGAAAACACCAACACCGATGCGGAAGGCCGCCTGATCCTCGGCGACGCGCTCACCCGCGCCGGCGAACACGCGCCCGATCTGATCCTCGACTTCGCAACGCTGACCGGTGCCGCCCGCGTCGCACTCGGCCCCGATCTGCCGCCGCTCTTCACCGATGACGAGACGCTCGCCGCCGACCTGCTCGCCGCCGGCACGGCGCAGGACGATCCCGTCTGGCGCCTGCCGTTGTGGAACGGTTACGACGACATGCTGAAGTCGGACATCGCCGACATGGTCAACGCCCCCGAAGGCGGCTTTGCCGGCGCGATCACCGCGGCGCTGTTCCTCCGCCGCTTCGTGCCCGAAGGCACCGCCTGGGCACATCTCGACGTCTTCGCGTGGCGCCCGTCCTCCAAGCCCGGCCGCCCCAAGGGGGCCGACGCTTATGCCCTGCGCGCCACCTATGCGATGCTGAAGACGCGATACGGGTGATCATTCCCTCTGCCCTACGGGGAGAGGGAGGGTGAGGGGCCGCCACGAAGCGCAGCACTGCTTGGCAACCCCTCACCCCGGAGGGAAAAGGGAGTTCAAACCCCAGCCGCCGCCTCGATGATCGGCACGAACTTCGCCGCCGTCAGGCTTGCCCCGCCGACCAGCGCGCCGTCGACATCCTCGACCGCCAGGATCGTCGCGGCATTCTCGCCGGTCACCGATCCGCCGTACAGGATGCGCACCCCGTCCGCCGCATCGCCGATCAGCATGCGCAGCTTGGCCCGCGCGATCGCGTGGATCGATCCGATCTCCTCCAGCGTCGGCGTGCGCCCGGTCCCGATCGCCCAGCGCGGCTCGTAGGCGAGCGTGAACCAGCTGCCGTCCGCATTGTCGGGCACCGACTTCTCGATCTGCGCCTGCACCACCCGCTCGGCACGGCCGGCGTTGCGCTCGGCCTCCGTCTCGCCGCAGCACAGGATGACGCTGAGGCCCTGCCGGTGCGCCGCCGCCGCCTTGGCCCAGGCATCCTGGCTCGTCTCGCCCTGGTCTGCCCGCCGCTCGGAATGGCCGACGATGGTGAAGCTCGCGCCCACCTCCGCCACCATTGCCGCCGAAATACAGCCGGTATGCGCGCCGGCATCGCGCTCATGCACATCCTCGGCGCCGATCGCCAGACCGGGCACGCGCGTGGCCGCTGGCCCGATGAGCGTGGCGGGGACAGCCACCGCGACATCGACGCCCTGTGCTGCCTCGGCCGCCGCCGCGATCGCGTCCAGCTCGCCGAGCGCGGTCAGCGACCCGTTCATCTTCCAGTTGCCCGCCACCAGTTTGCGCCGCGTCATCCCCGGATTCCCACTTCATCGTTATACATGTTCAACACCGATAGCGCGTCTGCGTTGCGGCACAAGCTTGATGCTTGCGCGCCCGCCTCTTAAAGCATCACCCGATTTTCTCCTGCCGATCGGTCGTCCATGCTCAGTTTCTTCCGCCGGATCATCAATTCCAAGGCCGGTGTCATCGTCACCTTCATCGTCCTGGGGGTGATCGCGATCGCCTTTGCGGCGGGTGACGTGTCGAACGTCACCAGCATGGGCGGCGGCATCGGCGGCGCGCAGGTCGCGACCGTCGGCGATGCCAAGGTCGGCAATGCCGAGCTGCGTCAGGCGGTCACCACCGAGGTGGAGGCCTATCGCCGCGAGCAGCCGACGCTCGATGTCGCGACCTTCATCGCGCAGGGCGGGCTAGACGGCACGTTGCAGCGGATCGTCAACGGGATGGCGCTGGAGGAATTCGGCCATGATCAAGGCATGATCGTCTCGCGCCGCGCGGTGGACGGCCAGATCGCCTCGATCCCGGCGCTGCGCGGTCCCAATGGCCAGTTCGATCCCACCCTCTACCAGCGCATCCTCGCCGACCGTAAGATGACGGATCAGCAGGTGCGCACCGATATCGCGCGCGAGCTGATCGGCCAGCAGCTTATCGCCCCCACGCAGGGCGCGACGCAGATGCCGCAGCAACTGGCGCTGCCCTATGCCTCGTTGCTGCTCGAAAAGCGCGCGGGCCAGATCGGCTTCATCCCGCTTGCCGCGGTCAGCACCGGCGCCGCGCCGACGCCGGCCGAAATCCAGAGCTTCTACGGCCGTAACCTGTCGCGCTACACCCTGCCGGAGCGTCGCACCGTGCGCTACGCGGTGGTGTCGCCGCAGGCGGTCGCCGCGCGCGTCACTCCGACCGAGGCGGAGATCGCCGCCTATTTCCGCGCCAACCAGTCCACCTATGCCGCCAGCGAGAAGCGCACCGTGACCCAGGTCATCGTCGCCGATCAGGCGGGCGCCAACGCGCTGGCCGCCAAGGTGAAGGGCGGCACCGCGCTGGCGGCCGCCGCCCAGGCTGCCGGGCTGGAGCCCTCCACCCAGCAAGGCGTCGACAAGGCTGCCTATGCCGCGACCACGTCGTCCGCAGTTGCCGATGCGGTCTTCGCCGCACCTCAGGGCGGTGTCGTCGGCCCGATCCGCGGCACGCTCGGCTTCGTGGTCGCACGCGTGGATACAGTCACCCAGGTGCCGGCACGCACGCTGCAACAGGTCCGCGCCGACATCGTCGACACGCTGACCAAGCAGAAGTCGGCCGCCGCGCTCGCCGATCTGCGCAACAAGGTCGAGGATGCCCTGGCCGACAACGCCACCTTTGACGAGGTCATCGGCGACCAGAAGCTGCCGGCACAGGCGCTTCCCGCCGTCACCGCGCAGGGGCTCGCCCCCGACGCCCCGGCCTTCCAGCCCTCCGCCGAACAGCGCGCCATGATCACCGCTGCCTTCACCGCCGAGGACGGCGATGCACCGCAGGTCGTGCCGCTGGGCGAGGATGGCGGCTTCGCCGTCGTCGCCGTCGGTCAGGTCGTGCCCTCCGCGCCCCGCCCGCTGGCGCAGGTGCAGACCGCCGTCCTTGCCGACCTGAAGGCCGATCGCGCCCGCGCCGCGGCGCGCAAGGTGGCGAACGAGGTGCTGGCGCGCGTCAACAAGGGGGCCGCGCTCAGTGCGGCGCTGGGCCAGACCGGCCTCTCGCTCCCCGCCATCCGCCCGATCGCCGCTGCCCGCGCGCAACTGGCGGCGGCACAGCAGACGCCGGCCGCCGCCCCGCTCGCGCTGCTGTTCAGCATGAAGCAGGGCACCACCAAGACGCTGCAATCGCCCGGCGGCGACGGCTGGTACGTCATCAAGCTGGACCGGATCGATCGCGGTGACGCCTCGAACACGCCCGATGCGATCCGCGCCGCGCGGGCCGATATCGGTCGCCTTCAGGGTCGCGAATATGTCGAGCAGTTCGTCCGCGCCATTCGCCAGAATGTCGGCGTGAAGATCGATACCGGCAACGTCGCGGCGGTACGCGGCGAGCTGGTGAACGGGAGCGGCTCCAATAACTGATCCCGTCTCCGCGCTCGCCTCCGGCCGGCCGGCGCTGATCTGGCGCCGGCAGGTCGCGGATACCGAGACGCCGGTCGCCGCCGCGCTCAAGCTGATCGAGCCCGGCCGCGGCGACTTCCTGCTGGAATCGGTGGAGGGCGGCGCGACCCGTGGCCGCCACAGCCTGATCGGCCTCGCCCCCGATCTCGTCTTCCGCGCGCATGGCCAGACCGCCGCGATCAACCGCCACTGGGCCACCGACCGCGACGCGTTCGCGGATTGCCCCCAGGATACGCTGGCGGCGCTCCGCACGCTGGTCGCCGAATGCCGCGCCGACGTGCCGGAGGGTCTGCCCCGCGCGCTGGCCTGCCTCGTCGGTTATTTCGGCTACGAGACGGTCGGGCTGGTCGAGGATCTGCCTCAGCCGGAAAGCGATCCGCTCGGCCTGCCGGACATGATCTTCGTGCGCCCGACCGTCATCCTCGTCTTTGACCGTCTCGCGGATGC
>NZ_CAMLAC010000244.1 GCF_946477935.1 uncultured Sphingomonas sp. | reverse complement strand
CTCGCCAAGCCTTACGGCACGGAGGCGCTACAGGCCGCGATCGCCGCGGCGCTGGAGGGCGCGCTGGCGCGGCCGGTGCTGGCGGCGGGATCGCCCGTGCTGCTGGGCACGCGGCTGGGGCTGGCGCGCAGCGAGATGGGCGACGATGCCGCCGCCCTGCTGCGCCGGGCGAGCGAGGCGCTGGCCGAGGCGAAGGCGAGCGACGGTGCGGTGCTGCGCGTGGCGCATCCGGAAGGCGTGGCGCCGCTGGACGTGCTGGGCGTCGATCTGCACCATGCGATCGAGCGCGGCGAGATCGACGTGCTGTTCCAGCCGCAGGTGGAAATCGCGACCGGGCGGATCGTCGGCGTCGAGGCGCTGGCCCGCTGGTATCACCCGACACTGGGGCCCCTCGGGGCAGAGCCGCTGTTCGCCGCGGCCGAGCGCGCCGATCTGGGCATCGCACTGTCCGATCATATTCAGCGCATCTCGCTGGCGCGCGCGACGCGCTGGCCGCAGGCGCTGGACGGGGTGCGGCTGTCGATCAACCTGACCGCGGCCGACATCGCGCGCGCCGGCTTTGCCGAGATGTTCCTGAAGCGCGTCGACGCCAGCGGCTTTCCGCGCGGGCGCCTGACCGTGGAGATCACCGAGACGGGGATGATCGAGAATCTGGACGCCGCCGCCGCGCTGCTCGCGCACCTGCGCGGGGCGGGGTGCCGGGTGGCGATCGACGATTTCGGCACCGGCTATTCCAGCCTGGCCTATCTAAAGGCCCTGCCGCTCGACTATCTCAAGATCGACCGGGCGATCACGCAGGATATCGAAGGGTCGCCGCGCGACCGGGTGGTGGTGCGCGGCGTGATCGCGATGGCGCAGTCCCTGGGGCTGGCGGTGATCGCGGAAGGGGTGGAGACCTCCGCGCAACTGGCGCTGCTGGCGGCGGAGGGGTGCAATTATTATCAGGGCTTCCTGCGGGCGGGAGCGCTGGGCGAGGCACAACTGGTGGCGATCATGGAGGGCGAATGATGGGCATGATGGCGATCGGGATCGCGCTGGTGGCTGTACCTGTCATGGCAGCGCAGGCGGGCGACCCTGCCGAAGCCGGCATCCGCGCGGCGATGACGGCAAGCGCGGCCGGATGGGACGCGGGCGATCTGGATCGCTTCATGGGCATCTACGCCCCCGATGCGGTCTATGTCGGTGCCAAGGGACTGGTACGCGGCAAGGCGGCGATCGCGGACAGCTTCCGGGCCAGCTTCAGTGGCGGCGCGAACAGCCGCGGTCGCCTGTCGTTCGACTATCTGCTGATCCGCCCGATCGGCGAGCGCCGCATGGTGTTCGCCCGCTGGCACCTGCGCGGCGTCGGCGGCGAGGAGAGCGGCATGACCACGCTGGTGTTCGAGCGCCAGGCCGGCGGGTGGAAGATCGTGGCGGATCACAGCAGTTGAACGCTGCTCTGCAGCCCACACAAAGGTGCGGGCAGGAAGGGCGAAGGCAGCGCCTCGTGGCAGCGGGCGATTAGTTCACGCGAAGACGCGAAGACGTCGGGCCTTCGGGTAGCGGGTGTTCTCCGCGCCGAAGGCTCCCAAACGTCTTCCGAACGAGATTGCGGAACATGGCGTAGCGCACCAGCCTTTGAAATACCTTCGCGCCTTCGCGCCTTCGCGCCTTCGCGCCTTCGCGTCTTCGCGTGAACCAGATCGACCTTGCCCGAAGTACCGATCCGAATCGTGCGGCCC
The DNA here is from genome assembly GCF_946477935.1 of uncultured Sphingomonas sp. Classification (GTDB taxonomy): domain Bacteria; phylum Pseudomonadota; class Alphaproteobacteria; order Sphingomonadales; family Sphingomonadaceae; genus Sphingomonas. The sequence goes on along the minus strand of NZ_CAMLAC010000244.1, from coordinate 3,490 downwards.
TCACCCCGCCGCCTTGGCCAGCCCCTTCGACAGTTGCAGTGCGCCGTGCAGGCGGGCCTTGGCGTCGGGCCAGGCGCGGTTGACGACCAGCTTGCCATCCGGGCGCAGTTTGGCGACCTCCTTCAGCCGGTCGACATAGGCGAACAGGCCGTCCACATCGGCGGGCTTGTTGTCGTGGAACGACACCAGCACGCCCTTCGGGCCGACATCCATCTTGGACACGCATGCCTTCTTGGCGTTCAGCTTGATCTTGATGACCTGGATCAGATTGTCGGTCGCGTCCGGCAGCGGGCCGAAGCGGTCGATCATCTCCGCGGCGAAGGATTCGATCTCTGCGTGCTTTTCCAGATCGTTGAGGCGGCGGTACAGCCCCATGCGCAGATCGAGATCGGGGACGTAATCGTCCGGGATCAGGATCGGCGCATCGACCGTGATCTGGGGTGAGAAGTCGCGCGGACGCTCGAACGCTCCGCCGGACTTGGCCTCCAGGATCGCCTCTTCCAGCATCGACTGGTAGAGTTCGTAGCCGACCTCCTTGATATGGCCGGATTGTTCGTCGCCCAGCAGATTGCCGGCACCGCGAATGTCGAGATCGTGGCTGGCAAGCTGGAAGCCCGCGCCCAGTGAATCTAGGTCGGACAGCACCTTCAGCCGCTTTTCCGCCGCATCGGTCATCTGCCGCTCGGGCGGGGTGACCAGATAGGCATAGGCGCGCGTCTTCGCGCGACCGACGCGCCCGCGAAGCTGGTAGAGCTGGGCCAGACCGAAGCGATCGGCGCGGTTGACGATCATCGTGTTGGCCGAGGCGATATCGATGCCGCTTTCGATGATAGTGGTCGAGACCAGCACCTCAAACTTCTTGTCGTAAAAGGCGGACATGCGCTCCTCCACCTCGGTCGCGGACATCTGGCCGTGCGCGACGACGTAGCGGACTTCCGGCACTTCGTTTCGCAGATATTCCTCGATATCGGGCAGGTCGGCGACACGCGGAGTGACGAGGAAGCTCTGGCCGCCGCGATAATGTTCGCGCAGCAGCGCCTCGCGCAGCACGACCGGATCCCATGGCATCACATAGGTGCGCACCGCGAGGCGATCGACCGGCGGCGTCTGGATCACCGACAGTTCGCGCAGGCCCGACATCGCCATCTGCAGCGTGCGTGGAATGGGCGTGGCGGTCAGCGTCAACATGTGGACATCGGCCTTCAGCGCCTTCAGCCGCTCCTTGTGGGTGACGCCGAAACGCTGTTCCTCGTCGACGACGACGAGGCCGAGGCGTTTGAACTCGACAGTCTTGGCGAGCAGCGCGTGCGTGCCGACGACGATATCGAGATCGCCTGACGCCGCACCCTCCTTCACCTTTTTCGCCTCGGCGGCGGTAATGAGGCGGGAGAGGCGGCCGATCTTGATCGGGAAGCCCTCGAAACGCTGGACGAAATTGTTGTAATGCTGGCGCGCGAGCAGCGTGGTCGGACAGACCACCGCGACCTGCATCCCCGCCATCGCCGCGACGAAGGCGGCGCGGAGCGCCACCTCGGTCTTGCCGAAGCCGACATCGCCGACGATCAGCCGGTCCATCGGCTTGCCCGCGGCAAGGTCGCCCAACACATCCTGGATGGCACGGTCCTGATCGTCGGTTTCCTCATACGGGAAGCGATCGACGAAGCTGGGATAGCCGGCACTGTCGGGCTCGGCCAGTTCGCCGGGGCGTAGCGCGCGCCCGGCAGCGGTGGCGATCAGTTCACCCGCGATCTCGCGGATGCGCTCCTTCATCTTCGACTTGCGGCGTTGCCATGCCTCGCCGCCCAGCCGGTCGAGGCTGGCGCCGTCCTCGCCCGAGCCGTAGCGGGTCAAGACTTCGAGATTCTCGACCGGCACGTACAGCTTGTCACCGCCGGCATAGGACAGGGCGACGCAGTCGTGCGGGCTCTTGCCGACCGGGACCGAGGTCAGCCCCTCATAACGTGCGATGCCGTGATCGGCATGGACGACGAGGTCGCCGGGCGACAGCGTGGCAAGCTCGGCGAGGAACGCATCCGCCGACTTGCGGCGCTTGGCACGGCGGACGAGACGGTCGCCCAGCATGTCCTGCTCGGTCAGCACCGATATGTCGGGTGCGGTAAAGCCGTGGTCGAGCGGCAGGACGATCATCGCGACGCCGAAGCTCTTGCCCGTATCGGCGATGCCCAGCGCCTCCTGCCAGCCATCCGCCGCCTTGGCGCCCTTCAGCCCATGATCCTTGAGCAAGCTGGTCAGCCGTTCACGCGCGCCGTTCGAATAGCTGGCGAGCACGGGCTTGCGGCCCTGTTTGCGCAAGGCCGCGATGTGCGCGACCACCGCTTCGTAGACATTGGCCTGGTTGGCACGCTCGGGCGCGAAGTCGCGGGCATTGTCGACGCCGAAATCGAGCACGGTGTTGCTCTCGGGCTCGTGGAACGGCGTGGTCAGGTGCGCGACCGCCGCCTCCAGCGCGGGCGCCCATTCCTTTGGCGCCAGATACAATGCCTTGGCGGGCAGCGGGCGATAGCTGCCCGGTTGCGCGCCTTCGGCTCGCTTGCGGTTCTCGTAATAATCGGCGACCGCCTCGAACCGGCCTTCCGCGGCCTGGCCGACGCCGGCGTCGCGCACCACCACCGCATCGCCCAGATGCTCGAACAGCGTCGCCAGCTTGTCCTCGAACAAGGGGAGCCAATGCTCCATGCCGGCCAGCCGCCGGCCATCCGATATCGCCTGGTAGAGCGGGTCGCCGGTCGCGGTCGCACCGAATGTTTCGCGGTAGCGGGTGCGGAACCGCTTGATCGAGTCCTCGTCGAGCAATGCTTCGGAGGCGGGGAGCAGCGTGAAGCCCTCGATCCGGCCGGTGGTGCGCTGGTCGCCGGGATCGAAGGTGCGTACGCTCTCGATCTCGTCACCGAAGAAGTCGAGACGCAGCGCCTGTTCCGCGCCACTCGGAAACAGGTCGACGATGCCGCCGCGCACCGCATATTCGCCCTGATCGTGAACAGTTTCGGTGCGGACATAGCCGTTCGCCTGAAGTAGCGTCGCCAGCTTGTCGAGATCGATGCGCTCACCGGGGGCGAGCCTGGCGACGAGCTGGCGGATGCGGAACGGGGTCAGCACGCGCTGCGTCGCGGCGTTGGCGGTGGTGAGGACGAGCTGCGGCGCCTTCGACTTCGCCTGTAACCGGTGCAGTCCGGCGATCCGTTCCGCCATGATGCGCAGCGTCGGCGAGGCGCGATCATAGGGCAGGCAGTCCCAGGCGGGGATCTGCACGATCTCCAGCTCGGGCGCGAAATAGGGGGCGGTGCCGGCGATCGCCCGCATCTGCGCATCGTCGCTGGCGATGAAGACGACGCGGCCCGCCGCGCGCGCCAGATCGGCGAGCAGTGACGGCTGGAACCCTGCGGGGACGCCGGACAGGGTAAGCGGGGTGGTGGCGGAAAGGATCGTCTTCAGGTCGGGCATGGTATTTCCACTATGCCCTCTCCCCGAC
>NZ_CAMLAC010000243.1 GCF_946477935.1 uncultured Sphingomonas sp. | reverse complement strand
GCTCAAGGGGCTAGGCCCCAAGATCCAGCAGCGTCTCGGCGAACTGGGCGTCACCACCGTCGGTCAGATCGCCGCGCTGGACGACGCACAGGCAGCGGCCCTCGACGCGCAGCTCGGCCCCTTTGCCGGCCGCATGCAGCGCGACCGCTGGCGCGAACAGGCCCGCCTTCTTGCCGCGGGCGACCGCGCCGGGTTCGAGGCCGCTTTCGGCCGGCTATGAGGCTGTTTGGAAACGTGCTGAAGGCACGTTTCGCGGCACCAGCCCGCTCCCCCACCCGGCCTCCCATCAAGGATACTCTGTGGGAGGCCGGGTGGGGGAGCGGGCTGGCGCCGCCGTGAAACTCGCTCTTTCGCGAGTTTCCAAACGGACTCTATGATCGTCGGATACGAACGGTAAGCGAATACGGGCGCCGCGGCTTTTCGGACGCGCGCACACGCTGCACCCGCGGGCGCGCGACCGGCTCATGCCGCCGCCCCACGGCGTTCGGCCCCGGCGTCGTCCAGTCCGTCACCCCGATCCGCCCGTTGATCCACACCGCCGTCGCCAGTCCCCAGTCCGGATGCACCTGCAGCCCCCCGGGATAGGCCACCACCAGGAACCCGCCGTCGCGATCCGGCGACTCCGCCTCGATCACCATTTCGTCGCCGGGCTGCAGGACATAGCGGTCGGGCAGATACTCGACGAGCACCTCCAGGGGACCGGACTGGGTGTTGCGCACCGTATGGCGTTGCGGATGCAGACGAGGGGCACGCGATGGAAACAGCCGCATCCTACCTCGGGCGATGGTGACCAGGGACGGTGCCACGATGCCGCCCGTCCGCCACGGCGAACAGGGCAGCATCCGGCTATGCCCCGTTCGCCCCAAATATCTGACCCGATAGGATAAATCGCTCCTCGCCCGGGTGAAGTCCGTTGGGGATGGCGCTCCACGCCTTCCGATGAGACACTGGCGCCGCCCCCTTTCGCTCGAAGGACCGTTCTGATGTTTTCCCCTCTGTTCGCGCTGCTGCTTGCCGCTGCTCCCCAGGCGGCGGCGCCCCCCGCGGCCGCGCCCGCGCCCACCCGCGTCGCGATCGAAACCACCGCCGGGCGCATCGTCATCGAACTCGCCCGCGCGCAGGCGCCGATCACCACCGCCAATTTCCTGCGCTATGTCGATCAGAAGCGGTTGAACGGCACCAACTTCTATCGCTCGGTCAAGGTCGCGCCCGGCTTCGGCTTCGTGCAGTTCGGCATCCGCAACGCGCCCAAGCGCATCCTGCCGCCGATCAAGCACGAACCCACCACCCAGACGGGGTTGAAGCATCTCGACGGCACGATCTCGATCGCGCGGCTCGAACCCGGCTCGGCCCGCGGCGACTTCACCATCATGGTCGGCGACCAGCCTTCGCTCGATGCCGATCCCGGCAAGCCCGGCGACAATCTCGGCTATGCCGCCTTCGGCCAGGTGGTGGAGGGCAAGGAGGTGATCGCCCGCATCCTCGATACCGCGACCGATCCGAACGCCGGCCCGTTCAAGGGCGAAATGCTCGCCGAGCCGGTGCAGATCACCAGCGCCGTCCGCGTCAAATAGAGCGGGCGGTCATCCTTCCTCGCTGACCAGCAGCTTGTCGATCCGGCGGCCATCCAGGTCGACCACCTCGAACCGCCATCCCTGCTCGACGAAGCTTTCGCCTTCGCCCGGCAGGTGGCGGAAGGCGGCCAGCGCCAGCCCGGCGACCGTGGCGTAATCGCGGTCGTCGGGCAGGTCGATGCCCAGCCGGTCGGCCAGCGCATCCGCCGCCATCGTGCCCGCCACCAGCAGCGATCCGTCGTCACGCACCACCACCGACGGCGCCTCGCCCGGCTCCGCGTCCGACGCGAACTCGCCCGCGATCGCCGCCAGCAGGTCGGCCGGCGTCACGATGCCCTCGAAATGCCCGTATTCGTCATGGATCAGCGCCATCGGCACTTCCGCCTGGCGCAGCGCGATCAGCGCGTCCATCGCATCGATCCGGTCGATCACGACGGGCGCCTTGCGCATCAGCCGCTTCAGGTCCAGCGCCTCGCCGCGAAACAGCGCCATGGCGATGTCGCGCGCCTGTACCACGCCGATCACCGCATCGATCGACCCTTCCGCGACCGGCAGGCGCGTGCGCGGCGTTTCCAGCAGCTTGGCGCGGATCCCCTCGGCATCCAGCGTGCAGTCCAGCCAGTCGATCTCGGTCCTGGGGGTCATCACCTCGCGCACCGGCCGGTCGGCAAGCCGCACCACGCCCGAGATGATCGAGCGCTCATGCTCCTCGATCACGCCGGACTTGGACGCCTCGGCGACGATCAGGTGCAGCTCCTCCGCCGTCACTTGATCCTCGGCCTCGCGGTTGAGACCGAGCAGGCGGAAGACCACCGCGCTGGTCGAATCGAGCACCCACACGATCGGCGCCGTGATCCGCGCCAGCCAGCGCATCGGCAGCGCGACCAGCGCAGCGATCGGCTCGGGCTTGCGCAGCGCGAACTGCTTGGGCACCAGCTCGCCGACGATCAGCGAGGCATAGGTGGTCAGCCCGATCACCAGCGCGAAGCCGACCGAGGCGGCGGTCGCCGCCGACAGACCCAGCAACTCCAGTCGCGCCGCCACCGGTCCGCCCAGGCTCGATCCCGAATAGGCGCCCGCGACGATCCCGATCAGCGTAATGCCGATCTGTACGGTCGACAGGAACTTGCCCGGATCGGCGGCTAGCAGCATCGCCGCCTGCGCGCCCTTGCGTCCGGTCCGCGCCATAGCCTCCAGCCGCGCCTTGCGCGCGGAGACGATCGCCAGCTCGCTCATCGCGAACACGCCGTTAAGTCCTACAAGCAGCAGGATGATGACGACGTCGATCCAGGGGAAGGGGGGCAGCGGTGCCATCGGATTGGACCGTCCTTAACCGCAACGCCGTGCCTTCCACAATGCTTCTTCTTGGGCTTCTCCCGCATCCCCCTCATCCCCTTTCCGTCACCCGCCGTTCAGTTCGCATCCGGAACAAGGATCATCAGCCCGAGTTATCGGGGCAGCACAAAGGGACAATCGCCATGCTGAAATCCGCCAGGTTTGCCACCGCCGCCGCGCTGGCCGCACTCGTCGCCACCGCCGGCTGCACCACCGATCCCGTGACCGGGGAACGTCGCATCTCAAAGGCTGCGATCGGCGGTCTGGGTGGCGCAGTCGGCGGTTATCTGCTCGGCGATCTGGTAGGCGGACGGCGCGATCGCACCGAAAAGATCCTGGGGGCGGGCATCGGCGGCCTCGCGGGGGCCGGCATCGGCGCGTACATGGACAAGCAGGAGCGCGAACTGCGCGAGCGGACCGCGGGCACCGACGTCCAGGTCGTCCGCCAGGGCGACGATCTGCTGCTCAACATCCCGTCGGGCATCACCTTCGCCTATGATTCGGCCAATGTGCAGCCGCAGTTCCAGCGCACGCTGGATCAGGTCGCCAACACGCTGGCCCAGTATAACCAGACCTATATCGACGTGTACGGCCATACCGATTCGACCGGCAGCGACGCGTACAACCAGACCCTGTCGGAACGCCGCGCCGTTTCCGTCGCCGATTATCTCGTCAGCCGCGGCGTACAGCGCGCCCGCATCGGCACGCGCGGTTTCGGCGAAACCCAGCCGATCGAATCGAACGACACCGACGCCGGCCGCGCCGCCAACCGTCGCGTGGAGATCAAGATCGTCCCGATTCGCGAAGGCGATCTGCGCTAAGCCTCCACCCCCTCTCCCCTCGCGGGAGAGGGGGCTATGGTGCGGTCACCCCCGCCGCGTCGCGAAGAAATCGCGCAGCATCGACCCCGCCTCCCGCTCGGCGATCCCGGCATATATCTCCGGACGGTGATGGCACGTCGGCTGCGCGAACACCCGCGCACCATGCTCCACCGCTCCACCCTTGGGATCCGCCGCCGCGTAATAGAGCCGCGCGATCCGGGCATGCGCAATCGCGCCTGCACACATCGCGCACGGCTCCAGCGTCACCCACAGGTCGCAATCCTCCAGCCGTTCGCGTCTCAGCAACGCCGCCGCTTCGCGAATCACCCGGATCTCGGCATGTGCGGTCGGGTCGCAGGACCGTCGCGGCGCGTTGCCCGCGACCGCGATCACCCGCCCCCGATGGACGAGCGCGGCACCCACCGGCACCTCGCCCGCCTCGGCGGCGGCCCGCGCAGCCTCCAGCGCCGCGCGCATCGGATCGGGGGTCGCGAACATCGCATACCCCTGCCCGCGCGCGCGGGCGTCTGCAACAAAATCACCCGCGCGCGGGCGCCTGCAACGGATTTACCCGCGCCCGCGGGCCCCGATATCTTACTGCGCGTTGGCGGGCTGGTCGGCCGGCTTCTCGACCGACAGGGTCGGCACTTCCACCGTCTTGGTCTCGGTGCCCACCGAAACCTTCGGCCCCTCCGCCCGGAACTGCGGCGCCTGCACCACGCCGGGGCGCGTCTGGTCGATGCTGACCCAGCCCAGGCTCATCGCCACCGCGACAAGAAGAACGACGATGGCGAGAAGGGCAAGAAGGGTACGCATGAGGTTCTGGCTCCGAATGGTGCGGCAGCGTAACCAACGCCGCGCCATCGGTGGAGTTGCACCCCGGATCCGGTGAATCGGTTGACGCCCCCCGCCATCCAGGCTATCCGCGCGGCCTTTCCGGGCATTTGCCTGAAACCAGGATAACGATCATGTCGCGCATTTGCGAGCTGACCGGCAAGGGCCGGCAGGTGGGCAACAACGTTTCCCACGCCAACAACAAGACCAAGCGTACCTTCCTGCCCAACCTGCAGAACGTCACGCTGATTTCCGATTCGCTCGAAAAGAGCGTGCGCCTGCGTGTTTCCACGCACGGCCTGCGTTCGGTCGAGCATAATGGCGGCCTCGACAACTGGCTCGTCAAGACCTCGGACGACAAGCTGAGCCTGCGCGCGCGTCGCCTGAAGCGCGACGTGGTCAAGAAGCGCGCCGTCCCGGCCGAGACCGAAGCAGCCTGAACGCTTCGCGATTGATCGCGTCCAAAGGCCCGCCGCTCACCCGAGCGGCGGGCTTTCGGCGTTTGCGCGGGCCGCGCGCGGGATGCCACCGGCGGATTACGTTTTAGATGCCCCCACTTTACCCCGTTCGTCTCGAGTAGGCGTCGAGTAGCGGCATCGCCGCGTATCGAGAGCAAGCTGCATTGAATCTGATCCACCTCGCTCCGTTCGTGCTGAGCCCTTCGACTGGCTGGCAAGCCAGCCGCTCAGGATAA
>NZ_CAMLAC010000242.1 GCF_946477935.1 uncultured Sphingomonas sp. | reverse complement strand
GAACGAACCGCGTCACGCTGAGCAAATGCCTCTCCACTTAAGCGGGGCAAGTCCAAAGTCTCGCACAATGATGTGGCCCGACAGCACGTTCTTGCCTGAGGCGAGGCTCCAAGCATGGACGTGGTGGACGTCGCTGACCCCGTCGATGGCTCGCAGCGCTTGGATGCCCGCCTGGAGGTCGAAATCCTCGGGGGTGCTTTGAAGCAGTATCCGGAGCGAGGCGCTCATGATCCGCCACGAAGCCCAGAAAAGAACGAAGCCGAATAGGATTCCGAGCAGTGGGTCGATCTCCAGAAACCCGGTGAAGCGGATCACCAGTGCCGAGACCACCACGATGAGGCTGCCGACGAACGTCTGAAGGATGTGCCAGAAGGCACCCTTCATGTTGAGGTTGCCCTTCTGGCGCCGATATAGAAGCCAGAACGAGATCACCTCCGTCACGATCCCGCCGCTGGCAGCCAGGAGCATGGGGGTCGTCTCGAGCTCGATCGGATCCTGAAGGCGCGTTGCGCCCATCCAGATGACGTAGCCCGCCATGACGAACAGGAAGATTCCGTTGAACAGGGCTCCGAGGATTTCGGCGCGGCCCCATCCGAAGGTGTGCGTCGGTGTTGCGCCTCGCTCACCGAGCCGCTGCGCAACGAGCGCGATCAGGACGCCTCCGACAGCCGAGAACGTGTGAAAAGCATCTGAGGTGACTGCGACAGAGCCGGTCCAGATGCCAATGCCGAGCTCGACGACGAAGTAGATGCCGGTGAGGACACCGGAGATCACCAGGGCTTTGCGGTCACCGTTTAACTGCCGCGTTGTGCCGATCGGCTGCGAGGGCAGCGTGGTGAGAAAGGTCCAGTTTGCAGGATCCAGTCCGTGCTGACCGCCGAACTCCTTCATCACCTTAGGGGTGTCGTTTCTTGGGTCTGTGCTGATCGTGAGGAAGGCGACCTGGTCCTTCATCGGGGAGATGTTCGTCTGCTTCTGGATCTGTGCGATCTTCTCCGAATGGAGGGGGCAGACGTCTGGGCACTTCGTGTAGATGAAGTTGAGGATGACGACCTTGCCTCGGTAATCGCGGAGGCGGTGCACCCTTCCCGCAGCGTCTCGCAGGGTGAACTCGGGAGCCGGCTGGTTAACCGACTGGAAGTAGCGTTCTCGCTTGAAGAGCTGCTGCTCAACCTCCTGAAGCGAGTGCGATGCGGCGGGCGTCGCGGTGGTCAGCACGCCGATGGCCGCGATCTGCAAGGCTCCGGTAAGGCCAAGGCGTGCGTTTCGTGACGCTGCCGAGCGCCCTGCTGGCGACCCGGGCGGCATTGATGAGAGTTCGGTGTGCACCCGAAACGGGGCTGGGGAGAACGTACGTAATTTCAGCGGCATCATCGAAATTCTCGTCCGCAGGTTTCGTAGGGAGGTCGGGCCCGTACCGCTTGCCACGGTGGGAAGGTCAGCCTTGCTACTTCTTCTCGGAAAGCCACTACTGTAAGCTGCTTTAGCAGTTTCAGGTTGGTTTGTAGTTGTAATAGGGGCGTCGTCTCGTTCGCCCGAGGGCGAACTTTTTTGTGAAATCATCGAGTCCGGGACACCCTCAATCACAGCCGCAACAGCCTTGCCGAGCTCATCGGCCCGCGCTTCCATCTGCTCGACAACAGCGCCCAACAGTTGCTCGTCACGCACGCCGCGCATCTGGCTGGTGGCGAGAAGCGAGATCTCCACAGCCGTCCGGGCATCGATGCTGTCGATCTGCTCGTCGTCGACCAGCTGGGCGAGCGTTCTTATCCGCCGCCGCGCGGCGGCCAATCGTTGACGCAGGACCTTGATCCGGAGGTCTGCTTCGGCGCCCTTGGTGGCGGCCTCGACGAACTCCTGGTAGCGCACCGCGAGGGGGCTTAAATCGATGCCGTAGGCGTAGATCAGCCGTCCGTCCTTTCCGCGAGCGCCGACACGGTTGCCGTTCGCACTATCCCGGTGGGTGATAAGGCCGAAGCGTGCCGCGCTGGCGAGCACTTTCTGGACTTGGCGCACCCCGATGCCGAGCTTCTGCGTCAGCTTCTCGTTGGAGGGAAAGACGATCGGGCGTTGGCCGTCCGACCAGTCGATCGAGCGCGACCAGCTCATCAGCGTGTCGACGGCGTGAACGAGGCGAGGGGGGATACCGATGTATGGCGCCGCACGCTTGAAAACAGTGAGGACCTGCCAATGGCTGAGATCCGCGGGAAGCCCATGGAACTGCGCTGCAAGCTGGTCGGTTGCGGCAGTGCGTTCGTCGAGCCGGCGGTGGCCCGCCCCAGGAGCGTAGGCATAACTCATCGTTCGGAAACCCCCTCCGGGAGCCCGTGCGGACGCAGAAGTCCGTGGCGCGAACCGCGCTCTCTATTGCTGCGTCATCGGATCTCGGCTAAAGGCTTCGCTGCGACACGACCTCACCGAGGTTCCGAAAAGCCCGGCCTAGTGCCGGGTTTTTCATTTCTGCACGGCTTCCCCTTGCTGGTGACACGCGATCGGACGATCGCGAGGCGGTGCGTCTGTGAATCGCAGACGCGTCGGCGCAGCCAGCGTAGACGGCGCGGCCGAGGATCGTCGCCCGCGCTGCCTCGTGCTTTCGGTTAATCTATCCCGGAAATCCTCGTGCTTTCAGTATTTCTATGTCGGCCGGACTGCCCGTGAGGGCCGGCAGAGGGGGGCGTGTAACCAGGTTACACACTGTGGAAGCGGTTTCCCGGGGCGGATTCGGCCCTTCGAAGCGGGGCTCGTGCTTTCAGTATATCTATCTCGTGGGCTCGATTGGGCGGTCAGCCGCGATCGCCCCTCAAGCTGGGCAGCGGCAACGTCGACCAGGTCCTCTGTTGCCGTGTGGGTGGATCTAGGGCCTGACAAGTCAGGCGGCCGTGTCCATAACGGCGTCCCAAGTAGCCCGGAGTTGCGACGCACCAAGATGCCAAAGGTCAATCCTCAGATCCTGTCATGGGCGCGCGAAAGCGCGGGCCTGACGCTTGAGGACGCCGCACGGGGCATTGGGCTCGGCGGTGAGAACGCGGCTGCGCGGCTGGCGGAGATGGAGAACGGGGTTCGAGAGCCAAGCCGTCCTCAGCTGCTGAAGATGGCGGATCGGTATCGGCGACCGCTGCTGACTTTCTACCTGCCGGCGCCGCCCGCGCCTGCAGCACGAGCGCACGACTTCCGTACGCTGCGGCAGCGGGAGGTTGGCGCCGAGGCGACTGTCGATGCCTTGGTGCGTGACGTTCGGACGCGGCAGGCGCTGGTTCGCGGCGCGCTGGAGGATGCCGAAGAGGCGGAGCCCCGTCCGTTTGTGGGCTCCGTGAATCCGCGGGTCGGAGCGGATGGCCTCGCAGCTGCAATGGTCGACCTCTTGGCGCTCGATCGGACCGCTTATCGCGAGGCGCGTACCATTGAGCAGGCCTTTCGCATTCTTCGGGATGCGGTCGAAGCGGCCGGGGTCTATGTCCTGCTGATCGGTAATCTGGGAAACTACCGGAGCAATCTGAGTCCGGGTGTTTTCCGTGGCATGGCGCTCGCGGACAACGTCGCGCCATTCATTGTCATCAACGAGACGGACTCCAAGACGGCGTGGCCGTTCACGCTGCTGCACGAGCTTGGTCACGTGCTGCTCGGACAGAGCGGCATCAGCGGCTACGACAGCGAGCAGGCGGTCGAACGCCTCTGCGATGACGCGGCCGCGCGGTTCCTCCTTGTTCCGGCCGAGCTGCGCGAGATCGACGTCGATGTCGCGTTCGATGACCTGGTTGAGGAGATCGGCGCCTTCGCCAATGCTCGGAAGGTCAGTCGCAAGATGGTGGCCTACAACCTGCTACGCGAGCGCCTGATCGATGCGGCGCTGTACCGGCGCTTGGCCGATCGCTTCGATGAGGATCGCCGCGAGTTTCCGCAGAAGGTGGGGAAGGGGGCGCCCGATTATTACGTCGTTCGCCGTCATCGGGTGGGGCAGGGCCTGCTCAACCTGGTCGATCGCATGGTCGCGGGCGGCGCGCTCACCACGACCAAAGCGGGCAAGGTGCTCGGCGTGAAGCCGACTGCGATCGGCCGCATGACCGAATTTATGGCATAGCGGGGTCGGGTTGCTCTACCTTCTCGACGCCGACACGCTCATTACCGGTGATCGCCGTGCCTATCCGGTGAAGCGCTTTCCCGTGTTCTGGGAGTGGCTGCGCCACCAGGGCACGATCGGCAACGTGAAGGTGCCGCTCGAGCAGTATGAGGAGGTCGTGTCCGGCCGTGGCGACATCGTCGACTGGCTCTATACGGAGGAGAGCAAGGCGGCGCTGATCCTCAACGAAGAGCTCGATCCCGGGCTGGTCGCTGACACGATCATGGGCGGTTATGGCGCGCTCGACGAGAACGGGGTCGAGCTGGTCGGCCGCGACCCATTTCTCATCTCCTATGCTCGGATCGAGGTAGGCGAGCGCACCGTCGTCAGTTTCGAGGTGTCGAAGCCGAGCAAGCAGGGTGCCAACCGCAAGGTGCCTGACGTTTGCCGCGGCTTCGGTGTACCCTGCTGCTCGCTGTTCGACATGATCGAAGCGCTGGACTTTACGACCGATTGGCGCCCCTGAGAGCGCCTCTCCTCAAAACGCTGGACAGGTAGCGCTAGAAATCTACATAATTGGGATGACAGTCCCAGCTACACCGTCCGTCGACCTGGCCATCGCTCGCTGGGCTAAACGCACCCTGACTTATGGTGCCATGGTCGTAGCCGTGCTCTCGGCCGGGCTGTTGTTCCTGTTCCAGACGGCGAATAAGGTGGCGCTGGCGCCCTATGGTCTCGATTCCGCCGGCTTCTCGGGCTCAGTGGCTGAGACGATAGCAGGAGGACTTGGCTCGCTGCTGGTACTCGTCCTGGTCATCCTTCTTCTTTATTTTCCACTTGGGTGGCTGACGGCAAAGATCATTCGTGCGATCAGCCGGCTGTATATCAGTTGGCGTGGCACGCCGGCATGGCTGACGTCGCTTGAGAGCTGGATCGGCTCGGATCCGGCAAAGAGAACAGGTCGAGCAATCGGTGTCGGCGCGGCTGCGTCAATCGCCTTCTTTCCCTTTCTTCTCCTCTGGATGGGATCCTCGATTGGACTCTGGCGTGTGTCACAGGCAGAATGGCTTGTGTCTGCCAACAACTGCGCAAGTGGGTGTTACTCCTACAAGCAGGACGGCCGCCCCGCGCCTGTTATAGGTCGGCCCATCGCGGCTAATTGTAGGCGCTCGCACTCCTAGCTTGTCTTGCTCGCAATCAGCGTAGATTCCTGCTCACGCTTGGTGAGAACGGGCGACCGCGCGTGCTCGCGCTCAACGACGCTGTGCTCGCATTCAGCGTAGCTTGGTAAGCGTGGCCGGTAGGCCGCCTTGCGGTGGTCTTAGCCTTCGGGATGCTTGTC
>NZ_CAMLAC010000241.1 GCF_946477935.1 uncultured Sphingomonas sp. | reverse complement strand
CACCTGATCCGCGAAGATTGGGCCGGCCAGGCGGTTGGCGATGCCGATCGGCGGGTTGATGCGGCCGACCTTCCAGCCGGCGACCGTGCCGCCATGCCGAGCGAGCGCGGCATCCTGCACGGCATAGGCGTCGTCCAGGGCGGTTGGGCGGTCGCCGGGATAGTCGGGCAGCGCGCCACCGGCGCGACGCGCGGCGACGAAGCTGTCGGCGATGCGCGCACGATTGCTGTTCGCGCTGGTTTCGATATCCGGCTGCACGTCCGGCCCCTCCCTATGCTGTTCTGCAGTCATGGTGACGCGCTGGGAAACCGGTGTCAACCACGTGCCGATGATTGATGCGCCGGGGATGCACGGGGCTGGTCTTTACCGAAAACCGGTGTCAGGATCATGGGCGCCCGTGTCGCTGCGGGTCGCCTGGTCCATGACCGAGGCTGGCCGCAGGGCCGAGGGGGAAGTAGAGGGCCGTCATGCAGAAGACCGGTCAGCCGACGATCAACGACGTGGCGCGCGAAGCCGGCGTGTCCAAGAAGACGGTCAGCCGCGTCATCAACCGGTCGCCGCTGCTGGGCGACGATACCCGCCGCCGGGTGGAAGCGGTGATCGAACAACTGGGCTATATCCCCAATCCGCAGGCGCGCGCATTGGCGCTGCGCCGCAACTTCCTGATCGGCCTGGTCCACGACAATCCCAATGCGCAGACGGTGATGAACGTCCAGCAGGGCATGCTGGAAGGGCTGTATGGCACCGAGTTCGAGATGGTGGTGCGCCCGCTGGACCGTGGATCGCCGACGATGCTGGACGATCTGCGCCATTTCCTGGAGCGGCAGCGCCTGTTCGGCGTGCTGTTGATGCCCCCGGTCAGCGAGAATGACACGGTGGCCAGGCTGTGCCGCGATATCGGCTGCCGCTACGTCCGCATGGGATCGGCGCCACTGGATGCGCCGGACCAGATGGTGGCATCCAACGACCGGGAAGCGGTGCGCGCGGCGACCGAATATCTGATCGCGCAGGGGCATCGACGGATCGGCCTGATCTGCGGACCGCATGGCTTTCGCTCCGGGCTGGAGCGGCGGCAGGGGTTTGAGGAGGCGCTGGCGGCGGCGGGGATCGCGCTGCCCCGCTCACTGATCGCGGACGGCAACTACACGTTCGAATCCGGGCTGGTCGCGGCGGATCGACTGCTCGACTTGGTGCCACGTCCGACCGCGATCTTTTCCTCCAACGACGAAATGGCGGCGGGCGTGATCCATGCCGCACGCCAGCGCGGGCTGGATATCCCGCGCGACCTGTCGATCATCGGTTTCGACGATACGCCGATCGCGGCGCATGTCTGGCCGCCGCTGACCACCGTGCGCTGGCCGATCGCGTCAATGGCGCGCTCCGCCGCGCTGAAGTTGATCGCCGGCCATGAGGATGGCGAGACGGTGGAAGAGCCGTCGCTGTTCCTGTCCACGCTTATCCGGCGGGGATCGGTATCGACCACGCCCGTATGACCTTCGATAGCCGACGGCCTTGTGCTGAAAGCTGACACCGGTTACCAACCAATGTACAGCCGCGGCAAGCGGCGGAGAGGAAGATGATGACCCGGCCGTTGACCCTGCACCCCGACCGGCTGTTCCCGGCAGATCCGACGACCCGCGCGATCGCGCGTGCGCTGTATGCACAGATCGCCGACCTGCCGATCGTCAGCCCGCATGGGCATGTCGATCCGTCATGGTTCGTCAGCGATGCGCCATGGACGGATGCGACCAGCCTGTTGCTGGCGCCCGACCATTATCTGTTCCGCATGCTCTACAGTCAGGGATTGGACCTGGACCGGCTGGGCATCCCGCGGCGCGGGAACGTGGTGCCCGACACCGATCCGCGCGCGGCATGGCGGCTGTTCGCGGAGCATTACCATCTGTTCCGCGGCACGCCCTCGCGCCTGTGGCTGGACCATGTCTTTGCCGAGGTGTTCGGGATCGACGTGGCGCTGGAAGCCGCGACGGCAGACCAGTATTATGACGCGATCGGCGCCGCGCTGGCGACCGATGCGTTTCGGCCGCGCGCCCTGTTCGACCGGTTCCGCATCGACTTCCTGGCGACCACCGAAGGGGCGCAGGACGATCTGGCGCATCATGCGGCGATCCGCGCATCGGGTTGGCAGGGGCGCATCGTCACCACCTATCGGCCCGACGGGGTGATCGACGTTGAGCATGAGCAGTTCGACGGCGCGATGACGCGTTTTGCCGAGCTGACGGGCGAGGACGTCTATGGCTGGCGCGGCTATCTCGCGGCCCATGCCAAGCGGCGCGCAGCGTTTCGCGACATGGGTGCGACCGCCACGGACCATGGCCATCCCACCGCGCAGACGGCCAATCTGTCGACCGCCGAATGCGAAGCGCTGTTCGCGCGGATCGTCGGCGGCACCTGGTCGGCTGCGGACGCCGAGTTGTTCCGCGCCCAGATGCTGACCGAAATGGCCAAGATGAGCGTCGAGGACGGCATGGTGATGCAGATCCATCCCGGATCGTTCCGCAACCATAATGCCGGCCTGTTCGCCAGCCATGGCCGCGACAAGGGCGCGGATATTCCGATGCGCACCGATTATGTGTCCGCGTTGAAGCCGATGCTGGACGTGGTGGGCACCGAGCGTGACCTGACGATCATCCTCTTCACGCTGGACGAAAGCAGCTATGCGCGCGAACTGGCGCCGCTGGCGGGGCATTATCCTTGTTTGAAGCTTGGCCCGGCCTGGTGGTTCCACGACAGTCCCGAGGGGATGCGCCGGTTCCGCGAGATGACGACGGAGACGGCCGGCTTCTACAACACGGTCGGCTTTAACGACGATACGCGGGCGTTTCTGTCGATCCCGGCGCGGCACGACGTTGCGCGGCGGGTGGACTGCGCGTTCCTGGCGCGTCTGGTGGCCGAGCACCGGTTGGAGGATTGGGAGGCGGCCGAGCTGGCGCATGAGCTGACCAGCGGGTTGGTCCGCCGGGCCTATCGCATCGCGTAAGCATTCGTGGGAAGACTTTCCACGATATATATGACAACTGCCGTAGCCTGATGACGGAGCCTGTTTGATGTTCGACCGCACCTATTACGCCACGCATCCCGACATGATGGAATGCGTGTCCAATGACGAACTGCGCGACCGCTATCTGATTCAGGGGTTGTTCCGGACGGGCGAATGCGTGCTGAACTACACCCATGCCGACCGCTTCGTGATCGGCGGCGTGGCGGTGGAAACCGGATCGGTGAAGCTGCCCGACCAGACCGAGCCGGCATCGGCCGCGGGGCATCCCTTTCTGGAGCGGCGCGAACTCGCCATCGTCAATGTCGGCGCCGCCGAGGGCACGGTGACGGTGGACGGCGAGGTGTTCACGCTGGCCAACAAGGATTGCCTGTACGTGACGATGGGGGCCGCGGACGTGCAGTTCGCCGGCGACGGTGCGCGCTTCTATCTGGCGTCCTGCCCCGCGCACAAGGCGTTCCGGACGCGCAAGCTGGGCATCGCCGACGCCAATGCGCTGGATCGCGGCAGCCTGGAGGAATCGAACGAGCGGACCATCTACCAGCTCGTCATCCCCGGCGTGTGTGACAGCGCGCAACTGGTGATGGGCCTGACCGTGCTGAAGCCGGGCAGCGTGTGGAACACCATGCCGCCGCACGTCCATGAGCGTCGCAGCGAGATCTATTTCTACTTCGAACTGGATGGCCCGAGCGACCGGGTGATGCACTTCATGGGTGAGGGCGAGGCGATGCGCCATATCGTGATGGCCAATGAGGAGGCGGTGATCAGCCCGCCCTGGTCGATCCACATGGGCGCAGGCACCAAGGCCTATGCCTTCATCTGGGCGATGGCGGGCGAGAACCAGGATTATACCGACATGAACGTCCTCGACATCTGTCAACTGGCGTGACCGGAATGCGCAATCCGTTCGACCTGTCGGGCAAGGTGGCGGTGGTCACCGGCGCGAACACCGGCATCGGCCAGGCGATCGCGCTGGCGCTGGCGGAGGCCGGAGCCGACATCGCCTGTGTCGGGCGCACCCCGGCGGAGGACACGGTGGCGCAGGCGCGCACGCTGGGTCGCCGTGCCGAGATCGTGTCCGCCGACCTGTCCACCACCCAACCCGTGCAGCGGGTGGTGGACGAGACGCTGGAAAAACTCGGCGGGCTGGACATACTGGTCAACAATGCCGGCATCATCCGGCGTGCCGATGCGGTGGATTTCACCGAGGAGGACTGGGACGCGGTGGTCGACACCAATCTGAAATCGGTGTTCTTTCTGGCCCAGGCGGCCGGACGGCACATGATCGCGCAAGGCAGCGGCAAGATCATCAACATCGCATCGATGCTGACCTTCCAGGGCGGCATCCGTGTGCCGAGCTACACCGCGTCCAAGGCCGGGATCGGCGGCCTGACCAAGCTGCTGGCCAATGAATGGGCCAAGCACGGCGTGCAGGTGAACGCCATCGCGCCGGGCTATATCGCGACTAACAACACTGCGGCGCTTCAGGCGGATGCGGTGCGCAACACTGCGATCCTGGACCGCATTCCGGCGGCACGCTGGGGCGATCCGGCCGATCTTGGCGGGGCGGCGGTGTTTCTGGCGAGCCGTGCGTCGGATTATGTGCAGGGCCATATCCTGGCGGTCGATGGCGGCTGGCTGGCCAGATAGGGGGTTAAGGACATGGGTCGGTTCCTGGCTTTCGGTGAGGTGATGCTGCGCCTGTCGCCGCCCGGGCGCGAACTGCTGATGCAGTCGCCGAGGCTGGATGTGTGGGTGGGTGGTGCGGAGGCCAATGTCGCCACGCAACTGGCACGGCTGGGCCATGATGTCGGCTTCGCGACGCGGGTGCCGGATAACGACCTGGGCCGCGCCGCCGTCACCACGCTGCGCGGCCACGGCATCGATGTGACGCAGGTGCAGATGGGCGGCGAGCGCATGGGGCTGTACTTCGTCACCACCGGCGCCGGGCTGCGTGCGACCGAGGTGATTTACGACCGCGCCTATTCCGCCTTTGCCGAGGCGCCGGTTTCGGCCTGGGACTGGGATGCGATGCTGGGCGGCGTCGACCGGCTGCATCTGTCGGGCATCACGCCCGCGCTGGGGCCGGTGCCGGCCGAAAGCGCGATCGTAGCGGCCGCGGCGGCACGCGAGCGTGGTATCGCGGTCTCGTTCGACGGCAACTGGCGCGGCAAGCTGTGGGAGCGGTGGGACAGCGATCCACGCGCCATCCTGCGGCAGATCGTGGCGCAGGCGGACCTGATGTTCGGCAACCACCGGGATATCGCATTGCTGCTGGGCCGGGATGATTTCGGCGGCGAGGGCGAGGATCGGCGGCGGGCGGCGGCAGAGGCGGCGTTCGACGCGTTTCCGACCCTGCAGACGATCGCCTCCACCGCGCGCCATGTCGAGCATGTCGATCTGCACC
>NZ_CAMLAC010000240.1 GCF_946477935.1 uncultured Sphingomonas sp. | reverse complement strand
CAAGTATGTTGCCGAAACGCCCGCCCGGGTTGCAGCCCGCCCCCATCGCCTTCAGGCCGGAATCGCCACCTCATAGGCAGCCGTGGTCTTCGCCGCGACCTCCTCCTGCGTCACGCCCGGCGCCAGCTCGATCAACCGGAAAGCGCTATCATGGTCGGGCCGCTGGAACACCGCCAGATCCGTGACGATCATGTCCACCACATTGCGCCCGGTCAGCGGCAGGGTGCAGGCGGGGATGAACTTCGCGCTGCCATCCTTGGCGACATGCTCCATCACCACGATGATCTTCTTGACGCCGGCCACCAGGTCCATGGCGCCGCCCATCCCCTTGATCATCTTGCCCGGGATCATCCAGTTGGCGATGTCGCCATTTTCCGCGACCTCCATCGCGCCCAGCACGGTCAGGTCGATATGCCCGCCGCGAATCATCGCGAAGCTCTGCTCCGACCCGAAATAGGCGCTTTGGGGGAGTTCACTGATCGTCTGCTTGCCGGCGTTGATCAGGTCGGGGTCGACCGCATCGTCATACGGGAACGGCCCGATGCCCAGCATGCCGTTCTCGGACTGCAGCGTCACCTCGACCCCGTGGGGAATGTGGTTGGCGACCAGCGTCGGAATGCCGATGCCCAGGTTGACGTAGAAGCCGTCGCGCAGTTCCCGGGCCGCGCGTGCGGCCATCTGGTTGCGATCCCATGCCATGTCATTGCTCCCCTGCGGGTGTCCAGCGAACCGCTGGCGGAAAGATATCGTCGACGCCGCCCTTCAGGGCTGAGCCATAGACGGGGTTGGGCAACACGAACCATCCGGCGCCCCAGCGTCCCGCGATTGGCGCCGCCATCACCGCCGCACGGCGCTGCGTGGGGGTAAGCCCGGCGTTGAACAAGTCGGAAAAGTCGGTGAGCTGGTCGCCGCCCATTGCGATCACGCAGTAGCGTGCGGCAATGGTCGCGCGGCGCCCATCCTTCTTCGACCCACCGGCATCGTCACCCGCCAGGAACAGCGTCTCGCCATGCCGCGCCGGTCCCAGCCCCACGCCCTCGATCGCCGCCTTCGTCTGCGCGGCATTGCCCACGGCACGATTGGTGTTGAACACCACCGTCACACCCATCGCACGCAGTGCGTCCAGCCCCATCTTCGCACCCGGCACCGCCGCCACCTGGGTCACGCCCGTCCGCTCCCACGCATCCCAGCGCTTCTGGTCGAACGCACGGCCGCCCACCGCGTCATATTCGAAGCCCAGGTTCAGCAGCACCGTTTCGTCGACATCGAACACCGCGGCATAGGGCTTGGCCCCGCAGCCGACATAGCGCGGTGCCGCCAGCGTCGCGCCCGGCGCCAGCACCACGCTGTCCGCCGGCCGGGCCTTTACCGTATCGCGGACGTAGCGGACCAGATCGTTCCACGCCTGCACGCTGATCGCGGCGCCCTCGCCCGAGCCGTAGAGATACTGGAACTGCGCCGGCGCGCCCGCCGATGCCACCACAACCGGACCGCCCGGCGAAGGCAGCGCGGTCATGCCGGTGATCGTCACCGTCTGCCCATTTGCCTGATAGGTCTGTCCGGGCCTGGGCATCGCCACCACCGGCTCGGCACGCCTGGACGCACACCCGGCAAGCAGGATCGCCGCCATGGTCGCACACGTAACGCTCAGGCGCCTCACGCCGCTGGCCGCTCGCGCACCGTGCGGAACTCGATCTTCTTGTCGTACGGGCTGCCGACGATCATCCGCTTCACATAGATGCCCGGCAGATGCACCTGGTCCGGGTCCAGCGTCCCCACCGGCACCACTTCCTCCACCTCGGCGACACAGATCTTGCCCGCGGTCGCCATCGGCTGGTTGAAGTTGCGCGCGGTCTTCCGGAAGATCAGGTTGCCTGCCTCGTCCGCCTTCCATCCCTTGATGATCGACAGGTCGGCGCGAATGCCGCGCTCCAGGATGTAATCCTCGCCGTCGAAGCTTTTCACGTCCTTGCCCTCGGCCACCAGCGTGCCGACGCCCGTCTTGGTGTAGAAGCCGGGGATGCCCGCGCCCCCCGCCCGGCAGCGCTCGGCCAGCGTGCCCTGCGGACAGAATTCCACCTCCAATTCGCCCGAAAGATACTGCCGCTCGAACTCCTTGTTCTCGCCGACATAGCTGGAGATCATCTTCTTGACCTGGCGTGTGCGCAGCAGCTTGCCCAGCCCCTCGCCATCGATGCCTGCATTGTTGCTGGCGATGGTCAGCCCGGTCGTGCCCGCCGCCTGGATGGCGTCGATCAGCCGTTCCGGAATGCCGCACAGGCCGAACCCGCCCGCGCAGATCGTCATGCCGTCGAACAGCAATCCGTCGAGCGCGGCGGCCGCATCGGGATAGAGTTTGCGCATGCTGGTCCCTCTCGTTTGTGTCCGCGTTAGGCGGCGGGCCTAATCCGGGTCAACCCGTCGCCTGGTCCTGTCGCTTGGCAGCACCGCGTTTCCCACGCTACGCTGTCCGTCATGACGCAACGTACCGGTGGCCGCATCCTTGTCGACTCGCTTCTGGCGCAAGGATGCGACCGCATCTTTACGGTGCCGGGCGAGAGCTTTCTCGCCGTGCTGGACGCGCTGCACGACACACCCACGATCGATCTCGTCACCTGCCGGCAGGAGGGCGGCGTGACCTTCATGGCCTGCGCTGATGGTACGCTCACCGGCCGGCCGGGCATCGCCTTCGTCACCCGCGGGCCGGGTGCTACCAACGCATCGATCGGCGTCCATGTCGCGCGGCAGGATTCACAACCGATGATCCTGTTCATCGGCGATGTCGATCGCGGCACCCGCGACCGCGAGGCGTTTCAAGAGATCGACTTTCAGGCGATGTTCGCGCCCGTCGCCAAATGGGCCGCGCGCATCGACGACGCGCGCCGCATCCCGGAATATGTCGCGCGTGCCTATGCGACCGCGATGAACGGCCGCCCCGGCCCGGTGGTCCTCGCCCTGCCCGAAGACATGCTGTGCGACATGGTCGACGCCGTTGACCGGCCGCGCGTGGAGCGTTGTGACCAGTTTCCACCCTCCGTCGCCCCCGTGCTGGATCGCCTGCGCGCTGCCCGCAATCCGCTTGCCATCGTCGGCGGCGCGGGTTGGGATCGTGCGGCCAGTGCAGCCTTTGGGGGGTTCGCCCGCTCCTGGGGTCTGCCCGTGGCTTCCGCGTTCCGTCGGCAGGACGCGATCGGCAACACGCATCCCGTCTGGGCCGGCAATCTCGGCTACGGACCGAACCCCCGTCTGGTCGAACGTGTCCGCGCTGCCGACCTGCTTCTCGTCGTCGGCCCCCGGCTCGGAGAGGCGACCACTGACGGCTACAGCCTCGTCACCCCCGATCATCCCGGCCAGACGCTGATCCATGTCCATCCCGATCCGGTCGAGCTGAACAGCGCCTACCGCGCCGATATCGCGATTTGCGCGGGCATGTGGGAGTTTGCCGACGCGCTCGCCGCGGCCGAGCCGCCGAACACGCCCTCGCCCGCCGCCGCAGAGGCGCATGCCGAATGGCGTCGCTGGTCCACGCCGGCCCCGCGCGACGGTGTCACCATGGATCTCGGCCCCTGCGTCGCCGCCATGCGCGATGCGCTGCCGGCCGATGCGATCATCTGCAACGGCGCCGGCAACTATTCCGGCTGGTGGCATCGCTACTGGCCCTATGGCGGCCCCGGCACGCAACTCGCCCCCACCGCCGGCGCGATGGGCTATGGCGTGCCCGCTGCCGTCGCAGCGTCCTTGCGTCACCCCGATCGCATGGTGGTGGCTCTTGCCGGCGACGGCTGCTTTCTGATGAACGGGCAGGAACTCGCCACCGCGGTCCAGCACGATGCACGGATGCTGGTCATCGTCGTCGACAACGGCGCCTATGGCACGATCCGCATGCATCAAGAGCGCGAATATCCCGGCCGGGTTGCGGCCACGCGCCTGGCCAATCCGGATTTCGCCGCGCTTGCCCGTGCCTATGGCTGCTGGGCGGAAACAGTGGAGCGGACGGAGGATTTTGCCCCCGCGCTGGCCCGTGCACAACGGGAGCGGGGCGTCCGCCTGCTTCATTGCAAGACCGACGTGGAGACGATCACCCCCGCCGCCACGCTGGCCACCATTCGTCGCGCCTGATCAGGCGTCGACCGGCCAGGTGACGGCCGGCAACGCCTCGAACGCCGGCCGCGCCAGCAGATAGCCCTGCACCAGATCGATCCCCAGCGAGCGCACCGCATCCAGCTCGCCGCGGGTTTCGATGCCCTCGGCGATCACCGTCACGCCCAGCTTGGCGCAAAGCCCCACCATCGCCTCCACGATCATCCGCCGCGTCGCGCTGCCGTCGATGCCGCGCAGCAACTCCATGTCCAGCTTGATGAAATCTGGCCGGAAGCGGGCGAGCAAGCCCAGCCCGGCATGCCCCGCACCGAAATCGTCCAGCGCGGTTACGAAGCCCATCGCCTGATAGGTATCGATGATGTCCTGCACATGCGCGGCATCGGCCATGCGCTCCGTCTCGGTGAATTCGAACATCAGCCGGTCGATCGGCAGGTGGTTCGCCGCCGCGGTCTTCAGGGTCAACTGGATGCACGCCTTGGGCGAATAGACCGCATTGGGCAGAAAATTGATCGACAGCCTCGCGCCATCCGCCAGTAGGCCTGCGGCCACCGACCGCTCGATTGCCGCCACCCGGCATTGCTGATCGAAGGCGTAGCGGTTCGCATCGGTTACCCGCCCCAGCACTTCGCCCGCGCCCTCGCCATCGCGACCCCGGACCAGCGCCTCATAGGCCCACACCCGCCCATCGCGCATGTCCACGATCGGCTGAAACGCCATCGACAGCGCAAAGTCATGCGTGTCACTGGATCGGCAGGCGACACAGGCCCGAGCCCGGTCGAAGTTGTGGGACATATTCATGGTCCCACCCGGTATCATGCAATGGTTAACATCGGCCTGTCCGGTGGCTGGCATTGGGTGGCGGCGCGATCCCGCCCACCTCGCTTGTTTTCGCGCATAAGAAAACAGCCGCCCCGGCATATCCGGGACGGCCGCCTCACCAACTGTTCAAGACCTGTGGATCAGATCCAGGTCAGATGTCGTCGCCAAGCGCGCCCTTGACCTTGCCCTTGAACTGCTCGCCCTTACCTTCGACCTGCTGGCCCTGGCCCTCGGCCTTCAGTTCCGGGTTGTTCTGGTGGTCGCCGATCGCTTCCTTGACCTTGCCGACGGCTTCGTTGATGTTGCCCTTGATCTTGTCGGTCAGCTCGCCCATTCCTGCCTCCATTATGTGGCGGCACCGGAATGGCGCCGCGAAACTTGTGACAGGAAAACGGATCGCCCTCGATACGGTTCCGTGACGGCTTGATTCAGATCAGGCCGGCAAGCGGGCTGGACGGATCGGCATAGCGCCGCTGGCCCATCCGCCCCGCGCGGTAGGACAGGCG
>NZ_CAMLAC010000239.1 GCF_946477935.1 uncultured Sphingomonas sp. | reverse complement strand
GAGCCGGACCAACCGACTCCCCCGACCGCCGCGGTTCCGGCGGAAATCGAAGCCAAGGAAGACGTGATGGAAGCGACGATCGAAAACGCCACGACGAAGACCCAGGCCATGTTCGGTGAGGCCTCGACCCGTACCCAGGCGGCGATGGACAAGAGCGCCCGCATGCTTGAGGACGCGGCCGCGTTCAACAAGGACAATCTGGAAGCGCTGGTCGAATCGTCGCGCATCGCGGCACGCGGCTTCGAGCATCTCGGCCAGGGTGCCGCCGACTATGCCAAGCGCAGCTTCGAGAGCACGACCCAGGCGTGGAAGACGCTGGCCAGCGCCAAGTCGCCGACCGAGTTCATGAAGCTGCAGTCGGATTATGCCCGCACCAGCTTCGACACGCTGGTCGCCGAAACGTCGAAGTCGACCGAGACGATGCTGAAGCTGGCCGGCGAGATCGCCCAGCCGCTCAGCAACCGCTTCGCGGTCGCCGCCGAAAAGATGAAGATCAGCGCCTGACGCGCACCGCTCGGGCGCCGGGCTTCAGGCACGGGGCCTTGGGCAATGGGGCGGTCGTCCAACCGGACGGCCGCCCTTTTCTTTGATCCACGCCAGCGCGAAATGCGGCCGCTGCCGGATGAATCGCCGCATCCGCCGGTTCAGCCCCTTGTGCCGGCCCCCGCGCATGCCATATTTTCAATCCTGTCATGCAGCGGCTTACAACAACCATGGCTGATCGCCGAGATGGCGACGGCACCGACGACGACGGCAATGGCGGCTCCGGGGGCGGCTCGGGTCTCGGCGTCGCCACGCGCACGCGTACCCGCACCAAACAGCCGACGCCCTACCGCGTCCTGATGCTCAACGACGACTACACGCCGATGGAATTCGTCGTGCTGTGTCTCCAGCGCTTCTTCCGGATGAACATGGAGGAGGCGACCCGCGTCATGCTCCACGTCCATCAGCGCGGCGTGGGTGTGTGCGGTGTCTTTTCCTACGAGGTGGCGGAAACCAAGGTCGGCCAGGTGATCGACTTCGCCCGCGCCAACCAGCACCCCCTGCAATGCACGCTGGAAAAGGCCTGACCCCCCTGTTCCGAAGGGTCTAGGGCCGGTCACCTACCGCCCCGGCGGCAGCCATCCCAGGTCCAGCTTGTTGTACCGGTCGACATAATTGGTCTCGCGCGCCAGCGCGGCCTCGTCGCGGATCACGACGCGCCCTGATTCGCGCGCGATCATCCCGTCTTCCTCCAACTGCCGCAGCATCCGGTTGACGTGTACCGCGGTCAGCCCCGTCGCATCGCCAATCTCTTCTTGCGTCAGGCGCAGGGGGAAGATCGCGTCGATATCCATGTCGGCGTGCCGCATCCGGTTGCGCAGGTCGAGCAGCAACGTCGCGACACGCGCCCGCGCCGATGTCCGCCCCAGCCCCGCCATCCGGTCCGTCGCCGCCACCCGCTCGATTTGGTTCAGCACCAGCAGCAGGCAGAGTAATCGCGGATGCTCCTCCGACAGTCGCGCGATCGCCGGCCGGTCGATCACCGACAGCACCGCCGTCGACAAGGCCACCACCGTGTCCGGTGATCCGCGATAGACCAGCGCCGACAAGGCGAAGATATCGCCCGGGAACAGGAATCGCACGATCTGCCGGCTGCCATCGTCCAGCAGGACGTACGCCATCATCATGCCTTCGCGCACGACGAACAGCTCGTCCATCCGGTCATGTTCGCGCAGCAACACCGCGCCCCGTGATACGGTGCGCGTCCGCTCTTCCAACTGGATCAAAGTGTTGCGTTCACCCGGGGTCAATTCGACCAGTCGGTGGAAGCGATCGGCGAGGCCGCTGCGTGGCACTATTCCTATTCCCCCAATCGGCTCCGAGCCTTAGCCAAGGAAGGGATTTGCCTGCATTGATATCGATCAAGAGGGACAGGAGCCTTGGCGCTTCGTCCTTGCTTGCGCTAGGGACGGGGGATGGATCGCATTCTCATTCGCGGCGGGCAGCGGCTCGCCGGGCGCCTCCCGATCTCCGGTGCCAAGAACGCCGCACTCACGCTTCTCCCCTGCGCGCTGCTGACCGACGAGCCGCTGACGCTGCGCAACCTGCCGCGCCTGGCCGATGTCGACGGGTTCGGCCACCTTCTCAATCAGTTGGGGGCATCGACGTCGATCGAGGGCACGCGTCCTGACGAGTTCGGCCGGGTCATGACGATCCGCGCCGGCCGCCTGACCTCGACCGAGGCGCCGTATGACATCGTGCGCAAGATGCGCGCCTCCATCCTTGTCCTTGGTCCCATCCTGGCGCGCGCCGGCGTCGCGCGCGTGTCGCTGCCCGGCGGCTGCGCGATCGGCAATCGCCCGATCGACCTTCACCTGAAGGCGCTGGAGGCGATCGGCGCGCAGATCGAGCTGACCGCCGGCTATGTCGAGGCGTCCGCGCCCGGTGGCCGGCTCTCCGGTGGCCGCTACACCTTCCCCGTCGTCTCGGTCGGCGCGACCGAAAACGTGCTGATGGCCGCCGCCACTGCGGCCGGCACCAGCGTGATCGGCAACGCCGCGCGTGAGCCCGAGATTGTCGACCTGTGCAACCTCCTCGTCGCGATGGGCGCCAGGATCGACGGTATCGGTACCGAGACGCTGACGATCGAGGGTGTCGATCGTCTGCACGGCGCGACCTATTCCGTCATGCCCGACCGGATCGAGGCGGGCTCCTATGCCTGTGCCGCGGCGATCACCGGCGGCGACATCGAACTGGTCGGCGCGCACGCCCCCGATATGGAGGCGACCCTCGCCGCGCTGCGCGAAGCCGGCGTGACGGTCGAGGAAAAGCCCGGCGCGATCCGCATCAACGCCGATGGCCCGTTGAAGCCGCTGACCCTCTCCACCGCCCCCTTCCCCGGCTTCGCCACCGACATGCAGGCGCAGTTCATGGCGATGCTGCTGAAGGCGGAGGGGACCAGCGTGCTGACCGAAACGATCTTCGAAAACCGCTACATGCACGTCCCCGAACTCGCCCGCATGGGCGCCAACGTGCAGGTCCACGGCCGCACCGCAATGGTGAAGGGCGGCGAGCCGCTGGTCGGCGCCCCCGTCATGGCGACCGACCTGCGCGCCTCGATGAGCCTCATCATCGCCGGCCTCGCTGCGGAGGGCGAAACCTCCGTCGCCCGCGTCTATCACCTCGACCGCGGTTACGAGCGCCTGGAGGAAAAACTCTCCGCCGTCGGCGCCGACATCGAACGCGTCAGCGACGGCTGACCCCACCTACTCCCTCTCCCCTTCGGGGAGAGGGGCCACCCAGCAGTGCGACACCCCGAGCGTCACCCCAAAAGCAATCGATTCGCAACAGGCTCCATTCGGCACCCCGCTCGTTGAGCGAGGCAAAGCCTTACCTGGAGCAATATCATGGATCATGACGCCCTGAACGCCGGCAACGGCGGCGAGACGCATCAGCGCACCGACGCCGATCATCCGGTCCTCACGACAAACCAGGGCGTCGCGATCGCCGACAATCAGAACCAGCTCAAGGCTGGCCCGCGCGGTCCCGTGCTCCTCGAGGACCATGTCTACCGCGAGAAGATCAACCATTTCGATCACGAACGTATTCCGGAGCGGATCGTCCACGCCCGCGGCACCGGCGCGCACGGCTATTTCGAGCTGACCGAATCGCTCTCCAACATCACCACCGCCGACCTCTTCCAGCGCCCCGGCGAGCGCGTGCCGGTCTTCACCCGCTTCTCCACGGTCGCGGGCGGCGCCGGCTCGGTAGATACCCCGCGCGACGTGCGCGGCTTCGCGGTGAAATTCTACACCAAGCAGGGCAACTGGGATCTCGTCGGCAACAACATCCCGGTCTTCTTCATCCAGGACGCGATCAAGTTCCCCGACCTGATCCACGCCGCCAAGATGGAGGCGGATCGCGGCTATCCGCAGGCCGCGACCGCGCACGACACCTTCTGGGACTTCATCTCGCTGATGCCCGAATCGACCCACATGATCATGTGGGCGATGTCGGACCGCACCCTGCCGCGCAGCTTCGCGACGATGGAGGGCTTTGGCATCCACACCTTCCGCTTCGTCAACAAGGCGGGCCAGTCGACCTTTGTGAAGTTCCACTGGAAGCCCAAGGCGGGCCTGCAATCGACCGTCTGGGACGAGACGGTGAAGATCGCCGGCGCCGATCCCGATTTCCAGCGCCGCGACCTGTTCGAGCGGATCGGCCGCGGCGACTTCCCCGAATGGGAGCTGGGCGTGCAGCTCTTCGACGAGGAATTCGCCAACGCGCAGCCCTATGACGTGCTCGATTCGACCAAGATCATTCCGGAGGAAATCCTCCCGGTGAAGATCGTCGGCCGCATGGTGCTCGACCGTTATCCCGACAATTTCTTCGCGGAGACCGAGCAGGTCGCCTATTGCCCCAGCAACGTCGTGCCGGGCATCGACTTCACCAACGATCCGCTGCTCCAGGGCCGGCTCTTTTCCTATCTCGACACGCAGCTATCGCGTCTCGGCGGGGTCAATTTCACCCAGATCCCGGTCAACCAGCCGAAGAACGTTCCCGGCGATCACCCCTTCGCCAACCTCCAGCGCGATGGCCACATGCAGATGCAGGTGTTCAAGGGCCGCGCCAATTACGAGCCCAACAGCCTGCATCTGGCGGGCGAACCCGGCGGCCCGCGCGAAGACCCCGCTGGCTTCAAGACCTACCCGTCGGAGGAAGAGGGCGCCAAGCTGCGTATCCGCCCCGAAAGCTTCGCCGATCATTACAGCCAGGCGCGCCTGTTCTTCCGCTCGCTCGACCCGGCCGAGCAGGCCCATCTCGCCTCCGCGATCGTGTTCGAGCTGTCCAAGGTGTCGCTGGAACATGTCCGCATCCAGATGATGGCGAATCTGCGCAACGTCGATGAGGCGCTGGCGACCCGCGTCGCCGATGGCCTCGCCATGGACCTGCCCGAAGCATCGCCCACCGCCGCCCCGGTGATCGACATGGATGTCTCTCCTGCGCTGCGCATCATCCGCGGTCCGCTGGAAAAGCATACGCTGAAGGGCCGCACCGTCGGCATCCTGATCGCCGACGGCACCGATGCGGCCGAGTTCAAAGCGGTGAAGTCCGGTGTCGAGGATGCCGGCGGCACCCCGATGCTGATCGCCCCCAAGGTCGGCGCCGTGCCGCTCTCCGACGGGTCGAAGGTCAAGGCCGATGCGCAACTGTTCGGCCAGCCCTCCGTCACCGTCGATGCGATCGCGGTAATCCTGAGCGAAGACGCCTGCGCCAAGCTGGTCAAGGAAGGCGCCGCCGTGCAGTTCGTCATGGATGCCTTCGGCCACCTGAAGGCGATCGGCCGCAACGCCGCCTCGCAACCCTTGCTCGACAAGGCCGGCGTAGAACCCGACGAAGGCGTGGTCGCGCTGGACGCCTTCATAAACGCCGCCAAAAAACGCTACTGGGACCGCGAACCCAACGTCCGCACCCTGGCCTGATACCCGAAAAGCCCCTCCCCTTCAGGGGAGGGGCTGGGGG
>NZ_CAMLAC010000238.1 GCF_946477935.1 uncultured Sphingomonas sp. | reverse complement strand
TGCCCCGCCCCCTGCCCCGCCGGACCGAAAAGATAATAGTCGAACAAGGCGCGCCAACTCTGCTTTTCGCTGTCCGGACGGCTCCGCAGGCTCAGCAATCCATGCAGCAATGTTGTCATCGGCGTATCGACGAACGCAGGCGTGTCGTTCCACCAATGGTTGATCATCACGTTGAAGCCGTCGAGCGCCTCCACCTGATGCCACCACAGCGCCGGATAGACGAGCACATCGCCCGGTTCGAGTTCGGCCACCACCGCTTTGCCCAGAGCGTTGCGGTATCCGGGATAGCGCACCAGATCGGGCGCGCGCGGATCGACCATACTCACCACCTGACCGCCGGGCGTGGGCTCCAGCGGCCCCGGATAAAGGTTGGCAATCTGGTCGGGCGGGAAAAGCAGGAACCGGCGCCGCCCCACCAGAGGGCACGCGATGTTGTTCGACATGTCCCAATGCGTCGCGGCGACGGTACGATTGCCGATCCAGATGCTTGCCAGCGGCCGGCTCCCCCCCGGCAGGGCGCCCTCCAGCACCACTGGGTTCTCCCCCCGCAAGCCAGGAAAGTACAGGTCCAGGTCGGTCGAACCCAGATACACCGCATCTGTGCCGTCGCGGATACGTGCCAGATAGTCCGCCAGTGGCGCACGCCCGGCGGAAAAGTTCATTCCCGTCAGGGCATCGTTGTAGAAGAAGCGTCCGTCGCTCGCCGGTTCGCCGATGAAGCCCACCACCGGCCGCCCCGCATCGAACCGCGCCAGATACGCCATCGCCGCATCCATACCCTTCCGCCCGACCGCGACCAGCGGCAGATCGGCAGCCGCCCCCTTCAACACGGTCGGCACGCCGTCGTCGATCAGCGCCGAAAAATCCGCCGCGTCATGCCGCACGCCCTCGATAACGCGGACGGAGGGAAGCGCGGTCAGGTCCATCAGGCGCCTGCCAGCCGCCGGTTCTTGCGGTCGATCAGATGCGGCACGTTACCGAGCGACGACAATGCCCAGATCGCAGGTTGCAGATACCCCCGCGCATGGAGACGTGCCAAAGCATCACCGTCGAGGAAGGCCATACGCTCTGCACCGATCGCGTGAAAGTCATCCAGCACGTACCGCTTGTTGTCGTCCAGTGCGATCTCGATCGTCACCGGCTTGATCAATCCCTCGCCAGTCAGGGCGGCAAACAGCGCATCGTTCGCCTGCGATCCCGCATGGATACGCCGCAAGACCTCCGCGATCGCCTCCAGATACGGACTGTTGCCCCCTTGCGGCAGGAAGACCGGACTGCCCTGGCCGCCTCGACCGACCCGCACATGATCCAGATCGACATGGATCATCGGCTCGCCCATATTGCCGTCCTCGTCGCGCTGCACGCCGATCGAGAAGGGCCCGCGCTGGTGCAGCGCCGGGACATGGCGCGCCCGCCACGCGCCATCCTCCAGGAACAGATTTTCGTCGCGGTCGAACCCGAGCAACGCAACGGAATGGAAGCGACCATCGTCCGACCGGCGAAACAGGATCGGATAATCGCGTTGCGCCTCCTCCCACTCGGTCGGAAAGATCAGCGTCTGGTTTACCGCATCGCCATACTCAGCCCCGTGACCGGTGAGGACCGTCAGATCGTGATGATCGACATTGTTGAGAAGCACGATGTTCGTCACGATCGAACCTTATAAGCCACTCGGCGCCCGCCCCTATCATGCGGACGAGCGCCACCGGGTACAATCCCCGATCAGAAGCGGAAGCGGCCACCCAGCAGGAAACGGCGACGCAGTTCCTGCCCGAACCAAAGCTGGCTTTCGTCACGCGCATAGGTGCGCAGCTTCGATTCGGTCAGGTTGATCCCCTCGAAAGACACCGCGAAATTGGGTGTGATGTCATAGCTGATGTTGACGTCCAACTGGCCGAAGGGTTTCGTGAACTCCGGATTGCGCGATCCCTGACGGTTGATCCCCGACAGGAACTTGTCGCGCCAGTTATAGGCCACGCGCGCCGACAGCCCATATTTGTCGTAGATCAGCGTGGCGTTGAACGTATCCGACAGGCCGAGCAGCGCGAACTGATCCTCCGACGGACTGGCGCCGATGTTGAACCCGACATCGCCGCGCACCAGCGTATAGGCCGCCCCGATACCGAACCCCGTCGATCCGAAGAAATGCTGACCGGCGACTTCCAGTCCGTAGATCTCAGCATCCCGGTTGTTGACCGGCTGCGTCACCTGGAACTGGTACAGCACGTCGGTCCCGTTGGCGATCACGTCACGCGCACTGTTGATCTGCTTGACGAAATCGTCGTTCAGCGAGCGCGTGCTCGTGTTGTAGTTGGCCTGGAACTGCGCCGTTGCCGCTTCGATCGATCCGGTCTGGTCGAGCAGCGCAGTCAGCGCGAACAGGTTCACGTCGCTCTGGTCTGCACCCAGCGCCTGCAGCGCCGCGCGTGCCTGGCCGGATCGCGTGCCGGCCGCCCCGGAACTGGGGTCGCGCAGCCCGAACAGGTCGGAGGTGAACTGCCCGTTGCCGATGAAGTTGCGGACACGCTTGTCGAACAACCCCAGCGAGACGTAGCTGTCAGGCTTGTAGTACCATTCGATCGACGCATCGAAATTGTCCGACTCCAGCGGCACCAGTTGGGCGTTGCCGGTCGACGCGGTCGCGATGCCTCCATTGGCGATCGGCCGGGGTGGCCCGTTCACGCTGGTGGAGGTGAACAGGTTGCCATATTCCGGACGGGCGATCGTCTTGCTGTATGATACGCGTCCGATCAGGTTCTGCTGCAACTCCACCTGGAAATCGATCGACGGTAGGAAATTGTCGTAGCTGCCACGATCGCGCAGATAGCTGCTCTGGTTCGAGATCACGACGGTGAAGTCGTTGTCGGATACCCAGTTGATCCCAGCGGGCACCGCCACCAGAGAGATCGAACGCGATTTGGTCTTCTCGTACCGCAAACCGCCGACCAGCGTCGCCGGTGCGTTCCCGATCTCTCCCTTCCAGGTGACCTGCGCATAGGCGGACCAGATCTTCTCCCGGACGCGATTGTCCTCGTTGGTGGTGATCCCGACCGCGTTTGCGGCCCCCAGGCCGGCATAATAGGGCGACAGGATGGAATAGATGTCGGACGCGTTACCGCGGAACGCGATCTGCGATTCCGGATCATTGCCCGGATCGAACTTCCGGAACTTGCAGATCAGGCAGAAGCTTTGCAGCGCGCCGGGCGCCAGCCGCTCGACATCGCCGGGATTGGTGATCCCCCAGTCGCCCAGCGTCTGCTGGGTGGCGACCCGCGTCTGGTCCATCACCGTGTTGCGGAAGTTGCCGCCGAAATCGACCCGGCTGCCGCCGCCCAGATCCCAACCGAAGTCGGCCCGGATTTCCTTGACCCGCTGTTCCTGCGACGATGCAAAGGTGCGGCCGATCTGCGATCCGACCTGCGCCACGGTCAATGGGCCGTTCAGCGTGATGTCCTGTTTCGGAATCTCACCGCTGTAATCCACCGAATGCGCGGTGACCACGTTCGCGCCCATGCCGACAAGGGTCGAGCTGGCACCGTTGGGATTGTTGGGGTTGCTCGACGCCTTGCTGTAATGTCCGTCGATGTTGAGGGAGAAGTTGTCGGCGATGTCCCAGCGCATGTTCAGGCCGTAATCCTGGACGCGGCTCTTCTGCGCACGGTTCTGCGCTTCAAAGCCTTCGTCCTTCGCGCCGTTGATCGTCTCGTGCAGATAGGTGGCCGTCGCGACCGTCGGGTTGCCGTCGAACCGTACCTCGTCGAACGGCCGGCTGAACCAGTTCGACAGGTCGGACCGTATCTCCTCCTGACGGTTCTGCGCGAACAGCGCATCGGCGGTCAGCGTCACCGTTTCGATCGGCTTGAACTGCAACACCGCCTGCCCGTTGATGCGCTCGCGGCTGCCCTCGGCATAGTGGTAGCGGCTGTCGTTGGGAACGCCGACCAGTTGGTTGGGATCGGTCGGCGCGCCGGTGATTACCGTGCTGCCGTCCGACCGCACGAACCCGCCCGACAGGAAAGTGCTGTAGGGGATGATGTTCCAGTCGTTCGAGGTCGCGCTGATCGAGGTGAAATTGCGCTTCTGGTAGCTGCCGAACAGCGAGACGCCGAAACGGTCCGTCGGATCGGCCCAGTTCAGCACACCGGACAGTTCAGGCGTGACCTTCGATCCGCAGTCCAGACAGCCGTTCGTGCTCGTATCGTACAGCGCCTTGGCGCCGACGCTGCCGGTCAGGCCGCCTTTGCCGTCCAGCGGCCGCCGCGTGACGACGTTGATCGTCGCACCGATACCGCCGGTGGGGATCGCGGCCCGCCCCGTCTTGTATACCTCCAGCGTCCGCACGCCTTCGGACGCCAGATTGGAGAAGTCGAAGGAGCGACTGGACCCTTGCGCCGTATCGGCGTTCTGGTCGCCGCCGACCACCGATACGTTCGCGGTCGCCAACTGGCGCCCGTTCAATGTCACCAGATTATAGCTCGGCCCGAAGCCACGCACCGTCACGAGCGCGCCTTCGCCGTTTGTCCGGTTGATTGAAACGCCGGTGATGCGCTGGAGCGACTCGGCCAGGTTGGTGTCCGGGAACTTGCCGATGTCCTCGGCCGAGATCGCATCGACAATGCCGGTGGAGTTGCGCTTGATCGCGATCGACCGCTCCAGACTGGCGCGAATGCCGGTCACCACGATCTCGTCGCTGACGCCCTCGGTGGTCGCGCTTTCGGATGCGGGCGCCGTTTGCGGTGTCGTCAACTGGCCCGCCGCCACAGCCGGATCGGCCGTCGTACCGGGCGACGTGGTCG
Organism: uncultured Sphingomonas sp.; assembly: GCF_946477935.1. Taxonomy (GTDB): domain Bacteria; phylum Pseudomonadota; class Alphaproteobacteria; order Sphingomonadales; family Sphingomonadaceae; genus Sphingomonas. Next base: position 734 of record NZ_CAMLAC010000238.1, on the reverse strand, counting down.
GCTGCGCATTCGTGGCCTCCGCCCCGGTCTGCGTTTGCGTTTGCGCGAACGCCGCATTCGCCAATGTGAGACAGGTGGCGACCGCTACAACGGAAGCCGAACGCGCAAGCGTCGAGGCGAGACCACTGGCCTTCATACATACCCCTCCTGATAGTGAGCCCTTATTGTATGGCTCAATCCTCCCGCCGATCAGATGCCGGCTTTGTGATCGCTATCATATCCGCGAAGGCATCCGGCCATCAAGAGATAAGATTCGGTTTTCGCTATATTTTTGTTCAGATGGGTGAAGGCTATTAAAGGGTTATACTTGGATTTGCTTTGGTATTTTACTCAGGCAAATAGTTGATGGCTGCTGCGAAACGTCGAAGACGGCGGATGCTTGGCCGAACGGGGGCGGCCACGGCCACCCCCACCCGGCGGCCGGATCACCATTCAATGCCGATCTTGCCGAAATGCCCTCCACTCATCTCGAAGCGAAATGCATCGGCCAGCGCCTCCAGCGCGAAACGCCGGTCGATGACCGGGCGGATCGTGGCGGCATCGAGCGCACGAACGAAATCCTGCTGTTCGCGCCTGCTGCCGACGATCAATCCTTGCAGCCGTGCCTGCCGTGCCATCAGCGCTGCCGTCGGCACCTCCCCGCCCGCACCGGTCAGTACGCCGATCAGCGAGATATGCCCCCCGACCCGCACCGCTTCGATCGACTGGGCAAGCGTTCCCGGCCCACCCACCTC
>NZ_CAMLAC010000237.1 GCF_946477935.1 uncultured Sphingomonas sp. | reverse complement strand
CTCCGCACCCGGCGCGGTCAGCAGCATGATCTGCCCGCGCCGCCCCCCGCGCCCCACCCGGCCGCGCAACTGGTGCAGTTGCGACAGGCCGAACCGGTCCGCATGATGCACGATCATCGTGTTGGCGCGCGGCACGTCCAGCCCCGCCTCAATGATGTTCGTCGCCAGCAGGATGTCGCCATCCCCCGCGGCAAAGCCGGACATTGCATCGTCCAGGTCGATGGCGTCCATCTTGCCATGTGCCTGCACCACGCCCAGCTCCGGCACCAGCCTGCCCAGCTTCTCGGCCAGCGGCGCGATATCCTCGATCCGCGGCACCACCACGAAGCTCTGGCCGCCGCGCGCCCGCTCACGTTTCAGCGCCTTGCGCACCGCCTCGTCATCGAACGTGTCGACGGTGGTGCGGATGGGCTGGCGCCGTGCCGGGGGCGTGGCGATCACCGACAGCGCCTGCAATCCCACCATCGCCGATTGCAGCGTGCGCGGGATCGGCGTCGCGCTTAGCGTCAGCACATGGCCTGCACCCAGATCACGCAAGGCCGCCTTGGCGCGCGTGCCGAACCGCTGTTCCTCGTCGATCACGACCAGCGCCAGGTCGTGGAACGTCACGCCCTTGCCGGTCACCGCGCTGGTGCCGACCACGACCGCGATCGATCCATCGGCCAGCCCTGCCATCACCCGCTTGCGCTCCGCCGGGCTGGATAGCCGCGACAGCCCGGCAACCTCCAGCCCCGTTCCCTCGAACCGCTTGCGGAAAGTGTCGAGATGCTGGCGCACCAATACCGTGGTCGGCGCAACGATCGCCACCTGCCGTCCGGCCAGCGCCACGATCGCTGCCGCGCGTAATGCAACCTCGGTCTTGCCATAGCCGACATCGCCGACGACCAGTCGGTCCATCGGCCGTCCGCTGGCCAGATCGGCGCGCACCGCAGCGATGGCGCGTGTCTGGTCCGGCGTTTCGGTGAAGGGAAAGGTGGCGGCGAACGTCTCGTATTTTGCGGTATCCGCCACGATCGGGTCGGCCGTCCGTGCGTCGCGCTCGGCGGCCAGCGCCTGCAATGCGCGTGCGCTCTCCGCGATGGCGGCATCGATCCCGGCGCGGCGCTTGATCCAGCTTGCGCCGTCCAGCGTGTCATAGGTCACCGCCTCGGCATCCGCGCCGTAGCGCCAGATGCGTCCCGCCTCGGCCACGGGCACCAGCCGCCGCGCGCCCTTGGCATATTCCAGTACGATCGCGTCGCCGGCACCTGCTGCCGCATCCAACGCTTCGATTCCCGCCACGGCGCCGATGCCGTGATCCTCATGCACGACCAGATCGCCGACGCGCAGGTCGACGCCTCCCTCGAACGCCGCGGCAGACAGTGCCACGTCATCCACCCGCGCCCTGCTCCCCAGCAGATCGGCCGCCGCAACCACGCTCACGCCGTCACGCCTGAAGCCACGCTCCACCGGCGCACACAGCAACGCCACCTCGTCCGCCTCGCCCCGCATCGCCTCCGCCAGCGACCCGAAGCTCCGCGTCGGCAAACCGATCCGCGCCGAAAGGAAACGAAGGTCGCGCGCCGATCCGGCGATCGCCAGCCGTCCTTCGCCCATCGCCGCCCGCGCGAAGCGGCGAAATGCCCGCAGGGGATCGCGCCGCTCTACGAAGCGGGGCGTCGTTTCCGTCGCCACGTGCAGCGTCACTGCCCGGTCGCCCAATGCTTTCGCCCACTCTGCCTCGGGCACCAGTTCGGCTGCTGATCGCCGCCCGGAGCGGCCATCCGCTGCCAGTGACAGGAAGCGCTTCCGGCGTTTGTCGACACCGGGATCCAGATGGATCGCTGCATCCGGCAGATGCGCGGTGATCGGTACGCCCTCGCCCAGTGGTGGTTCGCTCGCCCGGCCGATTGTCACTGCGTCGATTTCATCCAAGCTCAACTGCGTGACCGCGTCATAGGTGCGGATGCTGGTGATCCGCCCGTTGGCGAATTCCAGGCGTACCGGGCACTGTCGATCGGCCGGAAAGATGTCGACCACGCTGCCCCGAACTGCGATCTCGCCGGGTTCGTCCACTCGGTCATCGATGATGTAGCCCATGTCGCCAGCCAGAGTCGGCAGCGCTTCATTGTCGATCGCCTCGCCAACCCGGAATATCGGCGGAACCTCGTCAAAGGCGGATGGTGCGGCATACCGCATAGCGCTTGCCTCTGCAGACAGGACCAGGAGGACGCGACCATCGGTTGCACGCAGGCGACGCAACGCCTCCACCCGCTGCCCGATATTGGCTGCACTGGCTGGCGACGCGTCACCGGGCAGCGCGTCGCTCGCCACCAGATGGATGACCGTCACATCGGGCGCAAACGCCGCTGCTACCCGCGCCATTGCCTCGGCCCGCGCCTCGCCCTCTGCCACGACGATTATCCGCTCGGCATCACCGGCCAGCAGATGCGCCGCCATTGCTGCAGTCGGAGCAGCCTCTCCAACACCCGTATCGTCGATCAACACGCCATCATCGGTACGCTTCAACATGGCCACTCCCAAAGGACCACATAGTCCTTCGGCTGTGAACGGCATCGCACAGGCCGGCGTTCCACAAAGATGCTATGCACGTTTGCCGGGAGGGCGAAAAATAATGGTCGGGCCCGCAAAATGGCTAAAACCAGAGATTATGATTTCATCCCAATACGATAGGGCCCATTCCGGTGCCCCATGGCCATACCCTTCCAGCTCAAACCGACCGTTCCGGCCGCGACTAGTCCATCGACCGCGTCGTGAACGACCGGCATCATTGCTCGCCACGCGCCCGCGCCGCCTGCCAATTCCCGTGCCACTTCGCTCGGACATACGGTCGCGCCCGCCGCCCTTTGCGAAAGCAGAAGCAGCGTCGCCTTTTGGACATCGGCCCGACTGGTCGCCACTCCGTCCCCTATTGATAACCGCGGTTGTTCTCGCGTTCCTCGGCAGCTTCTTCCTGTACTTTTTCCATCTCCTCGGCTTCCGTGTCGGCCGGCGTGTCGTCGCAATCGGGATCAATAGTCATGTTCGCCTCCATGCGGCTTGAACGCAGAACGGAGCCGTCCGGGCGCAGTCACGTGCATGAGCGGCGTCGATTTGGGGTGCCATGCGTTCATGTGACCGGTTGATGACGCCAATACTCGATGCGGTGTTCAGCTTTGGAGATGGCAATGCGGTTCGTTCAATTGGAGATGCTTCCCTCAGGCAAGGCGCTGGTCGATATCGACAAGCTGACCCACGCGGTCCCCGAAGGGGAGGGTAGTCGCCTGTTCCTGGGCGCGCAGCATATCGACGTGCCACATAGCCTCGCCGAATTGGAGAATGTTCTTGCCGGACGGGATCGTACGGATAATGGCGAAAACCGCCGCGCCGGGTTCGGTATGCGCTGACCCCGTTCAGTCCGTCAGGCGCCCCATTCCGGGCCGTCATCGTCGGGATAGAAGATGTCGAGGTCATCAGGTGTCTTCTGATCAACCGGAGGTGAGGCTGCTGCTGTCGTTATCGGCAGGGTCGGAGCGCCCCCACCGAAACGGACGCGAACATAGGCCGACGTGCCTGCCAAGCCCTGAAATACCGCTGACACCTCTTCCCCGCGGCTGATTCGGCCGCCGATCAAAGGCGCGCGCTCAGCGGTAAGATAGCCGATCTGTACGCCGCGCGGGCCGATCACGGCAACCGCATTGGCGTCATGCCTGTTTCTCGGTTCGGGTCTCAGAAGCACGATTTCACCGGGTAATGTCATCATCGCCTCGGATCGACGATTGCTGCCATCTGCATTGGGAAAGTCGATGCCGACGACGGCCAGGGTCAGTTCCTGCATTTCCACCATGTAGTTCGATCGTCGCTGGGCGCCAATGCGTAGGTCTTGTCGTGGATCAAAGGAACCGATCGCTCCGTTCTGGCATGTCGAAAAGCCAATATGGTGGAGGGTGCATGACGCTGATGGACCTGCATGGGTGGCGCGAGAGTGCGCTGATCGATGGGGCGTGGGTACCTGCCTCTGATGGGCAGGGTACCGCTGTATATGATCCGGCGACCGGCGCGCGAATCGCGGTGGTGCCTTCGCTTGGCGCCGAGGATACGAAGCGTGCGATCGCTGCCGCGGAGAAGGCGCTGGTGGGGTGGCGGGCGTGTGTGGCGGGGGAGCGGGCGGACATCCTGATGCGGTGGTATGCGCTGATGCTGGAGCATGCGGAGGCACTGGCGCGCATCATGACTGCCGAGCAGGGCAAGCCGATGGCCGAGGCGAGAGGTGAGGTAGTGTATGCCGCGGGGTTCGTGCGCTGGTTCGCCGAGGAGGCGCGGCGTATCGATGGCGAGATCATTCCTGCGCCGCGCAGCACGCAGCGTATTCTGGTGTGGCGGGAGCCGGTGGGGGTCACGGCCGCGATCACGCCGTGGAACTTCCCTGCTGCAATGGTGACGCGCAAGGTGGCGCCCGCGCTGGCGGCGGGCTGCACGATGATCCTGAAGCCCGCGCCGGAGACGCCGCTGACCGCGCTCGCCCTGGCCGCCCTGGCCGAGGAAGCGGGCGTGCCTGCGGGCGTGCTCAACGTCGTCACCGGTGATGCCGCGGCGATCGGCGGTGCGCTGATGGACAGCCCGGTCGTCCGCAAGCTGTCGTTCACCGGATCGACGCCGGTCGGCCGCATGCTCTATGCACAGGCGGCGCCCACGCTGAAGCGGCTGTCGCTGGAGCTGGGCGGCAACGCGCCGTTTGTCGTGTTCGACGATGCCGATCTGGAGGCCGCGGTGGATGGCGCGATGCTGGGCAAGTTCCGCAACGCGGGCCAGACCTGTGTCTGCGTCAACCGCTTCCTGGTGCAAGATGGCATACACGACCGCTTCGTCGAGCGTTTGCACGCGCGGATGGCCGACCTCGTCGTCGGCCCCGGTACCGATCCCCGCTCCACGATCGGCCCACTCATCAACGAGCGCGCGGTGGTGAAGGTGGATGATCACGTCGCCGATGCGGTGCGCCGTGGCGGCCGGCTGGTGGCGGGCGGCAAGCGCGAGCGCGGCCTGTTCTACCAGCCGACGCTGATCGCCGACGTGCCCGCCGACGCAAAGATCGCGCGCGACGAAACCTTCGGCCCGCTCGCCGGCATCATCCGCTTCCGCGAGGAAGCAGAAGCGATCAGGCTGGCGAACGACACCGAGTTCGGGTTGGCTGCCTATCTCTATACCCGCGACATCGGCCGGGCGATGCGCGTGGCGGGGGCGCTGGAATATGGCATGGTCGGGCTGAACGAGGCGGCGATTTCCACCGAGGTGGCGCCGTTCGGCGGCATCAAGGCGTCGGGCATGGGCCGCGAAGGATCGCGCCACGGGATAGCCGAATATCTCGAACTCAAATATGTGATGATGGGAGGGCTGTAGCAGCCGGACTCGCTGGTTAATGCCGGCGTAATTTCCTGGAACGACACGCGCGCGCCATGTGGACAAAAAGGGTACATCGCGATTAGGGCGACCCGGTGGCGGCGTCCTTGTTTCTTCTTCTTGCAGTGGTGTTGGCGTTTACGGGCGGGGGGGGGCCGTGGGTCATCATGG
>NZ_CAMLAC010000236.1 GCF_946477935.1 uncultured Sphingomonas sp. | reverse complement strand
CCGGTGTAGTCGCTGACCTAGCCAGCGGTCATGAAGAAGCTGAGAGGGCGGCCATTTGCGTCGGTGACGGCGTGAAGCTTCGTGTTCATGCCGCCTTTGGTGCGGCCGATCAGCCGCCCGAGATCCCTTTTTTTACCCGCAGGCTCGATGCCGTGCGATGTGCCTTCAGATAAGTCGCGTCGATCATGACGGTCTTCGGATCGGCACCTGCGGCCGCTAACCCTTCCATCATGCGGAGGAAAACGCCCATCTCGCCCCAGCGCTTCCAGCGATTGTAGAGCGTCTTGTGCGGGCCATACTCCTTTGGCGCATCCCGCCATCGCAGCCCGTTGCGATTGACGAAAACAATGCCGCTCAACACCCGCCGATCATCAACGCGGGGCTTGCCGTGGCTCTTGGGAAAGTACGGTTGCAGACGCGCCATCTGCTCGTCCGTCAGCCAGTAGAGGTCGCTCATTCTCAGTCTCCTTTCGGAGCTTGAATCAGATCGCGCCGCTCACATCAATGGGTCCTGACCCTAGAGATGCCTTCATGCCGTAACTCGATGAACTGCGCCCGTTTAGCTGGCCGCTTGACATTTGTTGGGGGTGACTTGTGCGGAACCATTGAAATGTTCCCGATTTGATCTACATGTTGTTCAGGGGATCTCAACCGGGGGTAGTCAGCTTGAGTATCGCGGACACGTTCAAGCAGTTTCTCAGCAATCTTGCAGTCGATAATGCCCAGACGATCTCGGATCGGTACGGGGAGATCACCTGCGCGCTCAACAAAAATTTCCGCGACACTGAATCCAAGACCGCGAACACACTGCAAGTCGGCTCCTATGGGCGACACACCGCCATTAAGGGTATCTCGGACCTCGACATGCTCTACATCATGCCGAAGGGTGAGTGGGATAACTACAAAGACGGCGGCCAGTCCAAGCTGTTGTCCGACGCCGCCGCCGCCATCCGCGCGCGCTACCCCAAGACGACCGTCAGGGTGGATCGGCTTGTTGTTCAGGCCGTCTATTCCAATTTTACCGTGGAGGCTCAGCCCGTATTCGAGCAGGATGACGGCAGCTTCAAATATCCCGACACCTACAACGGCGGGTCTTGGAAGATCACCAAGCCCCGTGACGAGATACAGGCTATGTCGGAATTTGTGGCGGAGAAGAACAACAACCTCCGGCGGCTCTGCAAGATGGCGCGGGCTTGGAAGAACAAGCACGGAGTGGGGATCGGCGGCCTCCTGATCGACACCCTTGCGCACAACTTCCTAAAATCAACCAGCGAGTATGACGACAAGAGCTATCTTTATTATGACTGGATGAGCCGCGATTTCTTCGCCTATCTCAAGGACTTGCCCAAGCAGGACTACTTTGCTGCGCTGGGGAGCGGCCAGCGGGTGAAGGTGAAAAAGAATTTCCAGCGCAAGGCGAAGAAGGCCCACGAGCTTTGCCTTAAGGCAATCGAGGCCGAGGGCAAGGACAACCAGAACGACAAGTGGCGCGCGGTATACGGACGGCTGTTCCCCGCTGCCGAGAAGGTGGAGAAGGCGGCGCTGACCGACCGCGCGGGCCATGCTGTCCGCATGACGGAGGAGTTCCCCGAGGATGTATTCGCCACCATCGACATTCGTAACAACATCCGTATCGACTGCCAGGTCGAACAGAACGGATTTCGACCCGCTTCCCTGCGGGAGATGCTGAGCAATCGCACCCTGTTAATGCCGCGTAAGAAGCTCACCTTCTCCGTAGTCGAGACGGACATCCCCGGCTCCTACGGTCTGTTCTGGAAAGTGCTCAATCGGGGGCAGGAGGCTATCAACCGTGACTGCATCCGGGGCCAGATAGTCGCCGACGAGGGATACAAGAGGAACGTGGAGCATACGAAATTCAAGGGCGACCACGTTGTCGAGTGCTATGCCCTCATTAACGATGTAGTCGTGGCGACCGACCGCATCCACGTCCCTATCAGCGCGAACCAAGAGGACGAGGATGAATAGGGAGGGGCTGCTCAGGAGCATTGCTGAGACCGGCTACAACGTCGGTTTCGGGGCAAAGAAGAATTTTGCCACGCACGACGTTGTGCAGAAGGCTCCCGGCCTCATCGGCTTCCTCTCGCTCGCCGTGGGCGTCTTCGCGCTCATCTACGAACCACTGAATAGCGAGTGGATTGCCGCGACCCTTGTCGTACTCGGGATCGCGAGCCTCTACGTCACGCACTACGATCACAACAAGGTTGCCTATTGCGAGGAGGGGGAGCGGCTCACGGCCCTGTTCTATCGGCTGCGCGACCTCTACCGCGACGTGCAGGCGACGGGTGAGGACGATGACCTTGCGGTCTACCGCGAGCGCCTAGACGACCTCCAATCGGAGGTGTTCGGCTCCAACCAGTCCAAACAAATCCTCTTCAGCGACTGGTATGCCCACTACAAGTTCTTCTGGCAGCACCAGATTGAATGGATTGACGAGCAGAAGCAATTTACGTTCTGGCGCGACAAAATGCCCCTGTCCCTCTCGCTCACATTAGCTGTAGCAACGCTAACGAGTATAGCCGCTATAGTTTGTCGGCTCATTTGATTCATCCGGCCAGACTCACCACCCGAAAAACCGTCCCGGTTCCTGCGTCTCGCACCAGATCGACGCGGGTGCCGTCCCAATGGTAGTCAAGGTGGCGTCCCTGGATGGGCTCGGAAGCGCAATCGGGGTAGAATAACCCGGCGCATTCACCGCCAGGATGCCGAATGCTCGGATAGACTACGCCATTGGAACCGGCAGCCTTGAGCGTGATCGCGATGCCTTGCGAGCCCGTGTAGCTATCGGAATCGAGGGCAGGATGGTCAGTGGCATCGCCACCCCTGAGATCGTGAAGATCGGCGCCCACCGACAGGACGATCTCGCGAAACTGCGAAGTCCAACCGGGCGCTTCAGCCGTCCGGGCCATGAATCGGGCATGGTGATGGATCGTTTCGAACAGCGCCGTCTCGAAGACCCGTCCCACATAAAGGACGCCGTAGCTGCCATCGGTGAAGCGGCTTGGCCGGTCCGTGCTGACATGCGTAAACGGCGCCATCAGATAGGATGCGCCGTTTCCACCAACCCGGCGTTCGACCGGCACAAGATCGAGATTGCCGATCGTCGCCATGATCCGGGGATTGGTCTTCTGCTCGGCCGAAATCAGCAGGGGCCAGTCGGCGGGGTCGGCGAGATCCTCGAACAGGTCGATCGGCGGAAAGGCGCTGCGGATGATTCTGACCGCGCCCTTCCACTCAACATGGCTGACGGGAATATCGGCGTCGGTCACCAGCCACCGCGTGTCGCATCGAGATAGCGGCGCACACGCATGATGTCGGTAAGTTCACCGCCAAGCATGACGTCGAGCGCGCTCGATCCGGCGAAGGCCGCATTGTCGGCCTTGATCCAAGCGAAGCCTCGCTGGGCTTCGGAAAAGATGATCCGCAGCGCTTTGTGAATCCCCATCAGGTTCGAGAGCCGCGCCGCGCCGTCGCGTGAGACTCGGCCCGGCCCTTCGGCCTTCCAGCGCCGATAGGAACGCACCGGCATATCGAGCAAAGTCGCGGCTTGCTCATCGGTGAGGTCCCATTTTCCGAACAGGTTCAGTACCGCGCGGAACATCGCGGCCGCCTCCTCCTGGGTGACAGGATCGGGCCGGAACGCCTGGGGCACGGTATCAACGGGTTGCAAAGCCAACATATCAAATCTCCATATGGCACTATATGGCATATATGCTGCCATTTGGCAATACTTGCTTCGTTCGCCCGGCAAGCCGAGCCAGAACCACAGCGGCACTTGCCGTCGGCACGAACAACCGCGTCTGATAGCGGATGATCTCGGTAAAGCACCCTTGCGCCTTGTACCAGTCGAGCCGCGCCGCAGACCAACCGGCGAGCTCGAGTCGCTGCGCCCCGTTGACCAGGCTGCGCTTGAGCGTGAGCGCCTCGCGGCCCTTGACCTGCATCGGCCGTCCTGCCGCGAGCACGGTATCGACGATCTGCTCGGCCGAGAACGCGTGTTCGTTCTCAAGACCAAGCGCCTGGCAGAGTTCGGGAACGCAGTGGAGCGGCACCTCGCGGCCGAGCAGCGAGCGCCCGTCGCGCGCCGAAATCCGGCTCACCCGAACATAATCGGACGGGAGCTTGTCCCACACCGGCAGCAGCAGGCCGGTCGCGAGATGCAGGCGTTCGCGCTTGTGGCTCGCGGCCGCCTCGTCGACCTCGACCTGCCAGAGGCGGTGGAACTCGGCGGGATCGACCGGCTCCCAGTTGCTCTCCTCAAGCTGCTCGGCGGTGAGATGGCCATGTTTCAAGGGCCGGACCAGTTCGAAGCGGGCAACCCGGGTTCCGTCATCAGCGAGCAGGCTGCGCGCCGGGACAAGCAGCCCGATCCGGCCTGAACGGGCATTGCGCAGAAACTGCTGGCGCTCGCCCGAAAAGCCGTAAAGCTCCTCAAGCCGTTCAAGGCGCAACGGCTTCAGCGCGCGGGCGATCTCAAGTTCGAGGAGGTGCGTCGTCGCACCCGAAAGCGCATCGGTGCGCAACAGCGTGTCGGAGAGCATATCGAAATGCTCGACTGCGATGGTCTCGACCCCGAGATCGAGCGTACCCGCCTGCCGCGCGGCATCGATCCGTGCTTCGACGAGGCCGAGGAACTCATCGAAAATGCCATTCTGCAAGCCGATCGGTAGCGCGAGGATGCGGTTGAGCCAGCGCTGGATCGAAGGGAGATCATCGACCATCGAGCCGTCGGAGCCTTCGATCCTGAGTCCGGTCAGTTCCTCGAACCGCGCGAGGGTCACGGCTTCGAGCTTGCCGATGAACAGCAGGCCGAACCAGCGGTGGAGCGCTTCCTTGGCATAGGCGCTTTCGAGATTGTCGGCGGGATCGAACAGGTTCTGTCCACCGGTCTGGCGCTGGCCGCGGGTGAGCGCACCGAGGCTGTCGAGCCGCCGGGCGATGGTCGAGATAAACCGGCGTTCGCCCCGCACATCGGTGGTGACGGGACGGAACAGCGGCGCCGAGGCCTGATTGGTGCGGTTGGTCCGGCCGAGCCCCTGGATCGCGGCATCGGCCCGCCAGCCCGGCTCGAGCAGGAAATGAACCCGCCGAGCCTGGTTCTTCGCGGCGAGGTCGGCGTGGTAGCTGCGTCCGGTGCCGCCGGCATCGGAGAAGACCAGGACCTGCTTGATTCCGTCCATGAACGCTTGGGTCTCGGCGACATTGGCGCGGGGGCTGCGTGACTGGAGTTGCTGACGCCCGTCGCGCCCGACGATCAGGCGGCGGGTACGCCCGGTAACCTCGGCGACCTGGTCGACCCCGAACCGCTCGATGATCGCGTCGAGCGCGGTAGCGATCGGCGGCAAGGCGCAGAGCTGCTCGATCATCCGGTCGCGCGCGGCGAGCGCCGAGCGGCACAGCACCGGTGCACCGTTCTCGTCGTTCATCGGCTCGGAACGCGGATTGCCGTTCTCGTCGGTGAAAACAGCCATCAGCCGCACCGGGAAGCTTTTGGTGAGGTAGTCGATCACATATTCTTTGCAGTCGCAGTTTATGTCGAGCGTGGCGGCGAGAG
>NZ_CAMLAC010000235.1 GCF_946477935.1 uncultured Sphingomonas sp. | reverse complement strand
GTCACCTGCCATCCTGCGGCCGCCAGTTGCAGCGTCTTGCCGCCCGGCGCGGCTGCTGGGGCAGGGGGCGGGGCGCGTGCTGGACCTGTGTGCCGCACCGGGCGGCAAGACGCTGCAACTGGCGGCCGCAGGATGGCAGGTGACCGCGCTGGACGCATCGCCGACCCGGCTGGAGCGGCTGCGCGCGAATCTGGAGCGTACCGGACTGGCGGCGGACGTGGTGTGCGCCGACGTGCTGCAATGGGCACCGCCCGCGGCCGTCGATGCGATCCTGATCGATGCGCCGTGCAGCGCGACGGGCATCTTCCGCCGGCATCCGGACGTGCTGTACCGCGTCCGCCCATCAGTGATCGCGGAAATGGCGGCGTTGCAGCGCAAGATCCTGGCGCGGGCCGCCGGATGGCTGCGGCCGGGCGGGCGGATGGTCTATGCGACCTGCTCGCTGGAACCGGAAGAAGGCGAGGCGCAACTGGAGGCGTTCCTGGCCGCGCATTCCGACTACACGGTGGTCGATGTGGAAGCACCGTTATCGGTCGGCAAATCAACACCCTATATCCGCACGCTGCCCAGCGATCTGGCGGAGAACGGGCGGTGCGACGGCTTCTTTATCGCGCTGCTGGAACGCAACGGCTGACTTAACCTTTCATTAGCCCTAGAGACCATCCCCCATGCAGCCCGTCCGTATCGCTCCGTCCATCCTGTCCGCCGACTTCGCCAAGCTGGGGGAGGAGGTGCGCGCCATCGACGCCGCCGGCGCGGACTGGATCCATATCGACGTGATGGACGGGCATTTCGTGCCCAACATCACGATCGGCCCGGCGGTGGTGAAGGCGCTGCGCCCGCACACGACCAAGCCGTTCGACGTCCACCTGATGATCTCGCCGATCGACCAGTATCTGGACGCCTTTGCGGAGGCGGGTGCGGACACGATCACGGTGCACCCCGAGGCGGGGCCGCACATCCATCGCACGATCCAGCACATCAAGGGGTTGGGCAAGCGCGCCGGCGTGGTGCTGAACCCCGCGACGCCGGCCAAGATGCTGGATTACCTGATCGACATGGTCGACCTGGTGCTGGTGATGAGCGTCAATCCCGGCTTCGGCGGGCAAAGCTTCATTGACAGCCAGTTGAAGAAGATCGCCGCCATTCGAAAGATGATCGAGATGAGCGGCCGGGCGATCGACCTGGAAGTGGACGGCGGGGTCGATGCCACCCATGCCCGGCGCTGTATCGAGGCGGGCGCGGATGCGCTGGTGGCGGGCACCGCGGCGTTCCGGGGCGGTCCCGACAGGTACGCCGCCAATATCGCGGCCCTGCGCGGATGAACCAGCCGCTGGATGCGCCGGACGGAATCGAAGAGGGCAAGCGCCTGGTCCGCGTCGGCGGGACGAGCGGCCTGTCGCTGGCGGAGCGGCTTGCCGAGCGTTTCCACCGGCTGACCTGGCGGACGCCGATCCACGGCATGCGGCTGAAGGGCCGGCATCCGTTGAAGCTGATCGCGGTGCCCGACGATCCCGTGCTGGGCGATGCCACGCGCGGCTATGCGCTGCTCGACGGCTTCGTCCGCTATCGCGGGGCCGAGCGCGAGATCGACAAGCTGTGGTTCACGCAGGCCGGGCTGACCGGGCCGATCGCCGAGTATCTGCATGGCTTCGCCTGGTTGCGCGACCTGTCCACCGTGGCGACGCGGCAGCAGGGTGCGCCGGTGGCCGAGTTCCTGATGGGGCGCTGGCTGGATGCGCATGCCGAGACGGTGGATGCGCTGGCGTGGCGGCCCGATCTCTGGGGCCGCCGCATCCTGTTCTGGACCAGCCATGCGCCGCTGATCCTGTCATCCAACGACCTCGTCTATCGATCCAAGGTGCTGAACGCCATGGCGCGCGGGGCACGGCATCTGGACCGCGGCGCGGACAAGGCCCCGGCGGGTGCACCGCGGATTGCCGCCTGGTGCGGTGTGGTCGCGGCGGGGCTGCTGATCCCCGGTGGCGAGCCGCGCCTGACCTTTGGCGAGGTGGGCCTCTCGCGCGCATTGGGCACCGGCCTGTTCGACGATGGCGGATCGGTGTCGCGCAGTCCCGGCCAGTTGCTCGATTCGATCATGCTGCTCGCCATGCTGCGCGAGGCCTATGCCGCAGTGGGCAAGACCCTGCCCGAAGATGTCGCGGCGACGCTGCAGCGGATGGTCTCGGCTTTGCTGGGCGTCATGCATCCCGATCGGGCGCTGTCGAGCTGGCAGGGGGCCGGCCCCGAACAGCCCGAACAGATCGCCGCGATCATCGAGGCGTCGGGCGTGCGCACCCGGCCGCTGCGCCAGCCGCGCAACTGGGGCTATCAGCGTCTTGCCGGCGGCGGTGCGGTGCTGGTGGTCGATGCCGCCCCCCCGCCGATCGCACAGATGGTGGACGGCGGCTGCGCCTCCACGCTGGCGTTCGAGTTTTCGGACGGGCCGGAGAGGATCGTGGTCAATTGCGGCGGCGCGCGGGCCGCGGTCGAGCAATTGCCGATGCGCCTGGCGGACGGGCTGCGCACCACCGCGGCGCATTCGACGCTCGTGGTGGGCGATTCGAACTCCACCGCGATCCATGCCGACGGCACGCTGGGCCGGGGCGTGGGGCAGGTTGAACTCAGCCGCCAGGAATCGGAGGCTGCCAGCCGGATCGAGGCGAGCCACGACGGCTATGTCCGCCGCTGGGGCTTCGTTCATCGCCGGCAATTGCTGTTGACCGGCGACGGACGCGAACTGCGCGGTGAGGACGCGTTGTTGCCGCAAGGGCGCAAGCGGCGCACCGGCACGACGCCCTTCGCGCTACGCTTCCATCTGGGCGAAGAGGTGGAGGCGGTGCTGAGCCCGGAAGGGTCGGCGGCGGTGCTGCGCATGACCAGCGGCGCGCTGTGGCAGTTCCGTTGCCGCGGCGGCGCGCTGGTGATCGAGGATTCGCTGTGGATCGATCCCGACGGTCGCCCGGTCGAAACGCAGCAACTGGTCGTCACCGGTGAGGCGCCGGCGGGCGGCGGGCATGTAAGCTGGGCCTTGAAGCGCGCGCTCTGAGCGTTACAGGGCTTCGGCGGTGTTCCCCTCCACTCCCGGAGCCCCGATGACCCAGATTTCCGTAAAGCGCGCCCTCCTGTCCGTATCCGACAAGACGGGGGTGATCGACCTTGCCCGCGCGCTTGCCGATCGGGGCGTCGACCTCGTCTCCACCGGCGGCACCGCCAAGGCGATCCGCGATGCCGGCCTGCCCGTGCGCGACGTCTCCGACGTCACCGGCTTTCCGGAGATGATGGACGGACGGGTCAAGACGCTGCACCCGATGGTGCATGGCGGCCTGCTCGCGGTACGCGACGATGCGGAGCATGCGCGCGCGATGGAGGAGCATGGCATCGGTGCGATCGACCTGGTTGTCGTCAACCTCTACCCTTTCCAGCAGACGGTGGCCAAGGGTGCCGAGCGCGACGAGATCATCGAGAATATCGATATCGGCGGCCCGTCGATGGTGCGCTCGGCGGCGAAGAACCATGCCTATGTCGCGATCCTGACCGATCCTTCCGACTATGACGGTTTCCTCGCCGAACTGGCGGCGAATGACGGCGCCAGCGGCATCGACACGCGCCGCCGCCTCGCCGCCAAGGCCTATGCCGCAACCGCGGCCTATGATGCGGCGATCGCGCAATGGTTCGCCTTTGCCGACCAGGGCGAGGCGTTCCCGGCGACGCTGCCCATGGCCTATACCCGGCATCACGAGCCGCTGCGCTATGGCGAGAACCCGCATCAGGTAGCCGCCCTCTACCTGCCGCAAAAGGGGGCGCGAGGGATCGCGCAGGCCGAGCAGTTGCAGGGCAAGGCGCTCAGCTACAACAATCTGAACGATGCCGATGCTGCGCTGGAGATGGTGTCGGAGTTTATCGACGGGCCGCCCACTGTCGTGATCGTCAAGCATGCCAATCCGTGCGGCGTGGCGAGCGGTGAGACGCTGCTCGACGCGTACAAGGCGGCGTTCGCCTGCGACACCGTATCGGCGTTCGGCGGCATCATCGCGTGCAACCGGCCGCTGGATGCGGAAACCGCCGAGGCGATCTCGGGCATCTTCACCGAGGTGGTGGTGGCGCCCGATGCCAGCGCTGAAGCACGCGAAATCTTTGCCCGGAAGAAGAACCTCCGGCTGCTGCTGTCGGGTGCGTTGCCCAATCCGGCGCGGCCCGGCCTGATGGTGAAGTCGATCGCCGGCGGTCTGCTGGTGCAGAGCCGCGACAATGGTCGGCTGACCGACGACATGCTGAAGGTGGTGACGAAGCGTGCCCCGACGACGCAGGAACTGGCCGATTGCCGCTTCGCCTGGACGGTCGCCAAGCATGTGAAGTCGAACGCGATCGTCTATGCCAGGGGCGGCAGCACGGCGGGCGTGGGCGCCGGCCAGATGAACCGGCTGGAATCAGCGCGCATTGCCGCTTGGAAGGCGAAGGATGCGGCGGAGAAGGCCGGGTGGGCCGAGCCGCGCACGATCGGCTCGGCCGTGGCGTCGGATGCGTTCTTCCCGTTCGCCGACGGGCTGCTCGCCGCCGTCGAGGCGGGTGCGACCGCAGTGATCCAGCCGGGCGGATCGATCCGCGACGACGAGGTGATCGCCGCCGCCGACGAGGCCGGGCTGGCGATGGTCTTCACCGGCATGCGCCACTTCCGGCATTGATCGGAAGGCTCCTCCCGCCAGGCGCGGGAGGAGCCTTTTTACCGCGTCACCCCGCCAGCATGCGGCAACGTCGCTTCCTCGGCGTCGGGCATCTTGCCGAACAGGGCGCGGTCGGCGGGGCCGAAGGCGAAGCGCCAGAGAACGAACAGATAGGTTGCCAGGATCGCCGGTTCGCCGACGACAAGCTCCACCCATTCCAGCCGCGGCGGCAGCGCGGTGAAGCCCACGCCGACTACCATTGCGGCGCCCACCGCCCATAGAAGCGGCCAGCGCAGCGGTGAAACGGATGCGTTCAGGATGCGCGACAGCAGCGTCGCCTTCACGATCGAGGTGATGCCGAGGCTGAGCATCAGTGCGACCGCGGGGCCGGCGGCCTGCCATGTCGCGGGCCAGCCGAGCGCGCGCATGCCGAGGATCAGCGCGAAGCTCAGGCCCACCTGTACGCCCAGCATGACGATCGAAATCATCAGATTGCGGTGGCGCGCGGTGTAGACCAGCGCCGATTCGCATACCGCGCCCGTCGAGGCGAGGACTTCGGCAGTCAGCAGGAAGGCGAGGGCGGCGGTGCCGGCCACGAATTGCGGGCCGACGACGCCCATCACCGCCTCTCCCGGGATCGACCCCATCAGCGCGAGGCCGCCTTGCGCCGCCATGATCCAGAACGCGACCTGGCGCACCTGACGCGCGATCGCGCCATAGTCGCGCACCGCGAGGCTCTGGGTGATGACGGGTCCGAGGATCGGGTCGAAGCTGGTCTTCAGCTTCTGCGGCAGGCTGGCGACCTGTTGCGCCATGTAATAGATGCCGACGATCTTGGGTTCGAACATCACGCCGAGGATGAAGCGGTCGACGTTGCGGCTGCCCCATTCGAGGGCGTCGGCGCCGGCGAGGGGGGCGTTGGCGCGGGCGAGGGCGAAGAGCTGGGAGAGTTC
>NZ_CAMLAC010000234.1 GCF_946477935.1 uncultured Sphingomonas sp. | reverse complement strand
GGGCGGGGGGGCGGCGGCCGGCGCGCCACGCGGCGAGGGCGAGCGTGAGCGCGATGACGAGGGTGGCGATGTCGACGCCGGCGAAGACGGTGTCGCCGGTGGCGAGCGCGTGGAACAGGCCGCGGTCGGTGGTTGCCGCATCGACGATCGGGATCGCGGCGAAGGCGAGCGCGCCGAGCGCCCCGTGGGTCGACGTGTGGCTGTCGCCGCAGAGCGCGAAGAGTTCGGCCCAGGCGCGGCGGGCGGGGCGGACAAGCTGGACGAGGGAGAGGATGCCCCAGGTCCAGAACATCGCGGCGACCTCGGTCGCAGCGCGGCCTTCGGCGGCGGCCGGAATCAGGCGGTTGGCGAGCAGATAGGCGGCCATGCCGATGGGAAAGGCGGCGACCACGGCGATGTTGAGCCGTTCGACCAGGCGCAGGCCGAAGAAGGGGACGGCGCCCGGGCGGCGACGCTTGGTGGTCCAGAGCAGCAGGCCGGTGCCGACCATGGCGGCGCCGGTGAGGCCGAGCGCGAAATAGGCCCAGCGTAGTGCCGGGCCGGCGAAACCGGCGATGTGCAGGCCGAGCATGACGCCGGCGGTGGAGAGCGCGGGGCCGGCGTCGGGCGCGATGGAGAGGACGCGGCCGGTGGCGCCGTCATAGGTGATGGAGGGGGTGCGCGCGTTGATCGAACCGCGGGTGTGGCGGCTGACGGTGACGGTGGCGGCGGCGTCGTTGGGGTGACGGACGACGAGGCGGGTGGCGGGCTTGCCCCAGCGCCCCTCCGCATCGCGCACCAGCGCGGCGACATCGACCAAAGGTGCGGGCCGGCCGCTCGCCTCGCTGTCGGCGGGCAGGCCGTAGGCGGCCTCGGCAAAGGCGAGCGGCCTGGCGTAGTTCGCCGCGACCGGCCAGGGCATGTACATCGCGACCAGCGTGATCAGTCCGGTATAGGTGATCATCGCGTGATAGGGCAGCGCGAGGACGGCGGAGACGTTGTGCGCGTCGAGCCAGGACCGCTGCCCCTTGTTCCAGCGCAGCGTGAAGAAATCGGCGAAGATGCGCTTGTGGGTGATGACGCCCGAGATGATCGCGCCGAGCATGAACATCGCGCACAGGCCGGCGAGCCAGCGGCCCCAGGGGTGGGGCAGTTGGAGCTGGAAGTGGAAGCGGTAGAAATGCTCGCCGCCGCGCGTCTCGCGCGCGTGGACGTCGGCGCCGGTGGCGGGATCGAGCGTGATCTCGCCGGGGCCGCGCTGTGGCTTGCCGTCAGGGCCGGGGGCGAGCAGGCGGAAGGCGCGGGTCGCGACGGTACGGTCGTCCGGCAGCGAGATGAACCATTGCACGTCGTTCGGCCCGTCCGCGTTCAGGCGGCGCACGGCGGCACCCGCCGCCTGTGACGGGGACACGGCGGCGGGCCGGATCTCCGGCTGCATCCACTGCGTGATCTCGGGCCGGAAATAGCTGGCGGTGCCGGTCAGGAACATGGTGAACAGGATCCACCCGGCGATCAGGCCCAGCCAGCCATGGATCGTCGCCATCGACTGGCGCAGGCCGATCGCCACCGCGCTCACGGACGCACGCCGAGCAGGTGGAGTGCGGCAAAGCCGAGCGCGGCGCCGCCCCAGATCACCAGCGTGACGCGGCCCAGGCGGTGGTCATGCAGCGCCCACAGGCCGATCCCGGCATAGACGAGGAAGCTGAGGACCATCCCCCATCCGGTCGCCTCCGCCCGGTCGATCGGCAGCAGGCGGGCAAGAAGCGTGGCCGCTACCGCGGCAAAGGCATAGCCGCCGACCAGCGCCGTCGCGCATCGCCACGCGACGCTTGCACCGCGCAGGGCAGGTGCAGGGTGCGTGGCGGAGGCGGCATGCGACGACATGGACGGGCAATTTTCCTTGTCTGTGTGATCGGCCCCCTTTAGCAGTGCCTGCGAGTCATTATCAATATCACGGGAAAATTTTATGCGGCCGGACGGTCGGAGGCGTCGATGTGCATGAACCCGATCGGTCAATCGCTGCTATTTGGCGGCATCGCCGACCTTTGTGGGCATGATGCGCTTCCCATGATAAGGGCGCGCATCAATCGCAGGTTTGAACAGGGAGAGCGGGCGGTCGTTGCCGGCTTTCGAGGAGCATGAGTTTGTTGACGGAAACCAAGGTCGAACTGGCGCCGACGGCGGCGCTGAGCGTGGAGACGGTGCAGAGCGTCCACCATTGGAACGAGCATCTGTTCTCCTTCGCCATCTCGCGCCCCGACAGCTTCCGCTTCCGGTCTGGCGAGTTCGTGATGATCGGATTGCAGGGCGACAACGGCAAGCCGCTGCTGCGCGCCTATTCGGTGGCGAGCCCGTCCTATGACGAGAAGCTGGATTTCCTGTCGATCAAGGTGGCGGACGGGCCGCTGACCTCCAAGCTGCAAAAGGTGCAGCCGGGCGACCAGATCTATCTGGGGCGCAAGCCGACCGGCACGCTGGTGGCCGACGCGCTGCTGCCGGGCAAGCGGCTGTTCATGCTGTCCACGGGCACGGGGCTGGCCCCCTTCCTGTCCGTGGCGCGCGACCCGGACATCTACGACCTGTTCGACGAGGTGGTGATCGTCCATTCGGTGCGCCGGGTGAGCGACCTGGCCTATCATGACGAGCTGGCGGCCAAGCTGGCCGACGATCCGCTGGTCGGCGACGTGGCGGCGGAGAAGTTCCACTATGTCCCGACCGTCACGCGCGAGCCGTTCCACACCAGCGGGCGGATCGACGCGCTGATCGACGATGGCCGGCTGTTCGCCGACCTGCCGAGCGGGCATGCGTTCAATCCGGAAACCGACCGGATCATGATGTGCGGCAGCATGGACATGATCAAGAGCCTGGGCGCCAGGTTCGAGGCGATGGGCTTCCCCGAGGGTTCGAACGCGCAGCCGGGCGCCTATGTGATCGAAAAGGCGTTCGCCGGATAATGTCCGTGCGCCGGGGCCCGTTGAAGCTGAAGCTGCAGATATTGTGCGGCGAGGTGATCGCGATGGGCCCCGGCAAGGCGGACCTGCTGGAAGCGATCCGGCGGCACGGATCGATCTCGGCCGCGGGGCGCGCGCTGGCGATGAGCTATCGCCGGACGTGGCTGCTGGTGGACGAGATGAACCGGTGCTGGTCGGCCAGGCTGGTCGCCACCGCACGCGGCGGCGGCGCGGACAGCGGCGCGAAGCTGACGCCGGAGGGCGCCCGCGTGCTGGCCGCGTACCGGGCGCTGGAGGGGGTGGTGGATGCGTCCGCCGCCGACAGCGAGGCGCGGGGCACGCTGGAGGCGATGCTGCGCGACGCACCGCGCGACTGATTTTTCCTGCCCGCCCATTTGTCGGGCATAATTCTGCGACAAATAGCCCCTAGTCGGCACCCGGATTACCAGTTCGGGGAAGCGTGACGATGCGGAGCATGATGGCGGCGATGCTGATGGGGGCGGCGGGATGGCCGGCCATGGCCATTGCCCAGACCGCACCGGCAGGCCCACCGGCGGCGACCCCCGCCACCCCGACGCAAGGCGAGGACGCCGCCGACGGCGCGGGCGGCGGTGACGAGAGTGCGGACAGCGAGGATATCGTCGTCACCGGTGCCCGGCCCCGCGGATCGGCGATCGGCGACATTCCGCCCGACCAGACGCTGACCCCGGCCGATGTGCGCTCCTACGGCGTCAGCTCGATCGCGGACCTGTTGACCGAATTGACCCCGCAGACGACGAGCGGGCGCGGCGGCCCGCCGGTGGTGCTGCTGAACGGCAAGCGCATTTCGGGCTTTCAGGAGATTCGCGACCTGCCCGCCGAGTCGATCGCGCGCGTCGAGATCCTGCCCGAAGAGGTCGCGCTGAAATATGGTTATAGCGCCGACCAGAAGGTGGTGAACTTCGTGCTGCGCAACCGCTTCCGCTCGACGGTGGTGGAGCTGGCGGGGCGCGTGCCGACGCAAGGGGGACAGGCCTTTGGCGAGGGCGAGCTGGACTGGGTGCAGATCCGGCGCGACAAGCGCTTCAGCCTGCACACCGAATATCAGGAACGCAGCGCGCTGACCGAGGCGGAGCGCGACATCGTGGCGCCGCAGACCAATTTCGCGCTGGGCGGCAACGTGCTGGGCGCGGGCGGGCGGGGCGAGATCGACCCCGGACTGAGCGCGCTGACCGGCAGTGCCACGACGATCGCGGGCGTGCCGGCGGGCGTGACCAACCCGACGCTGGCGCAGTTCGCGACCACGCCGGCGGGCATCCTGGATGCGACGCCGTTCCGCACGCTGCAGGGCGCGCAGCGGCAGTTCGGCACCAATGCCACCTATGCGCAGCCGATCTTCGGCAACGTCGCCGCCTCGATCAACGCACAGGTGCAGACGACGCAGACCAGCAGCCTGCAAGGATTGCCGACCGCGCAGCTTGCGCTGCCGACCGGCAATCCCTTCTCGCCGTTCGGGACCGACGTGGTCGTCGCGCGGGGCTTCGACGATGGATTCTCGCCCCTGCGCCAGCAGAACAATGCGCTGACCGCGCGACTGGGTGCGGCGCTGAACGGCGAGCTGGGGCGGTGGCGCTGGACGGTGACGGGCGCGTATGACCGCAGCGAAAGCCGGGTGGCGACCGATACCGGGCTGGACGTGCGCGACTTCAACGCGCGGCTTGCGGCGGGCGATCCGACCACCAGCCCCTTCGGCGCGCTGACCCCGGCGGACCTGCCGCTGGCATCGCGCAACTTCGCGCGGTCGACCGCGCAGACCGGATCGATCGACGCGCTGCTGAACGGGCGGCTGTTCAGCCTGCCGGCCGGCGATGTTTCGACCAGCTTCAAGGTGGGGGCGGACACCAATTCGGTGGACAGCCGCTCCTTCCGGTTCGGCGATGTGCGCGCCGCCGACATCTCGCGCGATACGGTGAACGGGCAGGTCAATCTGGACCTGCCGATCGCCAGCCGGACGCGCGGCGTGCTGTCGCCGCTGCGGCAATTGTCGCTGAACCTGAACGCCAATGTGAACGAGGTGTCGGACTTCGGCACGCTGACCAGCATCGGCTACGGCGCGAACTGGTCTCCGATCGAAGGGTTGCGGCTGATCGCCAACGTCACCGATGCGGACAGCGCGCCGTCGCCTACGCAGCTCGGCGCGCCGCAGATCACCACGCCCAATGTGCGCGTGTTCGATTATGTGCGCGGCGAGACCGCGACGGTGACGACGATCGGGGGCGGCAACCCCCTGCTGCGGGCGAGCAGCCGGCATGTCGAGCGACTGGGGCTGACCCTGAAGCCGTGGAGCCAGACCGATTTCAACCTGACCGCCAGCTTCACGAACAGCCGCACCGACAATCTGGTGACCGAACTGGCGACGGTGACCGACCGGATCGCGCAGGCCTTTCCCGAGCGGTTCCTGCGCGACGAAACGGGCGCGCTGGTGCAACTGGACACCCGGCCGATCAATTCCGCGCGCGCGGAGCGGACCGAACTGCGCTGGGGTTTCAACTTCTCCAAGCCGATCAAGTCGCAGATCCAGCGGCAGATCGAGGCGTATCGTGCCGGTGAGGGCCCCAATCCGTTCGAGGGGCTGCGCCCGCCGGGCGGCGAGCGGCGGCGCGAGGGCGCGCAGGGCGACCGACCGGAGGCACCGCGCGAAGGCGGCGAGGCGCCCCCGCGCGAGGATGGCGAGGGGCCGCGTGCCGAGGGCGGTGC
>NZ_CAMLAC010000233.1 GCF_946477935.1 uncultured Sphingomonas sp. | reverse complement strand
GCGCAGGCCCAGGAAGCTGGGATGGCGGAGCAGGCCGTCGGGCGTCATCTCGGTAAAGGCGATCTCCGCGACCAGCTCGGGCTTCACCCAGCGGGCGCCGCGGGTCATCGCGCGGGGCGCCTTGACGGGGGCGGCGTCGACGGGACGGGCGTCGAGTTCGGTGCGCAATTCGGTCATCGCGTCCTGGGTGAAGCCGGTGCCGACCTTGCCGGCATAGCGGAGTTCGCCGTCCCGGTGGACGCCGAGCAGCAGCGACCTGAAGCCGCGGCGCTTGTCCGATGGCAACCAGCCGATGATGACGAATTCCTGACGGTGCAGGCATTTGATCTTCAACCAGTCGTTGCTGCGCCCGTTCGGATAGGGGCTGTCGGCGCGTTTGGAGACGACGCCCTCCATCCCCTCGCCACAGAGCGAGGCGAAGAGCTGTTCGCCGGCACCGACGATATGTTCGGCGTAGAGCAGGCGATCGTCGCTGCCGGTGACGAGTGGCTGGAGGCGCGCCTTGCGCTGGACGAGGGGGAGCGCGGTCAGATCCTCGCCATCCTGTTCGATCAGGTCGAAGGCGAAGAGCGTCATCGCGCCGCCGCTGCCGATCGCGTCCTTGAGCGTCGAGAAATCGGGGCGGCCCTGCTTGAACGCGACGATCTCGCCATCGATCAGGGCGGAGGTGACGGGGAGCGCCGCGGCGGCCTCGGCGATGCCGGAAAACTTGTCCGTCCAGTCCAGGCCGTTGCGGGTGAAGACGCGGGCGGTGCCGCCGGCGACGGCGATGAGCGCGCGGTAGCCGTCATATTTCATCTCGTGCACCCAGGCATTGCCGGGGGGGACATGATCGACCAGCGTGCAGAGCGCGGGCGAGCGGAAATCGGGCAGGGTCGTCTTCTTCGCCTTGCCACGTCCGGGGGCTTTCGGGCTTGCGGCGGCCTTGCGCCCGGCCGGCTTGTTCTCGGCGATCTCGGCCATGGTGCGGCCGGTGGCGATGCTGGTCAGCGCATCCTCGGTCAGCATATCGGTGCCGCCGGCAAAGCCGTCCGCGATCTTGCGGAGCAGCCAGTTCTCGCGCTTCTCCCGGCCGCGGGGTTTCAGCCGGATCAGCAGCCATTCGCCCTTCATCCGTTCGCCATCCAGAACGAAGTGGAGGTGGCCCTTGTCGATATCGGCAGCGGACTTGCCCTTTATCGGCGCCCAGGTGCCGCGGTCCCACAGCATGACGGTGCCGCCGCCATATTCGCCAGCCGGGATCGTGCCCTCGAACGTGGCGTAGGAGAGCGGGTGGTCTTCGGTGCGGACCGCGAGCCGCTTCTCGTCGGGGTCGAGGCTGGGGCCACGGGTGACCGCCCAGCTTTTCAACACGCCATCCACCTCCAGGCGGAAATCCCAGTGGAGGCGGGTGGCGTCATGCTTCTGGACGATGAAGCCGTTGCCGTGACCGGGGGCGAGCGTGCCCGCGGGTTCTGCGGTTTTGGTGAAGTCCCGCTTGGCATTGTACAGCGCGAGTGGGTCGGTCATTGGGCGTTCCCGAGTGGCTCCCTCTCCCCGCGGCTAAAGCTATGCACGCTTCCTCGCGGGGGTCTTTTTGGGCGCCGGCTTTTTGGCCGCCGGTTTTGCGCCGCCACCGCCCTTTTCCATCGACTTTTTGAGCGCGGCCATCAGGTCGACGACATTGGCGCCGGAGGGGCCCTTGTCGTCATCCTCCTCGATGATCCTGGCGCCCTTTTTCGATTTGCGCTTGCGCTCGATCAGGCCCTTCAGAGCATCGACATAGCGGTCGTGAAATTCCTGTGGGTCGAACGCGGCGCTCTTCTTGTCGATCAGCGCCTGGGCCAGATCGAGCAGCTCGGGGTCGGGCTTGGCATCCGGGATCTCGCGGAAATAGCTCTGCGCCTTGTTGACCTCGTCGGCGTAGCGCAGCGTTTCCAGCACCATGCCGCGCCCGCACGGCTTCAGGCTGACGACATATTCGCGGCCGCGCAGGGCAAGCTGGCCGAGCCCGACCTTTTTCGAGCGCCGCAATGCCTCGCGCAGGACGATAAACGCTTCTTCCGCCAGATCGTCGGCAGGGACGACGAAATAGGGTTTTTCGTAATAGAGTACGTCGATTTCATGTGCATCGACAAACTGGGTAAGCTCCAGCGTCTTCTTCGATTCCAGCTTCACCGCATCGATCTCGTCCTGCTCCAGCAGCACGTATTCGCCCTTGGATATCTCGTACCCCTTCATGATCTCGTCGGTGTCGACGGGGCCCATGCCGGTCACCACCTTTTCATAATGGATCGGCTTGCCGGTGGGTTCGTGAATCTGCTTGAAGCTGACCGTGGCGCCGCTCTTGGTGGCGGAATAGATCTCGACCGGGATCGACACCAGCGCGAGACGGATCTGGCCTTGCCAATAGGCGCGTGCGGGCATCGTGCTCTTCTCCGTTGCGGCGGCGATTCAATTCGCGAGCAGGGGGACTCGTTCCGGCGCGGGCATGGCGTTGGTTTTCGGCGACGAAGGGCGTATGGAACAGGCATGGCCGATAGCCCTTTCGAACTGTTCGACGCCTGGTATGCAGAGGCCAGGGCGGGCGAACCCAACGACCCCAATGCGATGGCGCTGGCCACCGTCGATGCCGAAGGCCAACCCTCGGTCCGCATGGTGTTGCTCAAGGGGCATGATCCCCGTGGCTTCGTGTTCTACACCAATCGCGAAAGCCGCAAGGCGCAGGATCTGGGTGCGGACGCGAAGGCGGGCCTGCTGTTCCACTGGAAGTCGCTGCGCCGGCAGATCCGCATCGAGGGGCCGGTGTCCCGCGTCACCGATGCCGAGTCGGATGCCTATTTCGCCAGCCGCGGTCGCGATTCGCAGCTTGGCGCCTGGGCGTCGGAGCAGTCGCGGCCCCTGGATGCGCGCGAAACGTTCGAGGCGCGGTTCGAGGCGATGAAGGCCCGGTTCGAGGGGCAGGACGTGCCGCGGCCGCCGCATTGGGGCGGATACCGCGTCGTGCCGACCCGGATCGAGTTCTGGCAGGACCGCGCGCACCGGCTGCATGAGCGGCGGCTGTTCGTCGCGGAAGGCGCAGGGTGGCGCGAGGGGCTGTTGTTCCCATGACGCTGGAGGAACGCCGGCAACTGATGCCGCTCGCCACGCGCGCCGCGCTGGCCAGCGTCGCGATGGCGCTGTTCCTGCTGGGGCTGAAGGGCTTTGCCGCGTGGCACACCCGCTCGGTGGCGATGCTGGGCAGCCTGGCGGATACCGGGCTGGACCTGCTCGCCAGCCTCGTCACGCTGTACGGCGTGCGGCTGGCGGCGACGCCGGCGGACCATGACCACCGCTTCGGCCACGGCAAGGCGGAGGCGCTGGCCGCATTGTTCCAGGTCGCGCTGATCACCGCATCGGCCGCCGGCATTGCGTGGCGCGCGATCATGGCGCTGGGCGAGACCCAGCCCACCCAGGCGGCCGAATTCGGCATCGGCGTGTCGCTGGTCGCGATCGGCGCCACCGCGCTGCTGTTATGGTATCAGCGCAGCGTGATCCGGCGGACCGGATCGGTCGCGATCATGGCGGACAATGTTCATTACCAGTCCGACGTGTTGCTGAACGCATCGGTGATCGTCGCGATCGCGCTGGACCAATATGCCGGCTGGCACGGCGCGGACCCGATCTTCGGCATCGCGATTGCGCTGTGGCTGGCATATGGCGCGTTTCAGGCATCGTCCAACGCCATCGACCAGTTGATGGACAAGGAATGGCCCGACCAGCAGCGCGCGGCGTTCCTGGACGTGGCGGCGCGCCAGCCGGGGCTGAAGGGCATTCACGACTTCCGCACCCGCCGTTCGGGAAGCCACGACTTTGCGCAGTTCCACATGGAGGTGGACGCGACCCTGACCGTGGCGGCGGCGCATGATATCGTCGAGGATGTCGAGGTGGCGCTGCGCCGCGCCTTCCCCAAGGTGGAGGTGCTGATCCATCTCGACCCCGAGGGACATGTCGATACCGACAATCCGCTGGTCGAGGCGGACGTGACGCCGCACTGGTTCGGCAAGCGGCTGTAAGGACTGGCTGATGCGCATTCCCTTCACCCAGGTGGACGCGTTCGCCGATGCCGCGTTCGGCGGCAATCCGGCGGCGGTGATGCCCTTGTCGCGCTGGCCGGACGATGCGACGCTGCTTCGCATCGCGCAGGAGAACAACCTGTCCGAAACCGCCTTCCTGGTGCCGATCGCGGACGGTGAGGCGGATTTCGAGCTGCGCTGGTTTACCCCTGGCACCGAAGTCGCCTTGTGCGGCCATGCGACGCTGGCGAGCGGGCATGTCGTGCTGTCGTCAGATACCAATCGGGCGGCGGTGCGCTTTGCGACGCGGCAGGCGGGCGTGCTGGAGGTGGCGCGCGACGGCGCGGCCTATGCGATGGCGCTGCCGGCCTGGGCGCCGGGCCTGTGCGAGATGCCGGGAGTGGTGGCGGCGCTGGGCGTCGAGGCCGAGGCGGTGCTGTTCCACGAGAAGGGCTATGTGGTCGTCGTGGTGGCGGACGAGGCGACGGTGCGGGGGTGCGCGCCCGACATGCGCGCGCTGGCGGCACAAGGCCCCTATGTGGTGATCGTAACCGCGCGCGGTGACGCGACCGATGTGGTCAGCCGGGCGTTCGTGCCGGCCTTTGCGGTGGATGAGGACCCGGTGACGGGCTCTGCCCATGCGGTGCTGACGCCCTATTGGACGCAGCGGCTGGGACGCGACCGGTTCACGGCATTCCAGGCGAGCGCACGCGGCGGACGGCTGACCTGCACGCTGGACGGCGACCGGGTCGTGCTGGGCGGGGCGTGCGTGACGGTGATCGAGGGCGCTTTCCTGCTGCCCTAACGGCGGCGCGAGCGGCCCTTGGTCATCGGATCGGGGCGGGGTGGCGGCGTCCACCCCTCGGGCGGCTCGACCTTCTGGCGGCTGGTGCCCAGACCCATGGCGCCGGGCTGCTGGCGGTGGAGGCCGGTGGGATCGGCGGCCTGCGCATCCGATCCGCGAAGCAGGCTGATCTCGTCGCGCAGACGCTTGGCCAATTCGAAATCAAGCGCGGCGGCGGCGGCCTCCATTCGTGCCTGAAGGTCGGCGATGCGGCTCATGCGGCCAGCGTCGCCGCCTCGGTCGCGGCGATCCAGCCGCCGCCGAGCACCCGGTCGCCGGCGTACAGCACCGCTGCCTGCCCGGGTGCGACGCCATATTCGGGCGTGTCGAAGACCAGCCGGTCCTCGACCATGCGCGCCGGAACCGGCCGCGCCATCGAGCGAACCTTGGCGGTGAGCGGGCCATCCAGCGGGCCGAGGATGTTGAGGTCGGTCAACCGCGCGGCATCGACCGCCAGCGCGGTGCGCGGGCCGACGACGACGCGGCGGGTGTCGGCATCCAGACGCACAACGTAAAGCGGTTCGGGGCTGCCGCCGATCTCCAGCCCGCGACGCTGGCCGACGGTGTAGTGGATCAGGCCGCGATGCTCGCCCAGCTTGTGGCCGGCCATGTCGACGATATCGCCGCGGGCATCCGCCTCTGGCCGCAGCTTCTTGACCAGGCCGGCATAGTCGCCGTCGGGAACGAAGCAGATGTCCTGGCTGTCCGGCTTGGTCGCGACGCCCAGGCCCAGTTCCGCGGCGATCTCGCGCACCCGGGGCTTGGGCAGGGCGCCGAGCGGGAAGCGCAGGAAATCGAGCTGGGTCCGGGTGGTGGCGAACAGG
>NZ_CAMLAC010000232.1 GCF_946477935.1 uncultured Sphingomonas sp. | reverse complement strand
CGGGCATATGGGCCATATTGCTCGCCAAGCTTCTGATCGACCTGCTGGACGATGCGCGTGCTTTCGTGCGCAGCAGTCCGGCGATCGCCATCGGCGTGGCGGCAGCGCTCGGCTTCGTGGCCGCGCGCGTCGTTCAGTCCGGCCTGGACCCGCGCGACGCGTGATGCAGGCGTCGTCGCCCATCCGGCCCCCCGCCCCCGCCGTCGCGGGCGATGGAGAGACGCTGACGACGCTGGTCGGGCGGCTGGTCGATGACAGTCGCAACCTCGTCGGGGCGGAAATCGCGCTGTACAAGGCTCGCGGGCTGGAACGCGTGTCGCGTTACAAGTCCGCCGCCGTATTTTTCGTGGCGGCGGGCGTCCTCGCCTTGGCGGGCTTGATTGCGCTGCTCGTCGGACTGATCCTGTCGCTGGCGACATTGGTCGGGCCGCTGGGGGCGACTGCCATCGTGGTCGTCGCGGTGCTGATCATTGCCGGCATTTTGGCGATGGTCGGCAAGTCGCGCATGAAGCAACCTGTCCTGCCGGAGCATGGCGCATGAGCGATGAGCCCGTACGTCACCTCGCGGATGCGGAAGCACAGGCTGCTGCGGCACGCGAGCGGCTGTCACATACGGTCGGGCAATTGCAGGCCCGGCTGGATCCGAAGCTGCTCGCGCGCGAAGCCCGGGAGGCGGGCCTTCAGGCTGCGCGCTCCGGCGTCGACAATGCCCGGCGCAATCCGGGCGTCGTCGCGGGCGCGACCGGACTCCTCGGCTTGTTCCTCGTCCGCAAGCCGCTTTGCCGCCTGCTCCGCCGCCGCCCCAAGAATACTGACATTCCAGCGAAGCACCCCGCGCTGCGGGAAAAGCCCGCTGCCGAGAAGGAGTGATCCATGACCGACACCTCGAACTCCGATACGTCGCACGCCGACCGCACGCAGGCGGCGAAGGACAAGGCCGCGGATGTTGCCCATCAGGCAGCGACGCGGATCGAAACCAACCCGCTCGGCATCCTGGTCGGCGGTCTTGCGGTGGGCGCCCTCGTCGGCGCGCTGATCCCGCGCTCCACCCGCGAGAAGGCGCTGCTCGCTCCGGTGGGCCGCAAGCTCACCGAAACGGTAAAGACCGCAACGCAGGCCGCGCGCGAGGCCGGCATGCAGGAACTGGATCAGCGCGGGCTGACCAAGGATGCTGCCAAGGACCGCGCAAAGTCGATCCTGTCCGACGTGGCGAAGGCGGCAGGTTCGGCTGGAACCGCCGCCGCTCAGTCGGCGCGCCAGCACTAGAGCAAGCTGCGTTGAATCCCCTTCGCTCAGGCCGAACGGATGTGATGATGCAGGTTTAACGCACGATGATCTAGGATCCGTACCGGGAACATGTTTCGCCATGTTCCCGGTAGGGTCAGCAGCAACGATCCGGATAGTCTGCGTGGCGATGGCCTTGCCGGGAAGCGATCCGCTCCATTAGGCTGTCTTCTCTTCCAGGAGACACCATCCCTTGCTTCTCAAGCCCATTTTTGCGCTGCTGCTCGCCGGCACCGCTGCCCCCCTGTTTGCGCAGGCCGTACCGCCCCCCGCCCCGGTCGCCGGCGACAGCCGTGCGGATGTCAGGCTGAAGCGCCTGTTCCACGACAGTGACGAGGCATCGCTTCGCCGCAATCCATTGTCCGGCGTCTATCGCGGCGATCTTCGCCACGTCTCGGGCCTCGCCGACATCTTTTCCGACGCGTACATGACCGCTGAACGCAAAGCGGCCGGGGACGATCTTGCCGCGCTGAACGGGATCGATCGCGCACGCCTCAGCCATGTCGACCAACTGGCTTATGACGTATTCCGGCATCAGGCGGATTTGACCCTGCGCGGCTGGGCGCCGGATCTGGTCGCCATATCCAAATTGCTTCCGCTCGACCATTTCGGCGGTATCCAGGCCTATTACCCCGACGTCGCATCGGCCGAAGGCGCCTCGCCCTTCCGCACCGTGACCGATTACGAGAACAACCTGCGGCGCAATGCGGATTACGCCCGGTTGCTCGACGCGGCGATCGTCCGCTTCCGGCAAGGCATGGCTGCGGGCGTCGTCCAGCCGAAACTGGTCGTGCAGAACATGATCGGCCAGTTTGACAATCTGATCGGCCAGGGTGTCGAAGGATCGTCCTTCTACGGCCCGGTCAAGACCTTCCCCGCCGCGATCCCCCCTGCCGAACAGACGCGCCTTCGCACCGCCTATGCTACCCAGGTCCGCGATGTGATCCTGCCGGCCGAACGCAGGATGCGCGACTTTCTGGCGAGCACCTATCTGCCCGCGGCACGGCCCAGCATCGGCCTGTCCGCGCTGCCCGGCGGCGACCGGCTCTATGCCTATTTGATCGAATCGAATACCACGCTGCCCCTGAAGGCCGAGGAGGTCCACCAACTCGGCTTATCCGAGGTCGCACGTATCCTGAAGGATATGGAGGCACAGCGCCAGGCGGCAGGCTTCAAGGGTACGTTGCCCGCCTTCTTCGCCTATCTGCGCAGCGATCCGCGATTTGCTCCCAAGACGCCGGATGAACTGCGCCGTGCATATGAAGCGATTGCCGCGCGCGTGAATACGCGCATCGCTACGCAATTTTCGCTGGTGCCGAAAACCCGGCTGGAGATCCGCCCGGTGCCCGCGTTCCGCGAAAAGACCGACGCCGGCGGCTCCTATCAAGGCGGCACGCCCGATGGGTCGCGGCCGGGCGTATTCTACTACAACACCTATGATCTGCCCTCGCGCTATACCTGGGGCACCGAGACGCTCTACCTGCATGAAGCGGTGCCGGGTCATCACTTTCAGATCAGTCTCGCGCAGGAAAATACCGCATTGCCCGCGTTCATGCGCTTCGGGGGCAACACCGCCTATGTCGAAGGCTGGGCGCTCTACGCCGAAACGCTGTGGCCGGAACTGGGGTTGGAAACCGATCCTTACCAGCGGATGGGCGGTCTGAGCGACGAAATGCTGCGCGCGATGCGTCTGGTCGTCGACACCGGCATTCATGCCAAGGGTTGGACCCGGCAGCAGGCGATTGACTACATGCTGGCAAATTCGCCAATGTCGCCGACTGACGCGACCGCGGAAGTGGAACGCTACATCGCCATTCCGGGTCAGGCACTGGCATACAAGGTCGGACAGTTGACGATCCTGCGCACGAAGGCGAAGGCAAAGGCGGCGCTAGGCGACCGGTTCGATCCGCGCGGTTTCCATGCCGCGGTTCTCGACAGCGGTTCGCTGCCGATGCCCGTGCTGGAACGCAAGATCGATGAATGGGTAGCGGAGCAGCGATCGGCGAGCTGATACCAGGGCTCGGGGCCGGGTCTTTGCCCCACGACAGCAGGACCCGGCGCCTTACGGTACGTGCCGCTTCTCCAGTTTGCGGGCCAGGGTACGGCGATGCATGCCCAGGCGGCGAGCGGTTTCCGAGATGTTGAAACCGGTTTCGGCCAGCGTTTCGTTGATCCGTTCCCATTCCAGCGTCTTGATCGAACTGGGGCGGTCGGTGATCGCGGTGGTGGCGTCGCCGCTCGCCTTGTGGAATGCGGCCTCGATGTCATCGGTGTTCGATGGCTTGGCAAGGTAGTGGCACGCACCCAGCTTGATCGCCTCTACCGCGGTGGCGATGCTGGCAAATCCGGTCAGCACGACGATCAGCATGTCGGGGTCATGCGCGTGCAGCGTCTTCACGCACGTCAGCCCGGACGCCTGCCCCAGCTTCAGATCCACCACTGCATAGCCCGGCGTCTGCCGCGTCAACACCTCCGCCAGCGCGTCCGGAGACCCCGCGACCGTCACATGATAACCGCGCCGCTCGAACGATCGCTGCAACGTGCGCGCGAACGTCTCGTCATCCTCAACGATTATCAGCGACCGGTCGTCTGCCATGTCTGTCCTCTCGCCTCTTTATCTTACTCTCGCTCAGTGATGCCGATGGTAGATAAGGGCAGCGTCAACGTCACCTCCGCACCGCCCTCCGGGCCGCTTTTGTTGCGCGCCTCGGCCGAACCGCCCAGCTTGCGCATCACCATGGCGGCGAGAAACAAGCCCACGCCGTGCCCTTCGCCTTTGGTGGATTGTGTGGGCTTTCCGAACTGTTCCAAGGTCTGCGGCGTAAAGCCCGGCCCGCGATCGGTCACCACCAGTCGTACCGCGTCGTCCTCACGCCGGACGCGCAGTGCCACCCACTCCGGAGACGCTTCTGCGGCGTTGTCCAGTACATTGACCACGGCCTGCTTTATTGCGGGGTCTGACACGATGCTGGCATCGCCCGCATCACATTGATATTCCAACGTAACGGACGCATTACTCGTTCGCCATCCCGCGACGATCGCGTCGATGAAATCGCCGACATTCGACGCCATCGCCGCCTCTCCCCTCGGCTCCCCGGCCGACTGCAGGATGCGCGTCACGATCGCCTTGCATCGCTGCACCTCCCCCTGCATCTCCGCGATCTCCCCCATCAGCACAGGGTCATCCCGCAAAGCCGGCATCCTCCGCCAGTCGCCCAGGATGACCGACAGGCTGGCCAAGGGTGTCCCGAGTTCATGCGCGGCGCCCGATGCGAGCAGGCCCATGCGGACGATATGCTCTTCTTCGGACGCCTGCTGGCGCAGATCGGCCAAGCGCCCCGCACTGTTGCGCTGATTGCGGCTGATGCGGGTCACGAACAGGATCAACAGCGTCGCGACCAGCGCAAAACCCAGCCAGTTCCCCCAGGTGTGAAGTCCAGCGATTTCGCCGAAAAGCCGGGGCGGATACGCCAGCGGACGGTTGTGGAGCGACAGCAATCCGAAGCACAGGATGGTCAGTCCTGCCAATGCCCATGCGGACCAGCGTTCCAGTAGAACCGCGCCCAGGACGACTTGCACGAGGTACAGGGAGATGAACGGATTGGTGGCGCCGCCGGAGAGGAAGAGCTGTAAGGTCAGCGTGCCGACGTCGAACATCAGGGCGAAGAGGAGTTCGGTGTTCGTTACCCTGTCGAAGCGCAGTCTGACGTGATTGGCGAGGTTGACGATGGCGGCCATGCCAACGACGCCGAGCATCGGCGCGAGCGGCAACGGGACCGCCATGACCTGGCTGACGACGATAATGGTCAGCAACTGCCCCGCCACTGCCAACCAGCGCAGATGAATAAGCTGCCGCATGTTGGCGGTGCCTGCGGCGACGTCTGGGTCGCGGGGGCGCATTGTGAAAGAAAGGATAGGTCGATCGGTCATCGGTGGCCGCGACGGATCGCGATGACGGTCCCCACTGCAGACATCAGGGCCAGCGTGTACCAGGTCAATGCATAGCTGAGATGCGAATTGGGGAATGTCGTCTGGGTCAAACCGGGGATAGGACCACCAGGTACCGTAGGTCCTGAGGCGTCGATGAAGTATGGCGCCACCGGCCCCAGTTCCCTGGCGGCAGCGATCGCGGCGACGTCGCGTGAATACCAGCGATTGGCGGCAGGGTCGTTCGTGCGCAGGAACCCGCCCCCGGGCTCCGTCATGCGGATCAGACCCGTGACGCGAATGATCCCGTCGGGGCGCGCATAACCGGTGCGGGCAGCCACGAAGCCGCGGTTTACCAGAAGGACGAAGCCGGGCGTACGAAGCGGCGTTACCACCCAAAAGCCGGGACCATGGACGGTCACCGCCTGGGTCAGCACGGTGCGGTCATGAAGGAAGCGCCCTTGGGCAAAGACGCGGGTATAGACGTCGTCAGGGCCGGCGGTGCGGGGTGCGGGGAT
>NZ_CAMLAC010000231.1 GCF_946477935.1 uncultured Sphingomonas sp. | reverse complement strand
GCCGTGGGCGAGGTCATCAATCTGCGGCAGGCCCGCAAGCGGCGGGTACGTGAAACGGCGGCGGTAAAGGCCGCGGAGAACCGCGCGCGTTTCGGCCGAAGCAAGAACGAGGTCGTGGCGGAAAAGGCGGAGACGACGCGGCGGGAATTGCTGCTGGACGGGGCGCGGCTGGACGAGCCTTCCGAATAGGATCAGGCGGCGCGGCGGGCTTCGGGCAAAGGAACGAGCGCGTCGAGGAACTCCTGTGCGCTGCGGCGCCAGGAGAAGGAGCGGCCATAGGCGGCACAGGCCCGGCGGTCGCAGCCGAGCGCGCGGCGGATCGCGGCGGACAGGTCTTCGTCAAGGGCACCGTGGCGTGGGCCGATCAGGTCGAGCGGGCCGGTGACGGGCAGCGCGGCGACCGGTGTGCCGCAGGCGAGCGCCTCGATCATCACGAGGCCGAAGGTGTCGGTGCGGCTGGGGAAGACCAGCACGTCGGCGCTGCGATAGGCGGCGGCGAGGGCGTCGCCGAAACGGGCGCCGAGGAAATGGGCCCGGGGGAAGCGCTGTTCGAGCGCGGCGCGGGCGGGGCCGTCGCCGACCACGACCTTGCTGCCGGCCATGGGGGTGGCAAGAAAGGCGTGCAGGTTCTTTTCGATCGCGACGCGGCCGACATAAAGGTGGATGGGGCGGGGTAGTGCGGCGATCGTCGCGTCGCGCGGGCCTTCGGGGGTGAACAGGTCGAGATCGACGCCGCGGCCCCAGCGGCGCACGCGGGACAGGCCGTGCGCGTTGAGGCTGGCCTCGACGCCGGGGGTGGAGGCCAGCACGGCGGCGGCGGGGGCGTGGAACCAGCGGACATAGCGCCATATCCAGGCCGCGGGGATGCCGGTGCGGGCGGACACGTAATCGGGGAATTGTGTGTGATAGGCGGTGGTGAAGGGCAGCCGCCGCGCGATGCACCAGCGCCGCGCGGCGAGGCCGAGCGGTCCCTCGGTGGCGATGTGGATCGCCTGTGGCCGGGCGGCGGCGAGGCGGCGGCCGAGTTCGCCGGGGCGCAGGATCGCCAGGCGGATCTCGGGATAGGTGGGGCAGGGGACGGAGGGGTGTGCATCGGGCGCGAGGACGGTGACCTGATGACCCATCGCCTGCAACTCGGCCCGGACCGCGCCCAGCGTCCGCACGACGCCGTTGACCTGCGGCGCCCAGGCGTCGGTGACGATCGCGATGCGCATGGGGGTCAGGCCGCTTTTGCGGGGCTGACCGGCTCCGGCGGGGCGACCCGCCTGGCGATCTCCTCGCCCCAGTGGAGCAGTTCCATGCGGCCGTCATGATGCTCGACCAGGGCGGTGCAACCCTCCACCCAGTCGCCGTCGTTATAATAGGCGATGCCGCCGATCTCGCGTATTTCGGCGGTGTGGATGTGCCCGCACACCACGCCGTCCACCCCGCGCGCGCCGGCGGCATGGGCGACCACCTCCTCGAAATGCGAGATAAAGGCGACGGCGTTCTTCACCCTGGCCTTGGCGTGCTTGGACAGCGACCAGTAAGGCATGTTCAGCCGCCGCCGGATGCCGTTGACCCAGCGATTGGCGACCATCAGCGCCGTATAGGCATGATCCCCGACATGGGCGAGCCAGCGGTGGGCCAGCGTGATCGCGTCGAACTCGTCCCCGTGCAGCACCAGCAGGCGGCGGCCATCGGCCGTGAGGTGGATCGTCTTGCGGCAGATGGCGATGCCGCCAATGTCCATGCCGGAAAACTGACGGAACATCTCGTCATGATTGCCGGGGATATAGACGACGCGGGTGCCGCGCCGGGCGCGTTTGAGCAGGCGGCGGACGACGTCGTTATGGGCGGGCGGCCAGTAGAAGCGGCGTTTCAACTGCCAGCCGTCGATGATGTCGCCGACCAGATACAGCGTATCGCTGTCGACATGGTCGAGAAAGTCGACGAGCATCTCCGCATTGCAGCCGCGCGTGCCCAGATGCACGTCGGATATCCAGATCGTACGGTAATGCCGGCGGGTACCCGATCGGGGGGCGGGCAGGCGTGGCGTGAGGTCAAGGATGTCGGCGGCAGCGTTGGTCGGCATCATGGGCTCCCTGCGCTTCTGCAGGCAGGCTGTACGCCGCCACTGTTACGCAGGCGTCGCATTTCGGTGACGCGATCATGTCAACGGGGTGCAGTTTTTTACTATTTTCCAACCTGC
The DNA here is from genome assembly GCF_946477935.1 of uncultured Sphingomonas sp. GTDB lineage: Bacteria > Pseudomonadota > Alphaproteobacteria > Sphingomonadales > Sphingomonadaceae > Sphingomonas. The sequence continues at coordinate 3,616 of NZ_CAMLAC010000231.1, read as the reverse complement.
ATTGGTAAGATTGCCCGGTAGGCGCGGCAACCTTTCTCTCACACCATCGTTGATTCGCAACGGTTCACCGACCGATCAGGGAGAAGAGACATGGCCACGCATTCCGTGCCGATCCGGATTTCCGATTTGCCGCGTGAGGAGCGGCTGACCGCCTTGTATCGTCGCGCCGCCGAGGAGCGGGTACGCTATGAATCCAGCCGGATGGCCAAGCCGTCGCTGATAGACCGGTTGCGCGCGCTGTTCTGAGAATAGGCTACGGCCGGAGAAGCCTGCACGTATCCACTGCTCCGCGTGCCGGTGCCGGGTGCGGCTTCCGCATGGCGATACGTGGTAATGTTGTAGCGTTTAGATGGTCGGGGAGAGAGGATTCGAACCTCCGGCCCCTGCCTCCCGAAGGCAGTGCTCTACCAGGCTGAGCTACTCCCCGACGGAGTACGAACCGGTTTGCGAAGCCTTTCGGGAAGGCCGGTCCGTGCTGGAGGCGCGCCTATACCCAGCAGCTTCAGGCGGCGCAAGCGGGTTTTTGAGGAGCCTGTGAAAACGTGGGCGTACGCGCCCATCGCTTTGGCATTTGGGCAAGAGCGGTGCTAACGGCGGGCGAAACCTTTACCCAGGAAGACCCCGACCCCCGTGTCCACTCCGCTCGACAAGATCCGCAACTTCTCGATCATCGCGCATATCGACCATGGCAAGTCGACGCTGGCCGATCGCCTGATCCAGCAGACGGGCGGCCTGACCGACCGCGAGATGTCGGAACAGGTGCTCGACAATATGGAGATCGAGAAGGAACGCGGGATCACGATCAAGGCGCAGACGGTGCGCCTGGCCTATACCGCGTCGGACGGCGAGACCTATACGCTGAACCTGATGGACACGCCGGGCCATGTCGACTTCGCCTATGAGGTGAGCCGCAGCCTGGCCGCGTGCGAAGGCGCGCTGCTGGTCGTCGATGCCGCGCAGGGCGTCGAGGCGCAGACGCTGGCTAATGTCTACCAGTCGATCGAGCATGACCATGAGATTGTGCCCGTCATCAACAAGATCGACCTGCCTGCCGCCGAACCGGAAAAGGTGAAGCAGGAGATCGAGGACGTGATCGGCCTGGATGCGTCCGAGGCGGTGCTGGCATCGGCCAAGTCGGGGATCGGCATCGCCGAGATACTGGAAGCCATCGTCAAGAAGGTGCCGGCGCCCAAGGGCGATGTGGATGCGCCGTTGAAGGCGATGCTGGTCGATTCGTGGTACGATCCGTATCTGGGCGTCGTCATCCTGGTGCGCGTGATCGACGGCACGCTGAAGAAGAGCCAGCAGATCAAGTTCATGCAGGCGGGAACGACGCATCTCGTCGACCGGGTCGGCTGTTTCCGCCCCAAGATCGAGCAGTTGACCGACCTGGGACCGGGTGAGATCGGCTTCATCACCGCACAGATCAAGGACGTGGCGCAGGCGCGCGTCGGCGACACGCTGACCGATGCCAAGCGGCCGGCGGCCGAAGCGCTGGAGGGTTTCAAGGAAGTCCAGCCTGTGGTGTTCTGCGGCCTGTTCCCGGTCGATGCCAACGACTTCGAGAAACTGCGCGAGAGCATTTCCAAGCTGCGGCTGAACGACGCCTCGTTCAGTTTCGAGATGGAGACCTCCGCCGCGCTCGGCTTCGGTTTCCGGTGCGGGTTCCTGGGGCTGCTGCATCTGGAAATCATCCAGGAGCGGCTGACGCGCGAATATGATCTGGACCTGATCACCACCGCGCCGAGCGTGGTGTACGAGATCGAGCTGACGCATGGCGGCGGCACGATCGAGTTGCACAATCCGGCCGACATGCCCGATCCCAACAAGATCGCGACGATCAGCGAGCCGTGGATCGAGGCGACGATCTACGTTCCCGACGAATATCTGGGCTCGATCCTGAAGCTGTGTCAGGATCGGCGCGGCATCCAGAAGAACCTGACCTATGTCGGCGGCCGTGCGCAGGCGACCTACGAACTGCCGCTGAACGAGGTGGTGTTCGACTTCTACGATCGGCTGAAGTCGCTGTCGAAGGGCTATGCCAGCTTCGACTATCACCAGATCGGCGTGCGCGAGGGCGACCTCGTCAAGATGAGCATCCTTGTCAACGAGGAGCCGGTGGATGCGCTGAGCATGATCGTTCACCGTGGCACCGCCGAGACGCGCGGGCGCGGCATGTGCGAGCGGCTGAAGGAGCTGATCCCACGCCACCTGTTCAAGATCCCGATCCAGGCGGCGATCGGCGGCAAGGTGGTCGCGCGCGAGACGATCAGCGCGATGCGCAAGGACGTGACCGCGAAATGCTATGGCGGTGATGCGACCCGTAAGCGCAAGCTGCTCGAAAAGCAGAAAAAGGGTAAGCTGAAGATGCGCGAATACGGGTCGGTCAGCATCCCGCAGGAGGCGTTCATCGCCGCGCTGCGCATGGGTGACGATAACTGAGGCGTTGCTGTCCCGCTCCCTTTCGGGGCGAGATGGGCGTTGTCTGGCGTGCGTGAAATCCAACCTGTCCGTTCGCCTCGAGTAAGGATCGAGCTTGTCGAGAGCCTGTATCGAGAGGAGCCCTCCCGTGGTGAGGATCTCTCGATACGCCGCCTCGACAGGCTCGACGGCTACTCGAGATGAACGGGTAAGGGGGATTGCTGATTGCCACTAGATGCCGATCGGGCCTGAACCTGTGCAACCTTAGGGCGGGCCCTCGCGTCTGGTAATCTATCCGGTGGTATATAATGGCGAAGGGGCGTTCGATGCGGTGGTGGCGGGCAATGGCGTGCGCGGTGCTGGGGTTCGCATCGACCATGGTCGGGGCACAGCAACGCCCTCCGCTGGTGCTGGCGGCGGCCAGCTTGCAGGAGTCGATGACGGCGGCGGCGGACGCCTGGGCGGCCAAGGGGCATCCGAAGCCGGTCATCTCGTTCGCCGCATCCTCCGCGCTCGCCCGGCAGGTGCAGGCGGGGGGCAAGGCGGACCTGTTCGCCTCCGCCGACGAGGAATGGATGGATGTGCTGGAGCGCGGCGGCCTGCTGGCGCCGGGCACGCGCGCGGCGTGGCTGGGCAATCGGCTGGCGGTGGTGGCACCGGTGACGAACCCGGTACGCCTCACGGTGCGGACGCTGGCCCCGACGCTGGCGCGCGGAGCACTCGCCATGGCCGATCCTGCATCGGTGCCGGCGGGCAAATACGGCAAGGCGGCGCTCGAGCGGCTGGGGGCGTGGGACGCGGTGGCGCCGCGGGTGGTGCGGGCGGAGAATGTCCGTGCCGCGCTGGCGCTGGTGGAGCGGGGGGCGGCGCCCTACGGCATCGTCTATGCCACCGATGCGCGGGCGAGCGCGGGCGTGCGCGTCGCCGGACTGTTTCCCGCCGCCAGTCATCCGCCGATCCGCTACCCCCTCGCTCGGCTGAAAGCATCGACCAATCCCGAGGCCGAAGGCTTTCGGCGCTTCCTGCTATCTGGTTCAGGTCGGGCGATTTTTGCGCGTTACGGCTTTTCGACGCGGTAGCGGGCGGGTGATGCTGTCGGGGGAAGAATGGGCGATCGTGCGCCTGTCGCTGCTGGTGGGGGGCAGCGCGATGGTGGCGATGCTGCCAGTCGCGTTCGCGCTGGCGTGGTTGCTGG
>NZ_CAMLAC010000230.1 GCF_946477935.1 uncultured Sphingomonas sp. | reverse complement strand
GGGTGCGGAGATTGCGGACGGCACGATGAAGCGGCTGCGCGCGCTGCAGGCGTTCGACCGGCTGGGCGCGGGGTTCGCGATCAGTGCGCGCGACCTGGACATGCGGGGGGCGGGCGACCTGGTGGGCGAGGAGCAGGCCGGGCATATGAAGCTGATCGGGGTGGACCTGTACCAGCATCTGCTCGCCCAGGCGTTGAAGGCGGTGCGCGGGCAGGCGGCGGATCGCTGGCAACCGGTGCTGAACCTGGGAATGGCGGGGTCGCTGCCGGCGACGTGGATACCGGAGACGGACGTGCGGCTGACGCTGTACAGCCAGCTTGCCCATCTGGAGGACGTGGCGGCGCTGGAGGCGTTCACCGCGGAGATGGAGGATCGGTTCGGAGCGCTGCCGGAAGAGGCGGCGCAGTTGCTGGAGATGGTGCGGATCGGCATTCTGGCGTATGCGGCGGGCGTGCGTCAGATCGATGCCGGACCGACCGCCATCGCCTTCACTCCGCACGATCCCAAGGCCAAGCCGCGCAAACCCTTTGTCGCATCCAAGGGGCGGTGGGTGATACGCGAGGCGATCACCGATCCGCTGGCGCGCGGCGAGCGCATCCGGGAACTGCTCGACGATCGGCAGGACTGAGCCTAGTGGTGATGCCATGACCCCCGACCCCACTGCCCGCGATCGCCTCGTCCGTCGTGTGATCGCCACCGTCATGGTGCTGCTGTTCGTGGCGATCGCGGGCATGCTGGCACTGGGCGTGGCGTTCTGGCGAAGCTGACCGACAATAAACGCTAATGACTTGCAGTGACAGGTGCGGTAGGCCCGTGTCTGGTAACTGGAGGATATTGCGGTGAAGATCTGGATGTTCGCAGCCTTGTGTTCGCTGTCCGCAACCGGTCAGGCGCATGAGGTCTGGATCGAGCGCGACGGCACCGGCCCGGCGCGCATCTATCTGGGCGAGCCGGCCCAACCGATGCCGGCCGGCGGCGACCCGGAGTTCAAGCATCTGAAGGCGCCGCACCTGTCGCCGACCGCTAAGGCGCCTTTGCAGCGGCGTGCCGGCTATCTGGAGGCGATGGTGCCGGCGGGCGACGTGCGCGCCTGGGACGATGCGGTGTTCGCACCCTGGGGCGAGGCGAACGCGCGCGAGGGCGTGGTCTATTATGCGCGCGCGGGCCGAGGCGAAGCGAAGGCGGCATTGCCGCTGGAACTGGCGCCGGTGACCGTCAATGGCGACCGCTTCGTGCTGACGCGTGACGGTGCGCCGGTGGCGGATACGGAGGTGACGATCATCGCGCCGGACAAGACTTCGGTAAAGCGAACGACCGATGCGGGCGGGATGGTCGATGCCGCGCCACAGGCGAAAGGCCGTTACCTGCTGGTCGCGACCGTAAAGGATGACGGTGCGCGCGCGGCGAATGGCGAGACGCTGAAGACGCTGTACCGGATCACGACAACGAGCTTCGTGGTGCCGTAACGGGCGGAAGGGTTCGAGACGTTGGCGCGGGTGGTGGCGTGTCTCTCGATACGATGAACAGGTCGGATCGTCCCCCGGACGATCCTGAACATGCTGGGGGCATGTTCACCTGCTCATCTCGATACGCGGCTTTGCCGCTATTCGACGACTGCTCGAGACGAACGGGAGGGGGGGAAATTACCCGCCTTGTGTGGTCCGAACTCAGGTAGGCGCAATTGCCCTAACGGCGCAGTCGGGTGATCGCGGTATCGAGGGCGGACAGGAAGCGGGAGCGGTCTTCCTTGCCGAAGGGCGGTGGCCCGCCGATGCGGTCGCCGCCGGCGCGCAGGTCGCTCATGATCGCGCGAACGGCGACGGCGCTGCCGATCGAGTTGCTGGTGAAGGGGCGGCCGTTGGGGGCGACGACTGCACCGGCTCCCGCCTTCAGGCAACGGTCGGCCAGAAGTATGTCGGCGGTGATGACGATCGCGCCGCCATCGGTCGCCTCGACGATCCAGTCGTCCGCGGCGTCGAAGCCGTCATCGACCACGACCCGCGCGATAAGCGGATGCTGGGGCACGCGCAGATGCGCGTTGCTGACCACCGTCACCGGCACCTCGGTGCGCCAGGCGACACGGTAGATTTCGTCCTTCACCGGGCAGGCGTCGGCATCGACCAGGATGCGTAAGGGTGGAGCCATTGCCGCACCATGCCACGGCGCAGCCCTCCGCGCACGCTGAACATCGCGGGCTGGCGGTGGTTATGTGCCTCGACACCAGGAAGGATCTTGTGATGAGCGATCAACGACGAGGCGGCCTGTCGCCGCTGGCCGCAGGCGGCGTGGCAGTGGGTGTGCTGGGGCTGGCCGCGCTGCTGGGGCGGCGCAATGCACCTGATCCGTCGCACCCGCGCATCCGCCGCTGGTATCGCCGGCTGGACAAGCCCGGTTTCACCCCGCCCGATCCGGTGTTCGGCGCGGTGTGGCCGGTGCTGGAAACGCTGACCGCGGTGGGCGGATACCGGTTGCTCCGTCAGCCCCCCTCCCCTGCCCGCAACACCGCGGTCACCTTGTGGCTGGGCAACAGTGCGATGATCGGAGGATGGACCGAATTGTTCTTCCGCAAGCGCATGACCGGGCCGAGCGCGGTGGCGGCGGGCGCGATGGCGGTAACCACGGCCGCGCTGGCGGCAACGGCATGGCGGGTCGACCGACCCGCTGCGGCGACGGCGATGCCGCTGGCCGGCTGGCTGGGCTTTGCCACCGTGCTGGCCAGCGAGATCCGGCGCCGCAACCCGGACTGATCTTATGGAGGGGGCGGGAACATCGCGGCCGGTCCGACGATTGGGCGATGAATCGTTCGTCCAAAGGAAAGCCCATGTCGATCCGCAGCTTTGCGACCGTTTTCGGGGTGGTCTTCCTGTTGGCGGGCGTCGCCGGGTTCATTCCCGCCCTGTCACCCGTCCATGCCCATCCCGACCTGCACGTCACCGCGGGATCGCGCCTCGCGCTGGGGCTGTTTCCGGTCAACGTCCTGCACAATCTGGTGCATATCGCGTTCGGCCTGTGGGGTCTGGCTGCAGCGCGCAGCGTGGCGGGTGCCCGCTTCTATGGCAAGGGCGTCGCGGTGATCTATGGCCTGCTGACGCTGCTGGGCCTGATCCCGGCGACGGACACGACGTTCGGGCTGGTGCCGATCTATGGCAACGACATCTGGCTTCATGCCGGGCTGGCGCTGGTGGCGGGCTATTTCGGCTTCGCCCGAGACCTGCGCCGTACCGCGTAACGCTTGCGCGGGACGGTCATCCGGTCCACGCCCCGCCACGCACATCATCGAAGACGAGGACGACATGGCCAAGGCATATTGGGCGCAACTGATCGAGCTGGACGAGGACGTCGAGGCCAGCAAGATCCCCGGCGCGACCGATCATGAGGACGCGGCCGATACGCTGATCACCGATTTCGTCGGTGCGATGGGCGGCGAGATCACCAGCGGAGCGATCCGCGTGTGGCAGGAGGGTGGCCGCGAAAAGGTGTATGACTGGCGCGCCGAGTTCGAGTTGCCGGACGACTTCGACGAAAGTGACGATGAGGATATCGAGGTCGAGGGTGAGATCATCCTGATCGAACGGTTGGGATGAGGGCGGCTCCCCTTCCCTCCCGGGGAAGGGAGTCCCTTGCGCAAGGCGATTGCGCCCGCCGGCGAGACGGGCAACAAGCATCGGTAATCCCAAGGAGAACCCATGCGTCCCGCTTATGCCCTGATGTTGCTGCTGCTGCCCGCCAACGCGCCTGTCGCGGTGGTGCAAAGTCCGCCCCCCGCCGCGACGGCATCGCAGGATGCAGCGCTGCTGACGTTCCTTGACGATGCGTATGACGCACAACTGCGCCTGAGCCCGGAAGGGCAGACGCAGCTTGGCTTGAAGACCGATCAGGACCGGCTGGACGATTATACCGATGCCGCGGCGGTGCGCGAACGGGCACTGGCGGAGCGACAACTGACCGAGATGCGGGCACGCTTCCGGCCGGAGCAACTGGGCGAAAGCGCGCGGGTAAGCTATCGCCTCTTCGAATATGAGGTGGAACGGGGCCGGGCGTCCTTCCCCTTCCGCAAACTGCGCTTCCCGGTGTCGACGAACGGCAGCCCGGCGGGCGCGATCCCGGTGCTGCTGATCAACAACCACAAGGTCGACACCGTTGCCGATGCGCGCGCCTATATCGCCCGGCTGCGCGATACCGAGCGGGTGATGCGCGAGGTGACCGCGTTGATGCGCGAGCAGGCCGCGGCCGGGATCATCCCCAACACGGTGAATTTCGCACCGGCGCGGGCCGATGCGCGCAAGGTGGTGACCGGGGCTCCGTTCGACAGCGGGCCGGATTCGACGCTGTTGGCCGACTTTTCCAAGAAGGTCGCGGCCCTGAATGCGCCGGCCGCCACCAGGACGGCGCTGCTGAACGAGGCGAGGGCGGCGCTGACCGGGCCGTTCCTGCGCGGCTACAACCAGTTGTTCGCGACGCTGGATGCGATCGAGCCACTGTCCAAGGGCAATTTCGGCGCATGGAGCCTGCCGAACGGCGCGGCCTATTATGCCGATCGGCTGAAGAGTTCGACCACCACCGATCTTTCCGCCGACGAGATCCACGCGATCGGACTGAAGCAGGTCGCCGCGATCCGTCAGGAAATGGAGGCAGTGAAGCGCGAGGTGGGCTTCACCGGCACGCTGGAGCAGTTCTTTGACAAGATCCGCACCGATCCGACCCTGAAATATTCCAACGACGAGGCCGGGCGCGAGGCTTACCTGCGTGATGCGCGCGGGGTGATCGCCACGGTGATGGACGCCGCACCGCGCTGGTTCCGCGTGCTGCCCAAGGCGCCGCTGGAGGTGCGCGCGGTGGAAAAGTGGCGCGAGGGCACGGCGTCGACCGCCTTCTACAACCCGCCTTCCGCCGATGGATCGCGGCCGGGCATCTATTACGTCAACCTGGTCGACATGAACCAGACGCAGAAGGTGCAGGTCGCCGCCATCGCCGCGCATGAGGGCGCGCCGGGCCATCACTTCCAGATCGCGCGCCAGCAGGAGCTGACCGGTATCCCCAAATTCCGCAAGTTTGGCGGGTACGGCGCCTATGTCGAGGGCTGGGGCCTGTATTCGGAGCGACTGGCGGGCGAGATGGGGGTGTACAAGGATCCCTATGCGCGCTTCGGCATGTTGTCGCTGCAGGTGTGGCGCGCGATCCGATTGGTGCTGGATACCGGCATCCACTCCAAGCGGTGGACGCGCGAACAGGCGATCGCCTATTTCCGGGGCAACAGCTCGGTTGCGGACAGCGACATCGCGCGCGAGGTCGACCGGTATTTCAACTGGCCGGGTCAGGCGACCAGCTACATGATCGGGCAGTTGAAGATCGCCGAATTGCGCATCCGGGCGCAGCGGGAACTGGGCGACCGTTTCGACATTCGCGATTTCCATGAAGCGGTGCTGGGCCAGGGCGCGCTGCCGCTGGACGTGCTGGACGAACAGGTGACCCGCTACATCGCCGCCAAGCGGCGTTAGGATACGCGCCGGCGCTTGCCGCCCGCGGCCGCTTGGGCCAAGGGCGTCGCGCGTTTGTAACAAAGGGCCGGCGATGGTGCAGCACTTCCTTCTGGCGGCCACCGCCTGCGCCGCGGCGTGCCTGCCCGGGTCGGCCGCGGCGCAGGCCACGCAGCCCAGCATCGCCGACCTGCAACGCCAGATCGACGAGTTGAAGGCGACGATCGCGGAGTTGAAGGCGCAGCGTGGGCCGGCGCCACCCGCCGCGGTCGCCGCGACGCCGCCTGCTCCTGCTGTGGCGCCCTCACCTGCCCCGGTCCAGGTGGCGCACGCACCGGCCCCACCCCCCGCCC
>NZ_CAMLAC010000229.1 GCF_946477935.1 uncultured Sphingomonas sp. | reverse complement strand
CCCCCACCCAGCTCCGCGCCTCGATCGCCGCCAGCGCATCGAACCCCGCCGGCCAGTCGGCCCCGGTCAGGAACGACCAGTCCAGCATGCCATGTTCGGCCAGATGCTTTTCGAAGAACCGGTTCTTGCGCAGCGTCGAGGTGCGCGGCCACGCACCGCGCGTCGTCGCATCCGCCATGCGGAATATCCAGGTGGTGCCGATCACCCGGTCGATGGCCGTCCATCCCGATGCGCGCGCCGCCGCGAGCAGCATTGTCACGCCCGGATCACCGTCCGGCACCGGACCGATGCGAATCGCCCGCCGATCCCGCGCCAGCAAGGCCAGCGCGACGCGCCCCGCCTCGATGGTCGCCCCCTCGACCGCCACCGGTGCGCGAAACGGCCAGTAGGAGCCGGGCACGCTGGCCATGCGCGCCATGCGAGGCCCCAGCGGCACCAGCGGCATCGCCAGCACCGCCCGTCCGCCATCCTCCACCATCAGCGTACGGGCGGCGCCGCCATACACCGCAACAGCCGACGCAAACCATTGACGACGCAGGAAATGATGCGTGGAGGGTGCGGCCGCCGCGACATCGTCGATCGCAGTCGGCAAACCATCGACCAGCCTCGCCGCCATCGGCGACGTGGCCCGTTCATGCCCGGCAAGGCGCATCGACATGGTCACCATCGTTCTTCATCCCGTCCGGATCGGCGGATGGCCGGTGCCTACACCCGTGCAGGTTACCAACGCATTTGTGGGGGCGCAAAGACGCTTCAGCCTTGTCTCTCGCGCGCGACCGCGCCACCTTTGCCGATGATGCCGACGTTACCCGCCGTCTCCACCATCGCGCAGACGATCCAGTTGTCGCTCGCGCCCGTCTTCATGCTGGCGGCGATCGGCCAGTTGCTCAACGTGCTTGCCGGTCGGCTCGCCCGCGTCATCGATCGTGCGCGTGCGCTCGAGCTTCTTCTCGAACGCGCCGATGACGAGGCGCACCGCGCGCGCCTGAAATGGGAATTGCGACTGCTCGACCGGCGCATGTCGATCATCAACGCCGCGCTCTTCGTGTCGGTGCTCAGTGCGGTCATGGCCTGTCTGGTGATCGCGCTGCTGTTCGTGGCCAATCTGGCGAAATTCCATATCGGCACGTGGATCGCACTGGCCTTCATCCTGTCGGTCATGATGCTGATCCTGTGCCTTGCCGCCTTCATGATCGAGGTACGGGTTTCGCTGCGCGCCATCCATGTCCGCAAGGAGATCCTGTCGTGACCCCGGCGGCGGAGCGTCGTCTGCTGCAGGCGGCGGTGGCCATCGCCTGCTGCGTGCCGATCGCGGCTGGGGCGGCGGGCGTGCTGCTCGGGCCGGCATGGATGGGCCATCCGCCGCGCATTCCCGTCGATCTGGACAGCCATGTCCGCTATCTGTCGGGCATCTTCCTGGGGGTCGGCATGGCCTTCACCACCTGCATCCCCGCGATCGAGCGACAGGGGCCACGCTTCCGCCTGCTCGCCGCCCTCGTCGTCGCCGGCGGCTTCGCCCGGCTCGGTTCGCTGATCGCGGTCGGCGCCCCTTCGCGCGGACACCGGATCGGCCTGTTCCTCGAACTCGTCCTCGTCCCCCTCCTCGTCCTCTGGCAAGCCCGTCTCGCCAGCCGCTACCGCATATCCCCGGCGCCCGCTCCCGCCGCCGCCCGCTCGCAAAGCCGCTCTTAACAGGGCGGCCCCGCCTCGCGGACCCCGAGCGCCCTCACATACGTTGGTCGCATCATCATTCACAAAGGAGCGAGCGTGGCCGCAGTTCTGAAAGTCGTTGCCAGGCTCGTCGCGCTGCTCCTGATCCTTCTCGGCCTTGCGGTCACGATCGTGCCGCGCTTCCTCGACCGCATCTATTATCGCGGTCCCGCGAGCAGCCATTTCGACACCGAACGCTTCTTCAACCCGGACGGTGACGAGGATACCAAACGCCCTCCCGGCGGCGGCGGACGCGCCGGCTTCTTCTGGCGCTATCTGACCGGCAGCGACGATCGGCCGCCCTGGCCCGCAACCGTGCGGATCGCCCCGGTCGCACCGCCCGACCGGGTGCAGGGGCAGCGCATGGTGGCCACCTGGGTCGGCCATGCCACCGTGCTGGTCCAGACGCAGGGGCTCAACATCCTGACCGACCCGATCTGGGCCGACACCGCCGGCCCCTTCGGCATGGGTCCGTCGCGCGTCGCCCGCCCCGGCATTTCCTTCGATCGCCTGCCCCGGATCGACCTGGTCGTGGTCAGCCACAACCATTATGACCATATGGATCTGGATACGCTGCGCCGTCTCTGGAAGCGGGACCGGCCGCGCATCGTCACCAGCCTCGGCAATGACAGCGTCATCGCACAGGCCGGTGTGCCCGCCACCGCGCTCGATTGGGGGCAGCGCCTCGGCCTGCGCCCCGATATCTCGGTCGTCGTCACCCGCAACCATCATTGGGGCAGCCGCTGGTTCACCGATCGCAACCGTGCGCTCTGGTCCAGCTTCACGATCACCCTTCCCGGCGGCAATCTGTTCTTTGCCGGCGATACCGGCATGGGTGACGGGCAATGGCCGGCAGAGGCGGCACGGCTCGGCCCGGTGCGACTTGCCCTGCTCCCGATCGGGGCGTTCCGTTTTGCCCCGGGCCAGATGGAATCCGGCAGCCATATCGGTCCGGTCGATGCGGTGGAGGTCTATCGCCGGCTCGGCGCGACGCGCGCGATCCCGGTTCACTGGGGCACCTTCCGGCTATCCTACGAGGCTTATGACACGCCGCCAAAGCTGCTCGCTGCGTCCATGCGCTGCACCGGCCAACGCGGCTTTGCCCCCATACCCCTCGGTCATCCGGTCGAGATCGGTCCCTATCGCCCGACTGCGGCGGCAAAGACACCACGTGCCGAACTGCTGCGCTGCCTCGACGCTGCCGGCGCCGATCGCTTGCGCTAGGACGCAGTGCCGGGCTGCGACAAGTCCGGTCCCACGGCCACTTTGCAGGCACCGTTCGCTGTCGTCATCCTGGCCGGTTGTGACGCCTGAACTCTAAGCATGCGCGAACGTTTACGTCGCGACAGGTGACGAAACGAGAACAAAGCCCCATATCCCCGCCATGGCCATCCAGATCCGCACGACCCTAGACGAGCCGGAAACCGGCCCCGCCTTCGTTCCCCACCGCCCCAGCCGTCCCGAAAAGGCGGAAGGCGGGCGCCGGTTCGAACTGGTGACGGACTATACCCCGAGCGGTGACCAGCCCACCGCCATCGCGGAACTGGTGGCCGCAGCGCGGGCGGGTGAAAAGGATCAGGTGCTGCTCGGCGTCACCGGTTCGGGCAAGACTTTCACCATGGCCAAGACGATCGAGGCGTTGCAGCGCCCCGCGCTGATCCTCGCCCCCAACAAAATCCTGGCCGCGCAGCTTTACGGAGAGTTCAAGAACTTCTTCCCGAACAACGCGGTCGAATATTTCGTCAGCTATTACGACTATTACCAGCCCGAGGCCTATGTGCCGCGGTCCGACACCTATATCGAGAAGGAATCCTCGATCAACGAGTCGATCGACCGGATGCGCCACTCGGCCACGCGGGCGCTGCTGGAGCGTGACGACGTAATCATCGTCGCCTCCGTATCCTGTCTCTACGGTATCGGTTCGGTCGAGACCTATTCAGCGATGATCTTCGACTTGAAGAAGGGGCAGAGCGTCGATCAGCGCGAGATCGTGCGCAAGCTCGTCGCCTTGCAGTACAAGCGCAACGACGCGGCCTTCCAACGTGGCAATTTCCGCGTGAAGGGCGATACGCTCGAACTGTTCCCCTCCCACTATGAGGATTCGGCGTGGCGGATCTCGTTCTTCGGCGACGAGATCGAGGAGATCACCGAATTCGATCCGCTCACCGGCAAGAAGGTGGCGAACCTCAACTCCGTTCGCGTGTACGCGAACTCGCACTATGTCACCCCCGGCCCGACGATGAAGCAGGCGGCCGAGGCGATCCGCCATGAACTCTCCGAACGGTTGAAAGAGCTGGAAGCGGAAGGAAAGCTGCTCGAGCATCAGCGGCTCGAACAGCGCACCAATTTCGATCTCGAGATGATCGCCGCGACCGGAAGCTGCAACGGCATCGAGAATTACAGCCGCTTTCTCACCGGCCGCCTGCCGGGCGAGCCGCCGCCGACCTTGTTCGAATATCTGCCGGAAAACGCGGTGCTGTTCGTGGACGAAAGCCATGTCACCATCGGCCAGATCAACGGCATGTCGCGCGGCGACCATCGCCGCAAGATCACGCTCGCTGAATATGGCTTTCGCCTGCCCTCCGCGATCGACAACCGCCCCCTGCGCTTCAACGAATGGGACGCGATGCGCCCGCAGACCGTTTGCGTCTCCGCGACGCCGGGGAACTGGGAGATGGAACAGACCAGCGGCGTCTTCGCAGAACAGGTTATCCGTCCCACCGGGCTGATCGATCCGCCGATCGAGATCAAGCCGGTCGAGGAGCAGGTACAGGACTTGATCGTCGAGGTCCGCAAGACGACCGAACTGGGCTACCGCACGCTCGTCACCACGCTCACCAAGCGGATGGCGGAAGATCTGACCGAATATATGCACGAAGCGGGGATCAAGGTCCGCTACATGCATTCGGATGTCGAGACGCTGGAGCGTATCGAGCTGATCCGCGATCTACGCCTGGGCGTTTACGATGCGCTGATCGGCATCAATCTGCTGCGCGAGGGACTCGATATCCCCGAATGCGGGCTCGTCGCGATCCTGGACGCAGACAAGGAGGGCTTCCTTCGGTCAGAGACGTCGCTGATCCAGACGATCGGTCGCGCCGCCCGCAACGTCGACGGTCGCGTCATCCTCTACGCCGATCGCGTCACCGGCTCGATGGAACGCGCCATGAGCGAAACCGCACGCCGGCGTGAGAAACAGATGGCCTATAATGCCGAACACGGCATCACACCCGCCACGGTGCGCAAGAATATCGGCGACATCATCGCCCATGTCGCCAGCGGCGATCAGGTCACCGTGCCGATCGACGACGAGCGGCCGCACATGGTCGGCCACAATCTGCGCGCCTATATCGAGGAACTTGAAAAGAAGATGCGCAAGGCCGCCGCTGATCTCGAGTTCGAGGAAGCGGGTCGCCTGCGCGACGAGATCCGCCAGTTGGAAAACGAGGAACTCGGCCTGCCCGTGCACGAACAGAAGGCCCCGATCATGGGCCGCTCGAACGAGGGCAAGCCGGGCACCCGCAAGACGCGCTTCGGCAAGAGCAAGAAGTTCGCGAGCGGTCGGCGGGCCTGACGGGGCCCGCCGCTGCGCGCATCACTCGGCAGCGACGTCCTCGCTGCCGACGCTGTAATAGCTCGCGACGCGGTCGGCATAGGCCTGGTCGAACACCGGCGCATTGTTCGACCAGCTCGGACCGCCTTCCAGCAGGCGGCGGTCGACCGTGATGACATATTGGTCGCGCACCGAATCGAACTGCAGCAGCGAAAATGGCACGGGGTAGAAGCTCTTGCCCATGCCCAGGAACCCGCCGAGCGACAGCACCGCATGCGTCACCTTGCCGCTGCGCTTGTGGACCATGAAGGAATAAACGGTGCCGACCGTATCGCCGTCCCGGCTTTCCACCTTCATCGTGTGCGCCACATTGGCCTGGACGAGCAGCAGCGTGGGGGTATCGGCGGTGTCGGACATAGGGGTCTCCATTGATCCAGGTTGAACCCGTCGCCCCGCAGCGCGGTTCCGTCGCAACCCGTACGCTTCGGAAGGTTGAGCCCGCCTCCTGCCTCGCCCATAGAGCGACCATGCGTCCTGCCCTTTCCCTGCGCCTGCTGCCGCTCGCCACCGCCGCGCTTCTCTCCGCCTGTATCCCCGCCACGCAGCCGGTAT
>NZ_CAMLAC010000228.1 GCF_946477935.1 uncultured Sphingomonas sp. | reverse complement strand
CGCCCGGCTCGCCGCTCAAGACGCTCAGCTATGCCTATCATCTGGATGCGGGGCTGTATGCGCGGCACTTGCGGGGAGTGGCCGAGGGAGCGGGCGTCCGACGTGTCGAGGGGATGATCGAGCGGGTGGAGCGGGACCGCGACATCCAGGCGGTCGTGCTGCGCTCGGGCATGCGCATCGAGGGTGATCTGTTTATCGATTGCACCGGGTTTCGGGCGCTGCTGATCGGGCAGGCGATGGGGGCGGCGTTCATCGACTGGAGCGAGTGGCTGCCGACGGATGCGGCAGTGGTGACGCAGACGAGGGCCGTAGGGCCGGCAGTACCCTACACGCGCGCGATCGCGCACGGTGCGGGATGGCGATGGCAGATCCCGTTGCAGCATCGGGTGGGCAACGGGCTGGTCTATGACCGGGCGCACCTGTCGGACGATGAGGCGCAGGCGCGATTGCTGGCAGCGGTAGAAGGCGAGGTGTTGATCGAGCCGCGCACCATCCGCTTCAAGGCGGGACGGCGCAGCGAGGCGTGGCGGGGCAATTGCGTGGCGATCGGGCTGGCCGGCGGGTTCGTGGAGCCGCTGGAGTCCACCGCCATCCATCTGGTGATGATCGCGGTCACCCGGCTGCTCCAGATGTTCCCGTTCGACGGCGATTGCACGGCGCTGGCGCGGCGCTTCAACGATCAGGCCGCGGCCGACCTGGAGCGGATCCGCGACTTCATCGTGCTGCATTACGTGCTGACCGAGCGGGACGATACGCCGTTCTGGCGGCGCGCGCGGACCATGGCGATCCCCGACACGCTGAGCGAGCGGATCGCGCTGTTTCGCGACAATGCGATGGCGTATCAGGCGGGCGACGAGCTGTTCCGCGTCGATTCCTGGGTGCAGGTGATGATGGGGCAGGGAGTGATGCCGCGGCAGCATCACCGGATGGGGGCGATCATGGGGGAGGCGCGGTTGCGGCAGGTGATGGACGACATGCGGGGGCAGGTGGCGCGGCAGGTGGCGGCGCTGCCGGCGCATCAGGCGTTTCTGGAGCGTTACTGCCCCTATCCGCGGTAAGCGGCGGTGCTGCCGCGGACCAGGAGTTCGTGGGGCAGGGTGAACTGCTGTATCTGCGTCTCGTCCCGGCGCAGGGTTTTCACGAGCAATTCCACCGCCTTGCGGCCGATCTGCGCCTTGGGCTGGGCGATGGTGGTCAGCGCAGGCTGAGAGAAGCGGGCAAGCGGCAGATCGTCGAACCCCGCGACGGACACATCATGGGGGCAGGACAGACCGGCGGCGGCAACCGCGCTGATCGCGCCGAACGCCATCTCGTCATTGAAGCAGAAGATCGCGGTCACCTGCCGGCCAAGCAGCATGCGCGCCTGTTCGAAGCCGGAACCGGCGGAATAATCGCCGACATGGACGTGCAGGCGGTCCGCGATCCCGTAACGCTCCGCCGTCAGCATGGCGGCCGACTGGCGGTGGTGGGTCAGCGGACTGATCGGCGGGCCGGTGACAAGGCCGATGTCGCGGTGACCGAGCGCGATCAGATGCTCCATCATGTCGGTGCTGGCCGCTTCATTGTCGATATACACGCCCGAGACGCCGAGTTCCGGGCTGTATTCGCAGCCGTTGACGATCGGCGCGCCGGCCTGCGAGACGATGTCGCGCAGGCTTTCGGGCAGGCGGTGGCCGAGAAAGATCATGCCGTCCACCTCGCGCCGCGACAGCATGGCGGCATATTGATCCTCCACCTCCGGATCATGACGGGTGTCGCCGAGGACAACGGCATAGCCGGCATCGCGCGCCGCCTCCTCCGCACCCCGGATGACGCTGGCGAAGAAGGGATTGGAGATATCGGGCACGGTCAGCAGGATCTTGGCCGCGCGCAGGGTGCGCAGGGTACGGGCCGCGACGTTGGGCGCGTAGCCCAGTTCACGCACCACGGCCAGAACCCGGTCCCGCGTCGGTTCGGCGACACGGTCAGGCTGGCTGAGCACGCGCGAGACCGTGGCGGTGGACACGCGCGCCATGGCTGCGACTTCGATGATCGTCGGCATGCTGTGCTCCATGGGGCCATTCCGGCATCAATGTCGACCGCTAAGAGCCTGTTTGAAAATGCGTTGAAACGCATTTCGCGGTGCGGGCGCGCTCTTCCGCGGATTTCTGAACGGCCACGAAGCGCCCGTTTGCAAGGGTCCGCAACACGTGCCGTGATCGCAGCACCTTTTACGCAGCGAAGCCACAGGCATTTGCATGCTCCGACAAAAGTTCCCGGTTGCGATCGAATGTAAACCTTTACATGGGTTCGTGATCTGCTTAGCCTGCTGAATACGAAGCGGGAAAACTGCACGCGGAGAGGTTTGGGCATGGCCGTTGCCGATAGGTCGATACACGTTACTGCGAACCCAGCGGACGGATGGTTGACGGGGCGCCTGAGTGCGCTGATGTTCATGCAGTTTTTCGTCTGGGGCGCGTGGAACGTCACGCTTGGCCTGGCGATGCAGACGGTTGGCGTGGGCCACCTGATCGCCAATGCCTTTTCGGTAGGGCCGATTGCGTCGATCGTCGGATCGTTCCTGCTGGGCATGGCGGCGGCACGCTATGTCGCCCCGCGCATGCTGATGGTGATCCTGCACCTGGTTGGCGGAGCGATCCTGTTCATGCTGCCGGGGCTGCTGACGCCGGATAGCGGCACGACCTTCGTCTGGCTGCTGCTGGGCTACATGATCCTGTATATGCCGACCGTCGGGCTGGCGAACACGATCGCGTTGAAGAGCTTTGGCGAGCGGACGGATAATTTCCCGTTCGTGCGCGCCTTCGGTACGCTCGGCTGGATCACGGCGGGCCTGATCATCGGCTGGGCCGGCCTGTCCGCCAGCCCGGAGATCTTCCGCGTCGCCGCCGTCGTGTCGATCGCGCTGGGCCTGTACAGCTTCACCCTGCCCAATGTCGCGTCGGACACGCCGCGCGACGAGGGCGTCGTCCGGCAGGTGCTGTGCGTCGAGGCGTTCAGCCTGATGAAGCAGCGCTCGTTCCTGATCTTCGTGACCTGCGCCACGCTGATCTCCATCCCGCTGGCGATGTATTATGCGTATGCCTCCGCCTATGTCGGCGCGGCGGGGATCGAGAATGTCGGCGGCACGCTGGCGATCGGCCAGATGTCCGAGCTGTTGTTCATGTTCTCGATGCCATGGCTGTACCGCCGGTTCGGGGTGAAGCCGCTGCTGCTGGTCGGCATGGCGGCCTGGGCGCTGCGCTATGCCCTGTTCGCCATCGGTGACGGCGGGGACTCGCTGTGGGCGATCTATGTCGGCGTGGCGCTTCACGGCGTATGCTATGATTTCTTCTTTGTGGCGGGTGCGATCTATACGGGTACGATCGCGACCCCCAAGGGCGTGAACGCCCAGGCGCAGGGTATGCTGACGCTGTTCACCTATGGTCTGGGCATGCTGCTCGGGTCGCAGATCGGCGGGCTGCTCTACGCGCAACTGCCGGCCAACCCGAGCATCGCCGACTGGCATCAGATGTGGTGGTATCCGGCGATCGCGGCGGCGGCGATCGCGATCCTGTTCCAGTTGACCTTCCGCGACGACCAAAAGGCACAAGGCAAGATGGAGGCCGCAATATGACGGGTATGAAGGGGCCGGGAATCTTCCTTGCGCAATTCATGGGGCAAGAGGCGCCGTTCGATACGCTGGAGCATATGGCCGAGTGGGCCGCGGGCCTGGGTTATGTCGGCGTGCAGATCCCGTGCAATTCGCAACTGATCGATCTGAAGACCGCGGCCGAAAGCCGGGACTATTGCGACGACCTGCGTGGTACGCTGGACCGTCACGGCATTGCGGTGACCGAATTGTCCACGCATCTGCAAGGGCAGCTCGTCGCGGTGCATCCTGCCTATGACACGCTGTTCGACGGGTTCGCGCCGCCGGAAGTACATGGCAAGCCGGCCGAGCGGCAGGCCTGGGCAGTGGAACAGGTGAAGATGGCGGCGCGGGCGAGCGCCAATCTGGGGCTGAACGCGCACGCGACCTTCCCCGGCGCTCTGGCCTGGCCCTATGTCTATCCCTGGCCGCAGCGGCCCGCCGGGCTGGTGGAGGAGGCGTTCGCCGAACTCGCCCGGCGCTGGGTGCCGATCCTGGACGTGTTCGAGGAGGCGGGCGTCGATTGCGCATTCGAGGTGCATGCCGGCGAGGACGTGCATGACGGCGCATCTTGGGAGCGGTTCCTGGCGGCGGTGGGCGAGCATCCGCGCGCGCGGCTGTTGTTCGACCCGTCGCACTTCGTGCTGCAACAGCTCGACTATCTCGACTTCATCGACCGGTATCACGATCGCATCTCGTGCTTCCACGTCAAGGATGCGGAGTTCAATCCGACCGGGCGTTCGGGCGTCTATGGCGGCTATCAGGACTGGGTGGACCGGGCCGGGCGCTTCCGTTCGCTCGGCGACGGGCAGGTCGACTTTTCGGGCATCTTCAGCCGGATGGCGCAATATGGCTATTCGGGCTGGGCAGTGCTGGAATGGGAATGCGCGCTGAAGCGGTCCGAGGACGGGGCGCGGGAAGGCGCACCGTTCATCCGCGATCACATCATTCGCGTGACCGATCATCCGTTCGACGACTTCGCCAAGAGCGGCGTGGACCGGGCGGCGATCCGCGCGATCCTGGGATTGCCGGCCGATGGCGGTGCCGCATGACGCGGCTTCGCCTGGGCATGGTCGGCGGCGGCGAGGGTGCCTTTATCGGTGCGGTGCACCGGATGGCGGCGGCGCTGGACGGCGAGTGGCAACTGGTCGCGGGGGCGTTCAGCAGTGACGCGGCGCGCAACGTGCGCAGTGGCGCGGCGCTGGGGCTGGATGAGACCCGCGTCTATCCGTCGCTGGACGCGCTGCTCGAAGGCGAGGCGGCGCTGCCCGAGGGCGAGCGGATCGACGCGCTGGCGATCGTGACGCCCAACCACCTGCATGCGCCGATGGCGATCAGCGGCGCTGGAGGCGGGCTTTCACGTCTTTTGCGAAAAGCCGATGGCGATCAGCGGCGACGAAGCCCGCGCGATTGCCGCGGCGGCGCGCAAGAGCGGGCGGCATTTCGCGCTGGCCTTCACCTATAGCGGCTACCCGCTGATCGAGGAGGCGCGCCTGCGCGTTGCGCGCGGCGATCTGGGCACGATCCGGCTGGTGCAGGTGGAATATCTGCAAGGCTGGTTGAGCCGGCCGATCGATACCGACGGCAACAAGCAGGCCGAATGGCGCACCGATCCGGCACGAGCCGGGATGGGCGGCTGCCTTGGCGATATCGGCACCCATGCCTTTCACCTGGCCGAGCATGTGTCGGGACTGGCGGCGGCGTCGGTATCGGCGGACGTCGCCATCCATGTGCCCGGACGGCGGCTGGACGACGATGTCAGCGCGTTGCTGCGCTTTCCCGGTGGCGCGCGCGGCACGCTGAAGGCGAGCCAGGTGGCGGCCGGCGAGGAAAACGGCCTGCGGCTGCGCATCCACGGCGAGCATGGCGGGCTGGAATGGGCGCAGATGGAGCCCAATACGCTGGTGATGCGCTGGCTGGACCGGCCGGCCGAGACCCTGCGCGCGGGTGGGCCGGGATTGCAGCCTGAAGTGGCCGGGCTGTTCCGTACACCTAGCGGTCATCCGGAAGGATATATCGAGGCTTTCGGCAATCTTTACCTCGCCTTTGCCGCTACTATACGGGGCGACGACGGGGCCGCCCACCCGGGTGTGGCGGACGGATTGCGGACGATGGACTTTATTGAGGCGGTTCTCGCCAATGCGGGGTCCGACCGAAAATGGACCGATATCGGTCCGGGAGAGAATGCATGAAGTTGCTCATTGGCCTGGCCGTGATGGGTGCCGCGTCGGCGGCGTTGGTGTTCGGGTCGGAGGCGACCCAGGCGCAGGGCGCGGCGCCGGCTGCGTTTGCCGCGTGCAAGGC
>NZ_CAMLAC010000227.1 GCF_946477935.1 uncultured Sphingomonas sp. | reverse complement strand
GTGGAGGGGGCGGGCCGCGCCTGCGCCGCCCGGAGGTGCCGGTAGCCCGCAAGTTGCGGCGCACGATGACGTTGCCGGAGGTGCTGCTCTGGAAGCAACTCCGCGGTAGCCGCTGTGGTCTTCGTTTTCGACGGCAGCATCCGGTCGGTCCGTATGTTGCGGATTTCTGTTGTCTGGCCGATCGCCTGATCATCGAGGTGGATGGTGAAGCGCATGGCCGAGGAGATCGACCGGATCGTGATCATAGGCGTGACAGGTTTCTGGAAGAGAACGGGTTTCGGGTATTGAGGATCGCGGCCGCCGATGTGCAGCGGGATGTCGAGGCGGTTGTCGCCTCGATCGTTGCGTATGCGGGCCGCCCCCTCCACCACCAGCCCTTGGCTGGTGGTCCCCCTCCCCGTTCCGGGGAGGAATAGATGGACTTCATCTCGATCGTGTCCGTGTTCGTGCTGGCGTGTTTCGTCGGCTATTATGTGGTGTGGTCGGTGACGCCGGCGCTGCATACGCCGTTGATGGCGGTGACCAACGCCATCTCGTCCGTCATCATCGTGGGCGCGCTGATCGCCGGGGCCGCGGCGGGTTCGCCGGGGGCGAAGTGGCTGGGGCTGGCGGCGGTGGTGCTGGCGAGCATCAACATCTTTGGCGGCTTTGCAGTGACGCAGCGAATGCTGGCCATGTACCGCAAGAAGGAAAAGGCGGGGGCGAAGTGAGCGTGGTGGCGATGAGCGCCGTCGCGATGCGCGGCGGCATGCCGGAGCGGGCGATGCACGATCTGGCGGCCAACCCCTGGGTATCGCTGGCCTATCTGGTGGCGGGTATCTGCTTCATCCTGGCGCTGCGCGGCCTGTCCAGCCCGGAAAGCAGCCGGCAGGGCAACCGGCTGGGCATGATCGGCATGGGGATTGCGGTGGTCACCACGCTGGTGACGCACGAACTGGCAAGCCTGCCCGAGATATTGGCGGCGATCGCGATCGGCGGCGGCATCGGCTTCGTCGTGGCAAGGCGCATCGCGATGACCGCGATGCCGCAGCTCGTGGCAGCCTTTCACTCGCTGGTCGGCTTGGCGGCGGTGCTGGTCGCGGCGGCGGCCTTTCTGAACCCGCAAGCCTTTGGCATCGCCGATCTGGTGGTGCCGCTGATCGGGCAGCCCTTTGCGGCGATCCATCCGGTCAGCCGTATCGAGATGGGGCTGGGCGTGGCGATCGGCGCGATCACCTTTTCGGGATCGATCATCGCCTTCCTGAAGCTGAACGGCAATATGGGCGGCAAGCCGATCCTGCTGCCGGGGCGCCACGTCCTCAACCTTGGCCTGCTGGGCGGGATATTGGCGCTGATCGCGACCTTTGTCGGCGACCAGAGTCCGTGGATCTTCTGGACGATCACCGCCCTGTCCTTTGTGCTCGGCTTCCTGCTGATCGTGCCGATCGGCGGCGCGGACATGCCCGTCGTGGTGTCGATGCTGAACAGCTATTCGGGCTGGGCGGCGGCGGCGATGGGCTTCACGCTGCACAACACCGCGATGATCGTGACGGGCGCGCTGGTCGGATCGTCGGGCGCGATCCTGTCCTATATCATGTGCCGGGCGATGAACCGCAGCTTCATCAGCGTAATCGCCGGCGGCTTCGGCGCGACGGCGGCGAGCGGCGGGGATGCGGGCGCGATCGACCGGCCGTGGAAGCGGGGCAGCGCGGAGGACGCGGCCTTCCTGATGGCACAGGCCGAGCAGGTGATCATCGTGCCCGGATACGGCATGGCGGTAGCGCAGGCGCAGCACGCACTGCGCGAAATGGGCGACCTGCTGAAAAAGGAGGGCGTGCGCGTCAAATATGCGATCCACCCCGTCGCGGGGCGGATGCCGGGGCACATGAACGTGCTGCTGGCCGAGGCGAACGTACCCTATGACGAGGTGTTCGAGCTGGAGGACATCAACGCCGAGTTCGCACAGACCGACGTGGCCTTCGTGATCGGGGCGAACGACGTGACCAATCCGGCGGCCAAGACGGACAAGACCTCGCCGATCTACGGCATGCCGGTGCTGGACGTGGAGCGGGCCAAGACGGTGCTGTTCGTGAAGCGATCCATGGGCGGCGTCGGCTATGCCGGTGTGGACAACGAGGTGTTCTACCGCGACAATACGATGATGCTGCTGGCCGATGCCAAGAAGATGGTCGAGGAGATCGTCAAGGCGCTGGGATAGCGGCGGCAGGGGCGCGGCATCGTCTCCCGGATGTCGTGGCCGTCGGGCGACGCGCCTGCTGCATGATCGATGCGGCGGCGTGGGCAAAGGCGCGCGTTGGCGTGGTCGAGCGGGGGTGACGTGCAGGACGAGATGGGGTTCGACGGCGGGTTCGCCGTGGTGGTGGTGGGCACGGCGCGCGGGGCTGAGATCGAGGAGGCGATCGGACTGGCGGGCGGGCGGATGCTGCGGCGCATCGCATGGGAGGCGATGCCGGCCGAGCTGATGCGGCAGGTGGCGCAGCCGGTGCTGGTCGCCGATGCCCGTGGGGTAAGCGAGGATCTGCTGGCGGCGATGCTGCCACGGCTGGAGGCGACCGCGGCGGCACTGGACCTGCCGGTGATCGTTTGCCTGGACATGGCCGAGATCGACGTGGTCGCCGCCGCGCTGCTGGGTGTGCAGGCGCAGTTACTGTGCCGACCCAGCATCGCGGACCTGATCGGGGCACTGGTGCTGGCGCGCGGATCGGGATCGACGCCGATACTGCACGCCTATGCCCGCGAGGGTGAAGGCGAGCGACTGAGACGTCTGAATGCCGAGGTCGCGCGGATCGCCCAGGCATTGGCCGAACTCGCGCGGCGCGAGGCGGATAGCGTGCCGGGCGGCGTCGCGGACGTGGAGGATCGGCGCAACGCCTTCCGGATCGAGCCGGCACCGCGCACGCCGCGTGCCGATCCGGCGGACGCGGCGGCGGTGCGCGCCATCATCCGGCGGCGGCGGATGCGCGACGCGCTGTTCCCCGGCAATCTGTTCGAGGATCCGGCCTGGGACATGCTGCTCGACCTGTATGCGGCGCGACTCGAGGGGCAGCGCGTGTCGGTATCCAGCCTGTGCATCGCCGCGGCGGTCGCGCCGACCACGGCATTGCGCTGGATCGGCAAGCTGACCGAGGCCGGATTGTTCGTGCGCGAGCCCGATCCCGCGGACCGGCGGCGCGCGTTCATGGCGTTGTCCGACGCGGCGGCGGCGAAGATGCACGATTATCTTGCGGCAACCAACGGGTCCGATCCGGTCTGATCCCCCTTGCCGGGCCGTTGAAGGATTAGGCATGGCTTTATCGACGTCGATGCAAGGAGGATGTAAACACAAACAGGCGTCATCTGTTCTTTGTTATTGTTGTTGTTGAGAGCGTATCGCATCATCTGATCTTGTGATGCAAATTCTTATCAAGAAGATTGGCGATGATAGTCATTATCAACTACCATGATAATGGATCGCAACTGTTGATTTTGCTTGTTGCCGGGAACGAAATGGGCGTAACGATCATTTCAGCAACAACGACATCGTGACAGGAGCTAATCATGCCGCTCACCACTGCCGGCGCCGCAGCCTGCGCCAAGTGCAAGTTCTTCGACACCGACACCGCGCGTTCGGACGCATCGCTGGGTCTGTGCCGCTACAATCCGCCGATCAGCCAGCCCAGCGGTGAAGCCGCCGGCGTGTGGCCGAAGGTGGAAGCCAGCGACTGGTGCGGTCACTTCGAGGCGGTTGTCGCCTGAACGGCGCGATCGACTGAATTGATCGACGGAAAGCGCCGGTCGCAACGATGGTTGCGGCCGGCGTTTTTCTGTTTGGGCGAGGCTAACCGGAAAGGACGTGGCGGCGTTGCGGTGCCGGAGCGTTCAGGAACGCCATGTTCGCGGGGTGCTTGTTGGGGGACCGCCACAACCCGGCATCGGGACAATCCGCGCATTGCAGGAACGCGAACTGCGTGGGGTGGGCTTCATGCCTTGCATCCGGACCTGCCCTGCAATGCGGCGTTTGGGGGCAGAGACCCAGAGCCTGATGGCTTACGGTGATCCGTTCATGTCTCGTAGAGATCACGTAGCTCCGTAGGAGCGTATCGGGGTGGCGTCCCACGCGCCAACGTGTCTCTCGATACACCGTCTCGATACGCGGCTTTGCCGCTACTCGACGGCTACTCGAGACGAACGGATAAGGGATCGCCCTCATGTCCATCACGACCTGATGTATCATGTCCTGATGGATCGGCGGTCGCATTCATCTCCGCGCCCTCCGCGCCGCCGCGCGAGCATCATCCTTCGCGGCCTCGCATGAGATCAACCGGCCGCACGCCACGAAACACGGGCGCGGCCTTGCCGATCATGCCGCAGGGCAGCATAAACGGGGCGCCATGCGGATCGCGATCATCGACACCAGCACGACGCGTGCCGCGATCATCTCGGATGGTCTGCGTGAGGCGGGGCTGACCGATCTGGCGGTGATCGATCCGGGCGGCCCGCTGGTGGCGCAGGTGGAGGCGGCGCGGCCCGAGGTGGTGCTGATCAACCTGGAAAATCCCAGCCGCGACATGCTGGAGGATTTCTTTGCGATGTCGCGCGCGCTGGCGCGGCCGATCGCGATGTTCGTCGACCAGTCGGACGCGGAGGCGACGATGGCGGCGGTGGACGCGGGTGTATCGGCCTATATCGTCGACGGGCTGGCCAAGGCGCGGATCAAGCCGATCCTGGATCTGGCGGTGCGGCGCTTCCAGGCATTCTCGCGATTGCAGGACGAACTGGCCGAGGCGAAGAGCGCGCTGGCCGACCGGGCCGCGATCGACAGGGCGAAGGCAATCCTGATGAAGCGCCGCGGGATCGACGAACCCGCCGCCTATGCACTGCTGCGCGGCCATGCCATGTCGTCCAACCGGCGCATCGCGGAGGTGGCGGATGCGATCATCACCTCCGACGCGCTGATGGGAGATCTATCGTGACGCTGACGCGGGTGCGCATCGGGTTCCTGCCGCTGGTCGATGCCGCATTGCCGATACTGGCGCGCGAGCGTGGCTTTGCCGAGGCGCAGGGGCTGGCGATCGAGCTGGTGCGTGATGCGACCTGGGCGGCGGTGCGCGACCGGCTGCTGTACGGGCATAGCGATGCGGCGCATCTGGTCGCGCCGCTGGCGATCGCGACGGCGCTGGGGCGGGATCGGCCTGCCGTGCTGATGGCAGTGCCGTTCGTGCTGGGGCTGAACGGCAATGCGGTGACCTTCTCGATGCGGCTGGCGGAGGAGGTCGGTCTGGGCGACAGGCTGGGCGACCCGCATGTGATCGGCGCGGCGCTGAAGGCGGTGGCGGCGACGCGGCGGCTGCGCTTCGGCGTGGTGCATCGCTATTCAAGCCACAATTACATGCTGCGCTACTGGCTTGCCGGGGTCGGCATCCGGCCGGACACGGATGTCGAGATCGTGGTCACCAGCCCGTTATTCGCCGCCGATGCGCTGGCGGCAGGGGATGTCGACGGCATCTGCGTCGGCGAGCCGTGGAATTCGATCGCGGTCGATCGCGGGGTCGGGCGGATCGCGCTGGCGACCGCGCAGATCTGGCGGCGCGGCGTGGAAAAGGTGCTGGCGATGCGCGCCGATACTGCGGAGCGCGATCCCGCGACGGTGGCGCGGCTGATCCGCGCGCTGCATGCCGCCGCGGAGCATTTCGTGCGTGCGAACACGGTGGAGGATACCGCTGCGCTACTGGCGGAGTCGCGCTACCTGGATGCGCCCGCCGATGCGGTGCTGCGTGCGATCACCGACCGCATCCGCCTGACGCCGGGGGCGGAGCCGGTGCATTATCCAGACTTCATGTTCCAGCATCGCGAGGCGGCAAACTTCCCGTGGCGGAGCCAGGCGGCGTGGCTGTACAGCCAGATGGTGCGGTGGGAGGGGATGGCGTTCGACGAGCGCGACGCGGCGGTCGCGGCGGGGACGTTCCGGCCGGACCTGTAC
>NZ_CAMLAC010000226.1 GCF_946477935.1 uncultured Sphingomonas sp. | reverse complement strand
GCGCAGGCCTGCGCGGCGGTTATATTCGGCGAGCAGGAGGGGCGGCAGGTCGCGGCCGGGGAGCAGGGAGAGGGCGAGGGACAGGTTCGCCAGCGCGAGCGCGAAGCCGGTGCAGCACAGGGGGCCCATCGCGGCGGCGGCGTCGCCTAGGGCCAGTATGTTGCCCTGCCAGGGCTCCCTGCGGCGGCCGGGGCGGATGGGGCCGGCGCCAAACACGGCGGTGCCGGTGAGTGTGCGGTTTGCCAGCGGCCATGTCGCCTGCCAGCCGTCGTCGGTGGCGCGGTAGGTGTCGCATGGGTCGGGTGCGGTGCCGGCGACGGTGCCGAGCGTCAGGGTGGTGGCGGGAAGGGCGTCGGTCCAGTCGATCCAGTCGGGTGTGGCAGCGGGACCGGTGGCATCGACGATCAGGTCCGCGTCGACCGCCTCTCCGGAGGTTATGCTGACCCCGGCGCGGGTGGCGCGGTCGGCGAGAAAGGGGGTGATCGCATCCGGGTCGAGGCGCAGGCCATAGTCGTGGAAGCCGAGCGGGCCGTCGGGCGCGGTCGGGTGGACGAAGCGCCCGGCATCGGCCAGCACCGCGGCGGGGCGATAGCTGTGAAGCGGGTGCCGGGGGGCGAGCGCGTGGTGATGGTGGAGCGCGCCGGCGACGCCGAGCGGCATCGCCTGCCCCTCGCTGGTTATATAGTCCGCCGGCCCCCAGCCGAGGAATCGCTCGCCCAGCCGGTGCGTCGCGCCGGCCCTGGCGACCAGCATGGCCTCGTCCAAACCCAGTTGTTCCAAGTGCGGCGCGCTGGAGGGCAGCGTGGCGGGCAGGCGATCGGCCAGCGCCTCGGGGTCGACCGGCCGCATGATCCAGTCGACCCGCGTGCCGGGCAGCGCCCGGGCGAAACCGAGCGCCGCAATGCCGGCGACCGGGCCGCCGCCGAGGATGGTGACGCGGCGCAGCCTGTCCTGTCGGTTGCGGCTCATCGTGGCAGGCTCGCTTCATGAGGAGGCAGGGCATCGATCGCGGTGCCGATACCGGCGGCGAGTGCGGCCAGCGCCTGATCCAGTTGCGCGGGGTCGGCCCCGTCGGCGCGTGGATCCCAACCGTCCGGCACGATGTTCTGGCCGAGATAAACGGCCAGCCAACTGGGTTCGAGGAACAGACCGTAGCTGTAATGCGCAACCTGCGCCGTTTGTCGCCACAACGCGATCCGGTCGGCCAGCGTGTCGGGGATCGCCATGGTGCGGACATGATCCCAGAAGGGGGAATCGTCACGCGTGGTGGCGTGATAGTGCAGGATCAGGAAATCGCGGATGCGGTCATATTCGGCATCGACCGCGGTGTTGAAGCCGTCGCGGTCGGCATCGGCGACGCGAACGTCCGGGAAATGTTCGATCAGGGCGGTGATCGCCATCTGCACCAGATAGATGCTGGTCGATTCGAGCGGTTCGAGAAAGCCCGAGGCGAGGCCCACCGCGACGACGTTCTGCGACCAGCTATGCCGTCGCCGCCCGGCATGGAAACGGAGCAGACGCGGCTCGGCCAGCGCCTCGCCCTCCAGCGCGGCGAGCAGGGCTCCGCGCGCGGTGTCGTCATCGCAATAGCGGCTGGCATAGACATAGCCGTTGCCGACGCGGGTGGTGAGCGGAATGCGCCAGCGCCATCCGGCGGGCATCGCGGTCGCGCGGGTCAGCGGGGCGATCGGTCCTGGCGCATGGGTGCAGGGCACCGCCACCGCCCGGTCGCAGGGCAGCCAGTGGGACCAGTCCTCCCACGCCTCATTGAGTTCGCCGCCGATCAGCAGTGCGCGGAAGCCCGAGCAGTCGACGAAAAGATCGCCCTCGATCCGGGTGCCGTTCGCCAGATGGACCGCGGTGACGCGGCCGTCCTGCGCATCGCGATCGACCGAGACGACCCGCCCCTCGGTACGGCGGCAACCGCGCGCTTCGGCATGGGCGCGCAGAAAGGGCGCGAAACGGGTCGCATCGAACTGATAAGCGTAGCCGAAGCTGTCCTGCAGCGCGTCGCTCTCCGGATCCGGGCGGGCGAAACGGCACCGTTCGGCCGCGACGACCCCGGCCGAATAGGCGCCCAGCGGCACCGGATTGCCCCCATGGTGACGCCGCAGCCAATAATGGTGGAAGCCGACGCCGCCGAGCGCCTGGCCATAGGTGCCGAAGGGATGGATGTAGCGGTCGCCGATGCGGCCGAAATCGTGGAAATCGATGCCGAGTTTGAAGGTGGCATGGGTCGCGGCCATGAACGCGACCTCATCGATTCCCAGCCGCTGAATGAAGGCGCGCAGATGGGGCAGGGTGGCTTCGCCGACCCCGACGATGCCGATCTCCGCCGATTCGATCAGATGGACGTCGGCCGCCGCCGGCATCAGCGTGGTCAGGCCGGCGGCGGTCATCCAGCCGGCGGTGCCGCCGCCGACCACCACCACCCGCACGCGATCACCGTTCTGCCCGGTCATGCATCCCCCCCTTCGCGCCGTATTTGCCGCTTTACGGCAGTAGCGACCTTTTCGCCACGCCAGCAAGTTTACTTATGTCAAGTTGCGTTATTTCTCTTGTCGCCGATTTTGCATTGAGATAACCGACGGGAACTGAACCATATTTTATTGCAGGACGGAAGAACCGACCCGGCGAACAGACCGGTTGGCGGTGGGGAAGTCATGTCTGGAGGGGGTTGCATGAAGGATCGTGTGTCGCGTGACGCTGCGCGGAATTGGCGTAATCTGAACATCGGTGTGTCGGCTCTGGCCCTGCTGTGCGCAGCGCAGCCGGCATGGGCGCAGGACGGAACCCCCGCCAAGCCGGCGGGTGAAGGCTCGCAGGGCACCACGTCGGGCACGCCCAGCGTCGAGGCCGGAACCGCGCCGACCGCGCTGGACCAGGCCGCGGCCACGACGGGCACGTCGGGCGCCGCGCAGGAAGCCGCCGTCACGCCGCCCGACACGGGCCGCGACGAGATCGTGGTCACCGGCGTGCGCCAGAGCCTGGCGACCGCGCAGAACATCAAGCGCAATTCGGACACGGTGGTCGACGCGATCACCGCGCAGGACATCGGCGCACTGCCCGACCGTTCGGTGAACGAGGCGCTGCAGCGCGTGCCGGGCGTGGCGATCAGCCGCTTCGCCGCACCGACCGATTCCGCGCACTTCTCCGTCGAGGGTTCGGGCGTGGTGATCCGCGGCCTGTCCTACGTTCGTGGCGAGTTCAACGGGCGCGACACCTTTGCCGCCTCCGGCGGTCGCGAGATCGGGTTCAACGACGTGCCGGCCGAGCTGATCGGTTCGGTCGAGGTGTTCAAGAACCTGACCGCCGACCTGATCGAAGGCGGTATCTCGGGCACCGTCAACATCAACACCCGCAAGCCGTTCGACCAGGACCAGCGCCTGATCTACCTGTCGGGCAGCATGAATTACGGCGACATGGAGCAGCGCGGCGCGCCTTCCGTCGTCGGCCTGTTCAGCCAGCAATGGGACGCGCCGGGCGGCGGCCGCATCGGCTTCCTGGCGAGCGGCAGCTATTCGCAGCTGCGCAGCCGGTCGGACGCGGTGTTCATCTCCGCCTATCTGCCGCGTTTCAACGACGACCGGAACGGCAACGGTGTGCAGGATGCCGGCGAAGGCCGCGTCATCAACCCGGGTACGCCCTATCAGACGACACGTTTCGACACCTATCCGGTGCCGGCGGGCCGCGAGAGCGTGTATGTGCCGATGGGCGGCGGCAACCGCACCCAGTCGTTCAACCGTGAACGCATCGGCGTGTCGGCAGCGGCACAGTATGAGAATGCGGATCGCAGCGTGCTGCTGACCGCGCAATATCTGCGTACCGACAGCCGCCTGGAGTGGATCGAGCACACGATCGAGCCGAGCCTGGGTCTGGCGGATTCGTTGCAGGTCAAGCCGCTGCCCGGCACCACCCCGACCTATGACGATGACGGCGTGTTCACCAGCGGATCGCTGTATCGCCCCGGCTTCTTCCCCAGCTTCAACGGCGCGCCGCTGAGCCAGTTCGCGCCCGAGGGCGGGCCGATCGTGCTGGCCAACCGCTATACCAAGAGCAAGGCGGTCACGCAGGACTTCTCGCTGAACGGCAAGTTCGAGCCGGTCGAGCGCCTGCACCTGAACTTCGACGGCCAGTATGTGAAGTCGACGCTGAACAGCCGCGACGACAATGTCGGCACCACCAGCTATGGCGGGTTCGGTATCGACCTGACGGGCAATACGCCGCGCGTGACGTTCCAGCCGCAGGGCCGTGACGTGAACGAGTATTTCGGCAATCCGGCCTCGATCTACTTCCACGACGGCATGAACAACCGCAATCGCAACAACGGCACCGAGTGGGCGTTCCGCGGCGATGCGCAATATGACGTCAGCGAGGACAGCTTCCTGCGCAAGCTGCGCGTGGGTGGCCGTTATGCCAAGCGCGACCAGACGGTGCGCACCAACGATTATAACAACTGGGGTGCCCTGTCGGAAACCTGGACGAGCGGCGGTCCGCAAGGGTTGAACACGCAGCCGGGGTCGGTCGAGCGGTTCAACTATATCGACTATTACCGTAACCAGTCTACGCAGCCGCCGGGCACGCCGTATATCTCGGATGCCGTGCTGCGCGATCATGAAGCGCTGACCGATCTGCTGCGCCGCGTGACGGCGGCGGGCGGCGGCAGCTATGTCGCGTTGCAGGACCGCACCAACCTGGTCGACGACTATTTCCGCCAGTCGGAATATTACCGGAATCGCGAGGAAACCTGGGGCGCCTATATCCGTGCCGATTTCGGGCTGGACGATTTCGCGGGCGGCATGTCGCTGTCGGGTAATATCGGCCTGCGTTTCGTGCGGACCAAGGATGAGTCGTTCGGCTCGCTGACCTTCCCGGAAACCTTCCGCGTGTTGCCGGCGCAATATGCCAATATCGCAGCCTATTGCGCCGACCCGTCGCTTTCGACGGTGCCCGTGCTCTGCACGGTGACGCCGGCGCAGCAGGCCGCCGCACTGGCCTTCTCCAATGGCGCCTCGACGCCCGAGGTCGCGCGCCAGGCGTTCAACCATTGGCTGCCCGCCGCCAACGTGAAGTTGCAGGTGACGGATACGCTGCTGTTCCGTGCCGCGGCATCCAAAGCGATCTCGCGCCCGAACTTCGGCGACCTGCGCAACTTCGTCGGCGTCAGCTTCGGCGACAACAATGCGTATGGCTTCAACGCCCAAGCGCGGAATCCCTTCCTGCGTCCGGTCGAGGCCAAGCAGGTCGACGTGACGGCGGAATGGTATTTCGCCAAGGTCGGCTCGCTGACCGGCGCGCTGTTCTACAAGAAGCTGTCGAACATCATCCTCGACAATTACGGCTATACGCGCTCGCTGACCAATAATGGTCAGACGTTCGACGTGACGATCAACGGTCCGGCCAACGCACCGGGCAGCGGCGACGTGAAGGGCGTCGAGCTGAGCTATCAGCAGACCTACGACTTCCTGCCGGGCATCCTGTCGGGACTGGGGACGCAGGCGACCTTCACCTATGTCGATCCGGGCAACATTCCGAATGGCGTGCCGCTGAACCCCAATGCGGACAATGCGCCGCCGGTGGATACCGCGTCGCTCTATTCCAACCTGCCGCTGGCCGGGCTGTCGAAGTACAACTTCAACCTCGCGGCCTTCTACGACAAGGCGAACATCTATGCGCGCGTCGCGTATAGCTGGCGCTCGAAGTTCCTGCTGACGAACCGCGACTGCTGCTTCCCCTTCCTGCCGGTCTATGCACTGGCGGCGGGGCAGATGGACGGATCGATCTTCTACACGGTCAATCGCAACTTCAAGATCGGCCTGGAGGTGCAGAACCTGCTCGATACGACCACCAAGACCGCCTATCTGCTGTCCGCGGACGGCCAGATGGCGCCGCGCTCCTTCTTCAAGAGCGACCGGCAATTCTCGGTGACGACGCGCCTGACCTTCTGATCGGGCGACTGCCAAGGGAAGGGGGCGGCGGGC
>NZ_CAMLAC010000225.1 GCF_946477935.1 uncultured Sphingomonas sp. | reverse complement strand
TTTCCGCCTCGTCCTTTTCCTCTCTAGCCTTGCCGATCGCGGCGGAGAGGCGGGCGAAGCCGGTGGGGTCCTTGGCGTAGAAGTCGGGGTCGGCGAGTTTGGCTTCGTCGCGGGCGATGCCGGCCTCGATCTCTTCGATCCGCTTGGGCAGCAGGTCGTAGTCGCGCTGGTCCTTGTAGCTGAGCTTGGTGCGCGCCTGTACCGGGGCAGCGGGCGCGGCGGCCTTGGGGGCGGCCTTCCTGCCCTCGTTGCGCGGCTTGCGCTTGGCGACCCAGTCCTCATAGCCGCCCGCGACCACGTCGATCGTGCCAGAACCGTCGAGGCCGAGCGTGACGGTGACGGTGCGATCGAGGAAGTCGCGGTCGTGGCTGACGATCAGGACGGTACCATCATAGTCGCCGATCACCTCCTGGAGCAGATCGAGCGTTTCGAGGTCGAGGTCGTTGGTCGGCTCGTCCAGCACCAGCAGGTTGGACTCGCGGGCAAATTCACGGGCGAGCAACAGGCGTGACCGCTCGCCACCCGACAGCGTACCGATCCGCGCCTCCGCCAGGCTGGGGTCGAACAGGAATTCCTTCAGATAGCCGTGCACATGCTTGCGGGTGCCGCGCACGTCGATCCAGTCGCC
This sequence comes from uncultured Sphingomonas sp., assembly GCF_946477935.1. GTDB lineage: Bacteria > Pseudomonadota > Alphaproteobacteria > Sphingomonadales > Sphingomonadaceae > Sphingomonas. The sequence continues at coordinate 5,403 of NZ_CAMLAC010000225.1, read as the reverse complement.
GCCGTCGGCCAGCACCTCGCGCACGCGCTTCTCGGGCGCCATCAGGCGGCGTTGCTGATCGATGATGACGCCGTCGAGCGTCTTGGCCAGCTTCACCTCGCCCTCGTCGGGCTGGATCTCGCCCGTGAGCAGGCGGAGCAGCGTCGTCTTGCCCGCACCATTGGCGCCGACGATGCCGATGCGGTCGCCGCGCGTCACCTTCAGGCTGAAATCCTTGATGACGGTGCGGTCGCCATAACGCTTGGTGACGTGCTCGGCCTTGATGACCTCCTTGGTCTTCACGTCGTCCGACGCGATGCCGAGCTTGGCGGCGCCTTGCGGCCCGATCATCGCGGCGCGGGTGGCGCGCATCTGGTGCAGCTTTTCGAGGCGGCCCTGGTTGCGCTTGCGCCGCGCGGTGACGCCGCGGTGGAGCCAATGCTCCTCGATCTTCAACTTGGCGTCGAGCTTCTCGGCGGCGCGGGTCTCCTCGGCATAGACCGCCTCGGTCCAGGCGTCGAAGCCGCCGAAACCGACCTCGTTGCGGCGCAGATTGCCGCGGTCGAGCCACAGGGTCGAGCGGGTCAGGCGGGTGAGGAAGGTCCGGTCGTGGCTGATGACGATGAACGCGCCGGTGAAGCGCTTCAGCCAGTCCTCCAGCCATTCGATCGCAGCAAGATCGAGATGGTTGGTCGGTTCGTCGAGCAGCAGCACGTCCGGGTTCACCGCCAGCGCGCGGACGATCGCGGCGCGGCGGCGCTCGCCCCCGCTGGCGGTCGCGGCTTCGCGTGACAGGTCGATGCCGAGCTGGTCGGCGATCGCTTCCGCCTCATAGGGCTGGGGCGCGTCGTTGCCCGACAGGACATAGTCGCGCAGGGTGGCGACGCCGGAAAGATCGGGATCCTGTTCGAGATAGACGACATGCGTGCCCGGCACGAGCGTGCGGCGCCCCTCGTCCGAATCGAGGATGCCGGCGATCAGTTTCAGCAGCGTCGACTTGCCCGCGCCGTTGCGGCCGATCAGCGCGAGGCGGTCGCGCTGGCCGACATGGATGTCGAGATGCCGGAAAAGCCAGCCGGAGCCCTGGATGACGCCAAGGTCTTCAAACGAGAGAACGGGTGCTGCCATGATGCACCGCCACGTAAGGGCCCGCCCGGAACCGGGCAAGTTGTCATGCGCTTTTGCGGACGCGCGCCGGCGCCTCGTTTGGCCTCGCGCTCATTCAGAGGGTGTTCAACGCATGCGGCCTATGCCAACTCCATGAAGATGACCGTCCTCCTGGCACTGTTGGCCGCAAGCCCCGTGATGACGGCCCCGGGGATGGCACAAGCTCCGGATCAGCGGCGGAGCGACCAGATGAGGGCATTGCAGGCCCGCAAGCAAGGGCGCATCCTGCCCATGCCGGAGATCGAGCGCCGGGTGCTGCCCCAGATGGAGGGGGCGCAATATCTCGGCTTCGACTTCGAGGCGAGCGTGGCGATCTATACGATGAAGTTCCTGCGCAACGGCACGGTGATCTGGGTCGAGGTCGATGCGCGATCCGGACAGATCGTCGGCCGTACCGACCGCTGACCCCATTTCCAAAGGAGACCCACATCGATGCGCGTTCTGATCGTCGAGGACGAACCCCATCTCGGCCAGCAACTGAAGAATACGCTGGAGGGCGCCGGCTATGCCATCGATCTTGCGACGGACGGCGAGGAAGGGCATTTCCTGGGATCGACCGAAAGCTATGACGCGATCGTGCTGGACCTGGGATTGCCCGAGATTGACGGGCTGACCGTGCTGGACCGCTGGCGCAAGGAGGGCAAGACCACCCCCGTGCTGGTGCTGACCGCGCGCGATAGCTGGTCCGACAAGGTGGCCGGGCTGGATGCAGGCGCGGACGATTATGTCGCCAAGCCGTTCCAGACCGAGGAACTGATCGCCCGGTTGCGCGCGCTGATCCGCCGCGCATCCGGCAATGCCTCGTCCGAACTGACCGCGGGCGATGTGCGGCTGGACACGCGCAGCGGCAAGGTGACGCGCGCGGGCGAGCCGGTGAAGTTGACCGCGCAGGAATATAAGCTGCTGAGCTACCTGCTGCACCACAAGGGCAAGGTGGTGAGCCGCACCGAACTGATCGAACACATCTACGATCAGGATTTCGACCGCGATTCGAACACGATCGAGGTGTTCGTGACGCGCATCCGCAAGAAGCTGGGCCAGGACGTGATCACCACGATCCGCGGGCTGGGCTACAGCCTGGAAGATCCGGAGGGCGCCGCCGCCTGAGGCGGGCCGGCCGACACGCATGACGGAGGCGGATACTCCCAAGCGGAAATGGCGCACCGGATCGCTGTCGCGCCGCATGATCCTGATCTCCGCGGCGTGGATATCGGTGTTGCTGGCCGGCGGCGGTTTCGCGCTGGACCGGGTGCTGACCAGCGCGGTGACGCAGAATACCGACAACCAGCTGCAATATATCCTGAAGTCGTTGCTGGTCGCGGCCGAGATCGGCCCGGATGGCGAGGTGATCTTCGGGCGCGATCTGGTGGGCGATCCGCAGTTTCTGGAGCCCTATTCAGGGCTTTACTGGCAGATTTCCGCGCCGGGCAAGGAAGTGTTCCCGTCGCGTTCGCTGTGGGACCGGCAACTGGCTTACGGCGCGCCGCACGACGACAAGGGCATCCATACCTATACCAGCAGCCAGTTTCCCGACCAGAAGTTGCGCATCGTCGAGCGGGACGTGAAGCTGCCGGGATCGGACGTGCGCTGGCGGTTCCAGGTCGCGCAGAGCCGGGAAGGGCTGGACGCGCAGATCGCCTCGCTCCGACGCACGTTGGTGCGCAGTTTCGCGTTGCTGGGGCTGGGCCTGATCGTGCTGGCATGGTTGCAGACCTTTTACGGGCTGTGGCCGCTGCACCGGGTGCGGCAGGAGATTGCGCGGATGCGCGCGGGGCAGGCCAACCGGATCTCGTCGGAAATGCCCAGCGAAGTGGCGCCGATGGTCGAGGAACTGAACGCGCTGATCGAACATAATGAGCGCCAGGCGGAGGAAGCGCGGCGCCATGCCGGCAATCTGGCGCATGCGCTGAAGACGCCGCTGACCGTCATCATGAATGCCGCGACCGCGCAGGCGGACGATCTGGCGGATACGGTGGTGCGCGAGGCGCGGACGATGCGGCGGCAGGTGGACCATCATCTGGCCCGCGCCCGCGCGGTCGGCCGGCGCGGCTCGGCGCATAGCCGGGCGGAGGTGTGGCCGAGCCTGGAGTCGGTGGAGCGGGCGGTGGCGCGGCTGTACCGCCATGTCCGCATCGACGTGACCGGCCCCAAGGATCTGGCGGTGCATGTCGAGCGGCAGGATCTGGACGAGCTGCTGGGCAATCTGATCGAGAATGCCGCGAAATATGGCGGCGGCAGCGTGTTCGTGACGGTCGGCGCGGAGGCCGGCTATGTCGAGTTCCTGATCGAAGATGACGGTGCCGGGATCGCGGAGGCGGACCGGCTGCGCATCTTCGATCGCGGCGTGCGGCTGGACAGCGGCAAGCCGGGCACCGGGCTTGGGCTGGCGATCGTGCGCGACGTGGCGGAAATCTACGAAGGCACGGTCAGCCTGGAGGAGAGCGAGGATCTGGGCGGGCTGATGGTGCGGCTGCGCCTGCCGGCGGCGGCCTGAACCCCGCCGGCTCCAACCTACATAGATAGGGCGAAGGCGTCAGGCCGCCTTGGCGAGTTCTTGGCCGACCTCGGCGGCGATCGCGATCGAGCGCTTGCGCGCCTGATGGTCGTAGATCGCGCTGGTCACCATCACCTCGTCCACCTGGGTCCGCTCGACGAACGCGGCGAGCTGGCGGGCGACGGTGGCGGGGCTGCCGATCGCGGAGCAGGAGAGGACCTGGTTCAGCATGGCCGCGCCCTGCGGCCCCAGGCTGTCGCGATAGCCGGCGACGGGCGGCGGCATGCGGCCGGGGTTGCCGGTGCGCAGCGCCACGAACGCCTGTTGCTGCGAGGAGGCGAGGAATTCGGCCTCTTCGTCGGTGTCGGCGGCGAAGATGTTGAAGCCGGCCATGGCATGCGGCCTGGCAAGCGTGGCCGAGGGGCGGAACTCGCGACGATAGACGCCGAGCGCGGCATCGAGCGCGTCGGGCGCGAAATGCGAGGCGAAGGCGTAGGGCAGGCCGAGCGCGGCGGCGAGTTGCGCGCCGAACAGGCTGGAGCCGAGGATCCACATCTGCGGGGTGGCGCCGGCACCCGGAGTAGCGGCGATGCCGGTCTGGCCGTCATCGGCGAAGTAGCTCTGCAGCTCCAGCACGTCGCGCGGGAAGGCGTTGGGATCGCTGTCGAGCGTGCGGCGCATGGCGCGGGCGACGCGCTGGTCCGATCCGGGGGCGCGGCCGAGGCCGAGGTCAATGCGGCCAGGGAACAGCGCGTCGAGCGTGCCGAACTGCTCGGCGATGACCAGGGGCGCGTGGTTGGGCAGCATGATGCCGCCCGCGCCGACGCGGATGGTGCGGGTGGCGGCGGCAACGTGCGCGATCACCACCGCGGTGGCGGCCGAGGCGATGCCCTCCATGCCGTGATGCTCGGCCACCCAGTAGCGATGATAGCCGAGCGATTCGGCATGGGCGGCGAGATCGGCGGCGTTGGCCAGCGATTGCGATACGGTGCCGCCTTCGACGACGGGCACCAGATCGAGAAGGGAAAGACGGGTCATGTCTCAGGAGATGGGAAGCATCTCCGTCCCCCGCAAATAAAGATCCGCTTTTAGAGGCCGAAGGCCCAGCGGAGCGCCAGGCCGTAATCGTCTGGCAAGGCGGCGATATTGCCCGGATCGCGCCGCCAGAAGAGATTGGTGTGGAGGTCGCCGGGGCCGAGCGGCAGGGTGTAGCGCGCCTCCACGTCGATCTCGCGGCCAGTGGGGGCGAGGTTCAGGCGCTGCACCGTCCAGGCCGACACGCCGGCGCTGGCATAGTCCCAGCCGGTGGGCAGGCGGTAATCGATGCCGCCCTGCGCGACACGCAGCGGCTGGGCGATGCGCAGGCCAAGCGAGTCGCGGCCGAAGATGCCGGCCTTGCCGATGTCGGCGGCAAAGGCAGTGGTGCCGAGGCGGGCGGTGCCGGCAAGGCCGTGGGCGGCGCTGGCATGCGTCCAGCCCTGTCGCCATGTCGCGCCCAGTGTCCAGCCGGTGGGGCTATGCCAGCGCGCGGCGGCATCGGCGAACCAGCTCGTCGCGCCGGCTCCGCCCAGACCGGGGCCGAACCGTGCGCCGAGCAGCGTGTCGCTCTCCACCAGGCGGCTGGCGGTGAGGGTGGCGGCGATGTCGCCGAAGCGGCGGTCGAGGGTGAGGGCGGCGCGGTCGTAGCGGCTGCGGTTCCAGCGGTCGGCGACGGGGTATGCTGCGTCCTGCCGGGTGAGCACCTGTCCCCTGTCGATCGCGGC
>NZ_CAMLAC010000224.1 GCF_946477935.1 uncultured Sphingomonas sp. | reverse complement strand
GCCCTGCGCGCGCAGGGCGGTCAGCACCGCCAGACCGTCCAGTTCCGGCAGGTTGCGATCGAGAATGATGGCGTCATGCACCCCGACCAATGCCGCGGTCAGCCCGTCGACGCCGGTCGCGGCATGATCGACGGCGTGGCCCAGCTCGGCCAGCCCGCGGCAGACATAGTCGGCGGTGGTGGCGTCATCCTCGACCAACAGCAATTTCACGTTCGAGCGGCCTTTTTACGGGGATGATCTGGCGGGGCGACGCGCAGGCCGCCCCGCCGGTTCCGGCTCACAGGCGAATCCCGACCGGGCGCCTATGCCGCCGCTTTCGCTTCGTCGCCGATGGTCAGCGTTACCGCGACCTGTTCGCCGTTCCTGAGGATGCGTACCGGCACCGCGCTGCCGATCCTGGCCTGACCGACCGCCTTGGCCAGTTCGCTGCCGGAATCGATCTGCGTCGTGCCGAAGCGGCGGATCACGTCGCCGCTCTGGATGCCGGCTTTCGCCGCCGCACCGCCCGGCTCGACCTGTGCGATCAGCGCGCCCTTGGCTTCGTTCAGGCCGAGCGCAGCCGCGGCATCGGGCGTGACATCCTGCAACGCGACACCGATCCGCCCGCGCGAGACATGGCCGTTCTCGGCGATCTGGAGCGCCACGTTTCGCGCCATCTTCGCCGGAATGGCAAAGCCGATGCCGACATTGCCGCCGCTGGGCGAGAAGATCGCGGTGTTGACGCCGACGACACGGCCGCTGCCGTCGAACAGGGGGCCGCCCGAATTGCCGCTGTTGATCGCCGCATCGACCTGCAGGAAGTCGTCATAGGGCCCGGCCCCAATCTCGCGCCCGCGCGCCGACACGATCCCCGAAGTCACCGTGTTGCCGAGGCCGAAGGGGCTGCCGACCGCGAACACGCTGTCGCCGACGCGGATATGGTCGCTGTCGCCCCAGCGGATCGGCTGGAAGCGGCCGCCGCCCTGGATCTTCACCACGGCCACGTCCGTCTTGGGATCGCGCCCGAGCACTTTGCCGGGCAGTTCGCGCCCGTCGGACAGTTGCACCGTCACGGTTTGTGCGCCGTCGACGACATGGTTGTTGGTGATGACCAGCCCCGAGGCATCGACGATGAAGCCCGATCCCAGCGCGCCGCCCTGCCGACCGGGGCGCTGCTGTTGCTGCTGCATGTCGGGAACCGCGAAACCGAACAGTTCGCCGAGGCGTGCGGCGAGATCATCCTGTCCCGGACCGAATGCACCGCCGTTGCCCCCACCCGCGAACTGGCGGACGGGCGCCTCGGGCTTGACCTGGATCTGCACCACGCTGGGGCCGACCGCTTCGACCATGTCGGCGAGCGAGGGATGGACCCCCGCCTCTGCAACGGCCGCTGGCCCCGACGCCTTTACCTGCGCCGTCGTGGCGGCAAGGGCGGGATGATCCGCCACGATCGCTCCGGCGGCGATACCGCCGATCGCGGTGGTGCCCAGAATAGCGGCGGCAAAGGCGGGACGGATGTTGAGAAAGCGACGGCTCGACATAACGGGACAGGCTCCAGAAGAGTTTCGGATCGAAGCCCTTCTGCCTGCCCAGTTTGACATCCATCTGAGACGAAGATGGAATCCATGTAATGTCCGGATGGCTGAAAACTGGTCTGTTTCAGTGGTTTGATCAATGGAGGTCATCGCCTCCACCAGATTTCCGATGCCGGTCCGGTCGTTGGGCGCTGAAGGCTCTCCGGCCATATCGGGGGGCGGGCCCGGCCTTATTCCAAAAAAATCTTTTCACTGCGATGCGTCGATTCACGCTTCATCTGCGTATCTGCTTCGTCAGAACACTGAAAGGGAGGTGGTGACGCCAAGCTTTGATGAGCCGCAGTCATGCGCAGGATCGGCCTTGGCTTTTGTGTTGTCGGCCAGCACTTATCACGTATTCCGCACACTTAGCGTCTATCTACATGCTATAAGCTCTGCGGAAATACCGCGGAGCTAAAGTTGTTTTGGTAAAAATAGTGGAATAAAAATCGTAAAAAACTAGATCAATCCATATTGTCAACTTGATTTCTGTTATGATATGCGCATGATCACCGAATAAGGTGATTAGGAGATGCGCAGTGAGCAGCCACAACGACTCGATAATCGATGCACTTGAATCGCGAGTTGAAAGGCGCAACGATCGCCGCGCTTTTTTTACTGCCGCTTTGGGTGCTGCCGCGGTAGGAACAGCCTTCGCATATGCCGATCCGGCAAAGGCACAGGCGGCGGTTACTGACGCCGACGTGCTCAACTTTGCGCTGAATCTCGAATATCTGGAAGCGCAATTCTATCTTTATGCCGTCAACGGCGCGGGTCTTTCGGCCGCTCAGACCGCGTCGGGTTCGGGTACGGCAGGGGGAACCGTAACCGGCGGTGCCCGGGTCGATTTTACGAGCGACCCGAATGTCGGCGCCTATGCACGCGAGATCGCCGCGGATGAGCTGGCGCACGTCCAGTTCCTGCGCACCGCATTGGGAAGCGCGGCCGTGGCGATGCCCAACATCAACATTTCCGGTGATGCCAATGGCCCGTTCACGGCCGCCGCACGGGCAGCGGGCGTGGTCGGGGCCACCGAGACCTTCAACCCTTACGCGAACCCGAACAACTTCCTGCTCGGTGCCTTCATCTTCGAGGATGTCGGTGTGACCGCCTATAAGGGTGCCGCGCCGCTTATCACCAACAAGACCTTTCTCGAGGCCGCAGCCGGCATTCTGGCCGTGGAGGCCTATCATGCCGCGATCGTCCGCACGACGCTGTACGCCAAGGGCATTCCGGCGCTGGTCGATGCCACGGAGAAGATCTCGAACGCGCGCGACTCGCTGGACGGCAGCCCGACCGAGGACCGCATCCGTGGTATCGCGCCGGATGACGATCAGGGTGTCGCCCCATCGGGCAGCGGCAACACGCTGACTTCGAACATCGCCCCGCTGAATGCCAACGGCCTGGCCTATAGCCGGACGCCTGGTCAGGTTCTGAAGATCGTCTACCTGAATTCCGCGACCACCACCATGGGCGGCTTCTTTCCCAATGGCGTGACCGGCAGCATCCGATCGACCACGTGAGCGTCCCGCCACGTCCAGATGCTCTGACCTATTTCTCTATTCGGGATGACTCTCATGATTGATCATCGCAAAGCGTTAGATATCCTTGCCGCAACCGACGCGCGTCGCTCGGCGCGTCGACAGTTCCTCAAGGTTGCGGGCGGCAGCACGCTGGCGCTTGGTGGCGCCGCCATGTTGTCCGGCTGCTTCGACTCCGGGGGGGACGATGCCCCGATGCCGACGCCGACCCCGACCCCGGCCCCGCCGGCGGTCACCGACAGCGACATCCTCAATCTGGCGCTGAACCTCGAATATCTGGAAGCGCAATATTACCTCTTCGCGGTCAACGGCGCGGGCCTTCCCGCCAGCCAGACCGCCAGCGGAACGGGTACGGCTGGCGGCACCGTGACCGGCGGTGCGCAGGTGAACTTCACCGGTGACCCGCTGATCGGCGCCTATGCCCGCGAAATCGCGGCGGACGAGGCCGCGCACGTCGCTTTCCTTCGCACCGCGCTCGGATCTGCGGCGATCGCCATGCCCAACATCAACATCTCGGGCGATGCCAATGGCGCCTTTACTGCCGCGGCGCGGGCCGCGGGCGTGATCGGGGCGAGCGAAACCTTCAACCCCTATGCCAACCCCAACAACTTCCTGCTCGGGGCCTATCTGTTCGAGGATGTCGGGGTCACCGCCTATAAGGGGGCGGCGCCGCTGCTGACGAGCAAGGTCTTCCTGGAAGCGGCGGCCGGCATCCTTGCCGCCGAAGCCTATCACGCCGGTCTGGTGCGCACGGTGCTGTACGCCCGGGGCGTCAGCACGGCCTCACTGCTGACGGCGGCGGGCCGCATTTCCGATGCGCGCGACGCGCTCGATCAGGGTGCCGATACCGACCAGGGTCTCACCACCGCTGCCGGAGCTGCCAACATCGTACCGGCCGACGAAAACGCGATCGCCTACAGCCGCAACAGCCGGCAGGTCCACAATATCGTCTATCTGAACGCCAATGGTGCGAATCTGAACGGGGGCGGCTTCTTCCCCAACGGGACCAACAACCCCAACCCGACGCTTCGCGTCGGCCTGCCCTGATCCTGTCTCGGGACGTCGTGGCAGGAGCGCGAGTGTCGCTCCTGCCAAGCGATGATGAAGCGACAATCGAGGAGGGGACCGCCGCGTCCCCTCCAACGCGGTATTGAAGGGAGTAGATGATGAAACTGACAGGGTTTATCGGCGCCGCGACGGCGCTCGTGATCGCCGCGCCAGTCGCGGCGCAGGACGGCGACAGGGGATTTAACGGCATCTATGTCGGCGCGGCGGGCGGCTATGACGTGCAGCCCAACGATGTCGGCTCCAGCGTGCTGTTCGACCGGAACCTGGACGGCCAGTATGGCGACGTGGTTCGCACCGGATCGGGCGCCAACGCCTTCTCCCCCGGCTTCTGCAACGGACAGGCGAGGAACCAGCTCAGCCCGGCGGCCGGCGGAACCTGCTCCAACGACAAGGACGACTGGGCCTATTATGGGCGTATCGGTGCCGACGCCCAGCGCGGAAGCATCGTGGTCGGCATCGTCGGCGAGTTCGGCACGACCAACATCACCGATGGCGTCACCGCCTTCTCCAGCACCCCGGCGAGCTATGTGTTCAACCGCGGCATCGACTGGGAAGCGGGTATCCGCGCACGCGCCGGCTTCACCCCGAACGACACGACCCTGTTCTACGGCACGTTCGGCCCCGGCTATGCCCGGATCGACCGTGCCTTCGGATCGACCAACACGACCAACACCTTCACCGGCAGCGGCAAGCGCAATCAGTTCGGTATCCAGGGTGGCGGCGGCATCGAGCAGCGGATCGGACAGCATCTGTCGATCGGGCTCGAATATGTCTATCACCAGTATCAGGACAACGACTACGTCGTTCGCGCAACCGGGGCGGCCGGCACGCCCTTCACGAACGCGGCCAATGGCGGAAGCACCTCGGGCACCGATTTCATCCGATCGGACGACAAGTTCCGGTGGCATTCGATGCGGGCAACGGTCGGCTTCCGCTTCTGATCGGCTGAACGTTCCGGCGCGTTCGGTTCGGGATGCATGATATGGGCCTGCCGGGGGTGGGCCCATATCGACCCGGCGGGGGGCGTCCGGATCATCATATCGACATGATCGCGGGATCGAGAGTTGAGAGAATCCGCGGCGTCAGGCGCTCAGCCCTTTACGCTGCCGCCAAGCAGCCCGGTCATGTAGTGCCGCTGTAGTGCCAGGAAGATCGCCAGCACGGGCAACGTCGTCACCACCGCGGCGGCCATCATCAGCTCGCCCTCCGCGGCATGTTCGCGGCCGATCGCGGCGACCGCGACGGGCAGGGTGTATTTGTCCTGGTCGGACAGGACGATCAGCGGCCAGAGGAAGTCGTTCCAGCTTCCCAGGAACAGGAACATCGCCAGCGTGATCACGATCGGCGACAGCAGCGGCAGCACGATGGCGGTGAAGATCCGCGCCTCGCTCGCGCCGTCCAGCCGCGCCGCGTCGATCATCTCGTCGGGAATGCCGAGTGCTGCCTGCCGAACGAACAGGATCGCGAAGATGCCCGCCAGGCTGGGCAGGATCACGCCGGCATAGCTGTTGACCAGCCCCACTTCCTTCAGGATCAGGAACAGCGGCAGCATCGCCACCTGTCCCGGCACGACCAGACTGATGACGAGCAGGCGCAGCAGTCGGGCGCGCCCTGAAAAGCGCAGCTTGGCAAAGGCATAGCCGGCAGGGACGGTCAGCAGCAATGCCAGCAGCGTGGCGAGCGCGGCGATGGCCAGACTGTTCCACAAGGCCGGCAGCACCCGGTAATCGAACCATGCGCCGTCGATCAGCCGGCGGACGAGCAGTTCGTGGTAATTCTCCCACGACCATCGGCTGGGCCAGAAGGGCGGGGGCGACTGGCTCGCCTCGCCCCGCGGCATGAAGGAGACGGTGACCATCCAGCCGAGCGGCAGCAGGGTGAGCAATGCCAGCACCGCG
>NZ_CAMLAC010000223.1 GCF_946477935.1 uncultured Sphingomonas sp. | reverse complement strand
GGTCAAGGCCGCGACCTTGCCCCGCGCCGCCCCGGCCAGCAGCGCCGCAGAGGCGGCCGATCCCGTTTCCTCGTCCGAATTGATCACCACCGCATAGCCAAGCTGCGCCGCGGCCGACGACGCCTCCACCGCCCGCAGCGCCGCCAGCATCACCGCCAGCCCGCCCTTCATGTCGGCGACGCCGGGGCCGTTCAGCATGCCATCCTCCATCCAGCGCAGCGCCTGGAACGGATGGTCGACCGGATAGACGGTATCCATATGCCCGGTGAACAGCATCTGCACCGGCGCCTCTGGCCGCACGGTCAGCAGCAGGTGGCGGCCATGCGCGAGCGGCGCCGGCACCCCGTCCGCACCCACCCGCTCGACCGGCGCCGGATCGACCAGCGACAAATCCCCCGGCAGCATGGCAAAGGCATCCGCCAGCCGCCCGGCCACCGCCGCCAGTCCCGCCAGATTGCCCGTCCCGCTGTTGATCGCGGACCAGTCCTGCACCTGGGTCAGCATCGCGGCCGCATCGATCCGGTCGATCGCGGCGCGCTCCTCGTTGGTCATCCCCTCCATCGGGGGAGCCTAACCCATCCGGGCGCTCAGAAGCTATAGACGAGCGACGCGCGCGTGGTGGTATCCGTCGTCCGCCGGCCGACCGGCGGCTGGCTTTCATACTGCACCGTGTACGACATCTGCGCCGACAACGGCCCCAACAGGCGTGCGTTCAGCCCGGTGACGCTCGACACGGTGCTGTTCAATTCCTGCAGATAGGCGGATGTCGTCTGGTTCAGGCTGATCGCATTGGTCAGCTTCCATCCGAAATTGACGTTGCCGCGCGCCGCCAGGTTGCTCTCGATCCTGTTGTCGGTGAACTCGGTGTGCCGGAAACCCGGCCCCAGTTCCAGGTCCAGCGTCACCCGCCGCCCGCGGATCACGCTGTAGCCGGCGCCTGCCGATGCCGAGTAACGGTTAAAGTAGCCGAGGAACTTGTCGCTCTCGTACAGGGCCGAGCCATAGACGTAGATGTCGGCGTTCAGCTTGTAGTTGGGCTCGTACCGCGCCAGATAATGTTCGCGATTGGTGACGTTGCTGGCTTCCTGATAATCGGCCTGCAGATACACTTTGTGCCGCCATTGCAGCCCTTCGCGCGTCAGGTCGACGATCGCGGTCATGCCCAGATTGTCGGTGTTGCCCGTCGTCGCATAGCCCCCGAGCTCGGCCCGGCCGCGCCACAGGTCGAACACGCCTGCCTCGCGCACCGTCCGCGTCTTGCTGGCGCTGCGCTCGTCGCGCCACGCCTCCACCACCGCGTTGATCGCGTCCGCCGCCTCGGGCGACGCGTTCAGCGCATAGCGGACGATGGTCGAGATATCGTTCTCGTTGCCCGACGCGACGGCGGCATCCAGCATCGCCTTCACGGCCGGCGGGATCAGCGCAGGATCGGGGTCGCCAGTATTGGCGAGCAGGAACGGAGCGGCGGCAAGAAGGATCAGGGAGCGCACGGCGATCGCCTTTAGGGCCGAAGCGCCGTAGCGGAAACGGTGTTGTTACCGATGGTTGCGCCCAAATGAGGGGCGAATGCGGCCAGCACCTGCTCGTACAGCGCCTTTTTGAACGGCACGATCATCGCGGGCAGGTCCGCCGGATCGGTCCAGCGCCAGGTGCGAAACTCCGGATGCGCGGTCCGGATGTCGATATCGCTGTCGCTCCCTGAAAAGCGGAACAGGAACCAGCGTTGCCGCTGGCCCCGCCACTTGCCCTTCCACACCTTGCCGATCATTTCGTCGGGCAGGTCGTAGAAGAACTCGCCAGGCGCCTCCGCGATCAGCTCGACATGATCGGCGACGACGCCGGTTTCCTCGAACAGCTCGCGCACCGCCGCCGCATACGCATCCTCGCCGGGGTCGATTCCCCCCTGCGGCATCTGCCATGCCTCCAGTGTCGAATCGAGCCGCTGGCCGACGAACACCTGTCCGTCGCGGTTCATCAGCATCACGCCCGCGCAGGGGCGATAGGGAAGGTCGGTCATGGGATCAGCCGGCAGCCTGGATGGAGACGCGCGCCGCTTCGGCTTCGGTGACGACAGCCTTTAGCGCAAGGATGAAGCCGGCGACATCGCCGACGGCGGAGGGAATGGCACGCCGCAGCGTGATGAAGCCGTGGATCGTGCCCACCGCCTCGCGGAATACCACCGGCACGCCGGCCTGCACCAGTGCGGCCGCATAGGCGCGGCCCTGGTCGCGGATCGGGTCCAGGCTGGCGGTGACGATCACGGCGGGCGGCAGGCCGGTCAGGTCCGCCGCCATCGGCGAGGCGCGGGCATGATGGATATCGGCGGCATAGGCATCCGCGAACCAGCGCAGCGAATCGCGCGACAGCAGATAGCCTTCGCCAAAGGCCGCGAACGACGGATAACGGGTCGTCAGGTCGGTCGCCGGATAGATCGGCGCCTGCACGATCACCGGCACCGCCGCCGGATCGTCGCGCAGGGCAAGTGCGGTGGTGATGGTCAGCGTGCCGCCGGCACTGTCGCCGCACAGGATCAACGCCGTCACGGCAATGCCCAGCGCGGCCGGATTGGTCGCCACCCAGCGTGCCGCCGCCTCCGCATCGTCCGGAGCCGCAGGCCAGCGATGTTCCGGTGCCAGCCGGTACCCGACCGAGACCACCGGCAACCCGGTGCCCCGTGCCAGTGCGGCGCAGAAGGATGCGTGCGTGTCGATGTCGCCGATCACGAAGCCGCCGCCATGATAGAAGACGATGACCGGTCCCGGCACGCGGGCCTCCACCGTATCGAACAGCCGCGCCGGAATGGGGCCGCCGGGGCCGGGAATCGTCAGATCGCGGATCACCGCCAGCGCGCCCACCGGCAGTTCGGCCACGTCGTTGGACGCCAGAAACAGCGCACGCGCCGCCGCCGTTTCCATTTCGTGCATCCGCGGGCCGGGTAACGCGTTTAGATAGGTTAGGAACTGGCGAACGTCGGGTCGGACGAAAGGCTGATCGGACATGCGTTCCTCTGGCGACGTGGCAGGGGCTGTCTAAAGATCATGATCCATGTCGTCCATCACCCCGCCTATGTCTCGCCCGCGCCGGCCCGCTCCACCTATCGCTGGGGCAAGAACGGGCTGATCCGCGACCTGCTGCTGGACGAGGGCGATCGCATCGCCTGGCACGCGCCGGATGCGATGCCGCGCCGCTGGCTGGAGGCGGTGCACGATCCCGATTACGTGGCCGAGGTGCTGGAGGCGCGGGTGCCGCCTGAAAAGACGCGTCGCATCGGCTTTCCCGTCACGCCCCCGGTCGCCCTGCGCGCGCAGATGGTCCCGGCCGGTACCTGGTTGGCCGCGCATCTGGCGCTGTTGCATGGTTTTGCCGCCAATACCGCGGGCGGCAGTCACCATGCGCTGGCGGCCACGGGGGCGGGCTATTGCGTGTTCAACGATCTCGCGCTCGCCGCCGTCCGGCTGGTCGAGGAAGGCACCGTCGCCCGCGTCGCGATCGTCGATTGCGACGTCCACCAGGGCGACGGCACCGCCGCGCTCACCGCCGGGCGGCCCGATATCGCCACCTACTCCATCCATGCCGAAAAGAATTTCCCCGTCCGCAAGGCACGCTCGACGCTCGATGTCGGCCTGCCCGATGGCGTGGACGACGACGGCTATCTCGACACGCTGGCCACCACCCTTGGCCCCTTTCTCGACGATGCCGCACCCGACCTGATTCTCTATCAGGCCGGCGTCGATCCCTTTGTCGGCGATCGGCTCGGCCGGTTGTCGCTGACGCTGGACGGTCTCGCCCGGCGCGAACGGCTGGTCGCCGACCTCGCCATCCGGCGCGGCCTCCCGCTCGCGAGTACGGTCGGCGGTGGCTATGGCGACGACGCGCTCGCCATCGCCCGCCGCCATGTCGATGCCATCCTGACGCTCGGCACCGCCTTTGCCCCCGTCCTTACCGGAACGCCCTCATGACCCAGCCCTCGATCCTCTGGTTTCGTCAGGATCTGCGCCTGCACGACCAGCCTGCCTTGTGCGCCGCCGCCGATGCCGGGCCGGTCATTCCCGTCTATGTGCTGGACGACGATGCACCCGGCGACTGGCGGATCGGCGGCGCGCAGCGTTGGTGGCTGCACCACAGCCTCGCGGCGCTTGCCCGTGATCTGGAGAGCCGAGGATCGCGGCTGATCCTGCGTCGCGGCCCCGCCGCAAAGGTGCTGGCACGACTCGCCGGGGAAAGCGGTGCCGGCGCGGTTCATGCCATCCGCCACTACGAACCCTGGTGGCGCGCCGTCGAGGCCGATCTGGGCGAGCGGTTGTGCCTGCACGACGGCAATCACCTCGCTCCGCCCGAGGCGGTGACGACCGGTTCGGGCAAGCCGTTCCGCATCTACTCGGCCTTTTGGCGCGCGCTGCAGGCGCATCTCCCGCCCGAGGCGCCATGGGATGCGCCTGACACCATCCCTGCGCCCGATATCTGGCCGGTGGGCGACGCACTGGCCGACTGGGCGCTGCTGCCGACCAGACCCGACTGGTCGACCGGTTTCGGCGAGGAATGGCAACCCGGCGAGGCGCAGGCGCAGACGCGCCTGGCGGACTTCATCGACCGGGTTTCAGGATATGAACGGGACCGCAACCTGCCCGCCGAGGAGGGCACCTCGCGCCTGTCCCCCCATCTTCACCACGGCGAGATATCGCCGCGCGCGGTGTGGCATGCGATCGAGGGGCAGCGCGATGCGGAGAAGTTCCGCAAGGAACTCGCCTGGCGCGATTTCACCGATGGGGTGGTGATGGCGCTGCCCCGTTATGCCGACGAGAATGGCCGCGACGCGTTTGACCGCCTGCCATGGCGCAGCGGTGCGGCGGCGCAGCGGGATCTGCGCGCGTGGCAGCGCGGACGCACCGGCTACCCGATCGTCGATGCCGGCATGCGCCAGCTCTGGACCAGCGGCTGGATGCACAACCGGGTACGAATGATCGCGGCCTCCTTTCTGGTGAAGCATCTGCTGATCGACTGGCGGGAGGGCGAACGCTGGTATTGGGACTGTCTGGTCGATGCCGACTACGGCAACAATTCGGTCAACTGGCAGTGGATTGCCGGCACCGGGATCGACGCGAACATGTTCGGCCGGATCATGGCGCCGCTCGGCCAGTCGGAAAAATTCGACGCGGGCGATTATATCCGCCGCTGGGTGCCCGAACTGGCCGACCTGTCCGATGCCGATATCCACGATCCGGGCGACGATGTCCGGCCCGCCGACTATCCGCGCAAGATCATCGGCCACCGCGAAGGACGCGAACGGGCACTGGCCGCGGCGAAGGCGATGCGTAGCTGACCCTTTTCACCCGCGCCTCCGCCGTGCATGGGACGCGCCATGAACGGAACGGTGGCGATCGGGGAACAGGGCGGCAGAACGTCGAGTCGGATGGTCGCGCCGATATTCCACCGCCTGCTCGACCGGATTGACCGCGGACTGGCCGCCGGCGCGATCGAGGCGAGCCTGCCCGATGGCACGCACCGCCTGCTCGGCGGGCGGGCGCCGGGGCCGGTGGCGATCGTCGCGGTCCATCGCTGGCGCGCGCTCGTCCGGCTGGCCAGCGGCGGTTCGGTCGGCTGGTACGAGGGGTGGGCCGCGGGCGACTGGTCCAGCCCCGATCCGGTGCCGCTGTTCGACCTGTTCATGCGCAACCGCGTGACGCTCGGCGATGCGGCGCGGGCGGGCGGGGTGGTCAAGGTGCTGGCGCGGCTCGGCCACCGGTTCCGGCGCAACGACCGTGCCGGCTCGCGCCGCAACATCGCCGCGCACTACGATCTCGGCAACGACTTCTACCGCGAATGGCTCGATCCCGGTCTCACCTATTCCAGCGCGCTGTTCGATACGCCCGGTCAGTCGCTGGAGGCGGCGCAGACCGCCAAGCTGCGCGCGATACTGGACAGGACGAACACGAAACCGGGCGATGTGATACTGGAAGTCGGCTGCGGCTGGGGCTCGTTCGCGGCACTGGCGTCCAGCGAGGGGGTAGGCGTCCATTGCCTGACGCTGTCGACCGAACAGAAGGCGGTGGTCGACGCCCGGGCACTGTCCGGC
>NZ_CAMLAC010000222.1 GCF_946477935.1 uncultured Sphingomonas sp. | reverse complement strand
CTTCCTTGGTCCAGACTGTAATAGTCGATGGACCACTCAGAAGGGGGCAGCTCAGCCACGCTGCGGCCGTACCAGCAGGTGGGTTTCGACTGGCTCGAGGCGTTGGGACGGGCCGGCTTCGGCGGGCTGCTTGCCGACGACATGGGACTCGGCAAGACCGTGCAGACGCTAGCGCACATTGTGTCCCGCAAGGCGGCGAGTGCTGATCCATCCCTGGCACCGGTGCTGATTCTCGCGCCGACCTCGGTATTGCCCAACTGGCAGGCCGAAATCGCGCGCTTTGCGCCCGGTCTGTCGGTGTTGCTGCGCCATGGTGCCGCAAGGCACGGCGACGCCACGCCGATCGGCGGATACGACGTGGTGCTGACCAGCTACCCGCTGCTGGTGCGCGATGCCGACATCCTTGCCGCCGAGGCATTTTCACTGATCGTGTTCGACGAGGCGCATGTGCTCAAGAATCCGCGCACCAGCAGCCATGTCGCGGCAAAGCGGCTAAAGGCGCAGCGCCGGATCGCGCTGACCGGCACGCCGGTCGAGAACCGGCTCATCGATGCATGGGCGTTGTTCGACCTGGTCGTGCCGGGTCTGCTGGGATCGCAGCGCGACTTCCAGCGGATCTATCGCACCCCGATCGAGAAGCACGGTGACGGCGAGGTGCGCGCCCGACTGGCACGAAAGCTCAGGCCGTTCCTGCTGCGCCGGACCAAGGACGCGGTCGCGACCGATCTGCCGGCCAAGTCGGTGATGCAGGTCGCGGTCACACCAACCACGGCGCAGATGGCGCTGCACGAGAGCCAGCGCCTCGTTATGCAGCAACGGGTGCGCGACGAGATCGCCCGCGTCGGACTGATGCGTGCCCATATCATGGTTCTGACCGCCCTGACCCGGCTGCGGCAGGTGTGCTGCGATCCGCGGCTGTTGCCCAACCACGGTGCAAAGCCGCCTTCGTCGGCCAAGCTCGAGCGCCTGCTCGAACTGCTCGGGGAGTTAATCCCGGAGGGGCGGCGGATCATCCTGTTCAGCCAGTTCACGTCCATGCTCGACCTCATCAAACCCGAACTGGATAAGTCCGGATATGGCTGGGTAGAGCTGACTGGAACGAGCAGGGATCGCAGGACACCGGTCGCACGGTTCCAGGCCGGCGACGTGCCGCTCATTCTCGTCAGCTTGAAGGCGGGCGGCACCGGGCTGAACCTGACAGCCGCCGACACCGTGATCCTCTACGACCCGTGGTGGAATCCGGCGGTGGAGGCGCAGGCGATCGACCGTGCGCACCGCATCGGTCAGCAAAAGCCGGTGTTCGTCTACCGCATGATCGCCAACGGCACGATCGAGGAGAAGATCCTCGACCTGCAACACCGCAAGGCCGCACTCGCCGACGCGCTGTGGAGCGACGAGGCGGCAACCTCCGCCGGATTGACGCAGGAGGACATCGACTTCCTGCTCGGGTAGTCGGGCGAGGGTGTCCGAATGTCGAATCAGGAACGGATCAGTTCGATCCGCAGTCCTTTGACCTTCACCTTCTTCCATTCGCGATCGCCGGTGAGGGCAGGAACACCGAGTTGCATGGCCAGCGCGAGGCAGGACCGATCGCCAAGGCTACGACCGTACTGGCGCGTTTGGGCGTGCAGGCCTGCGGCCGCATAAGCCGCATCCACGTCGTGCGCGCGGACATCGAAGCGCAGTTCGTCCAGCAATTCGCGGGTGGTGGCCTCGTCGAGGCCGCTGAGCAGCAGCTCCTTGATGACCTCCTGAAGGTTGACCGCCGAGATCGCGGCACGCCCGACATGAGGCGCGACCTTGTCAGCGCCGGGCTCATCCCGAACCAGCGCCAACACTGCGGATGCGTCGAGAACGACGGATGCCATTATGCGTCTCGATCCGATGCAGCGGACGTGTCCTCATCGTGATCAGCGGCGGCTTCCGCCTTCCGATCTTCCAGGAAGTCGTCGGTCGTGCGAGCATGATTGGCATGTGCTCGATAGAGTGCCTGGGCGCGTGATACGCCATGACCAATAGGGGACAGGCGCACCTGATCATCCTCGACCGTTAGGATGATCTTCGTATCGCCATGCAGACCCATCGCCTTTCGTACCGATGCCGGAAGAACCATGCGGCCATTACCGGCAACGTTGATATCTATGGATTGTGATGCCACCATCGTACCCCTTCCAGTTGGTAAAGATCTAGAACATGCCAGAAGAAAGAACGTGACACAACTAGGCTGTGGGAAGATGCTTCCGGGGTGTCATCATGCATATGTCAATGTGAGTATACCCGTATCGAACGAACGACTTGAGACGTAGGTGGCGTCTAATCAGGGTTGTTTTCATAGACATTGAACAGTAGCTTCGTTGGGTCTAGAAGCTGTTCGAACAGAATGAGAGTTTGATGGCGCTTTTTGGATATGCCCGTGTTTCGACGACCGATCAGGATTTGGGGATCCAGGAAGCTGCGCTGCGCGCAGCGGGGTGTCAGACGATCCGGTCGGAGAAGAAGTCCGGGTCAGGCCGTGAGGCTCGAACCGAATTGCAAATTCTGCTCGACTTCCTGCGCGAGGGCGACACGCTCGTCGTGACGCGGATCGACCGTCTCGCACGGTCGATGAAGGACCTTCAGGATATCGTCCATGAACTGAAGGGCAGGGGGGTAGCCCTGAAGGCGACAGAACAGCCGATCGATACCCGCACTGCCGCCGGTAAAGCGTTCCTCGATATGCTCGGCGTCTTTGCCGAGTTCGAGACGAACTTGCGCAAGGAACGGCAGGCGGAGGGGATCGCGGCTGCGAAGGCACGAGGGGTATACAAGGGCGGGAAACCGCGTATCGATCCGGAGGCGGTGCGCGCGCGCGCGGCGCAGGGCATGCGTCCGGCGCATATCGCCCGCGAACTGGGCATTTCGCGCGGCACGGTCTATCGCTTCCTGCCTACAACAGCTCTCGAACCCGACGGTACCTTGCCACCGGAATCCGCTTTGCTGCATAGCGCTACCACCGATGCCAATCCGTCCTGAGCATGTTTTTCTGTACCCGATCGATTGGCGGCATATCTCCGACTTCGTTCGGTTTGTCCGTGCCAAAGGTTGCTGCGAGCATTGCGGTCGGGGACATCTGAAGCGCGTCTTCCACATGGGCGACGGACGGTGGTGGGACGCGGAACGACGCTATTGGCGGAACGGACAGGGTAGGCGGGTTCGCCGACCGACCAACGATATTCTTCACGTGGGCAAGTGGACATCGGTAGTTCTGGCGTGTGCCCATCTGCATCATGATCCAAGCGACAGTCGCTTTGAAAAGCTGGCTGCGCTTTGCCAACGATGCCACATGATCCATGACGCGCCCGAGCATCGGCGACGTCGGTGGATGAATGCCCATTTCCGTCGAGCGCTGGGCGACCTGTTCTACGGCCCCTATCCCGAACATGGTGCCGATTGGATCACGCCGACACCGGCGAGCATGCTCGACGATCCACGCCTACTTTACCTTCGGGTTTGAGCCGAGCGGCGCTGCGCTGAACTTCAGGCGGTATGCCGGCAGGTTCGTGCTATTGAGCAGGTAAGCGCTGAGGTCCTGATTATGCTGCTTCAGAGTGCTGCCCACTTGCTGGCATGCCAGCAATCTGCAGGTGCCTGGTTGCCTGCGCCAGAAACTCGGCATGCGACAAATCACGATGATCTATCCACCATTTGGCGTCGTCGATACCCAGGCAAATGCCACAATCGGCATCGGCGCTTGTGTGAGGGAGCGCCATCAGTGCGGCCAAGCGACTGACGCGAATAGTTTCTGCCCAACTCACCTGCCGCTCGCTCCCGTTCAGCTGCGGCCGGTCGAGATGCGCAATCGTTGCGTCGTCACGGGCTGCGGCCTTGGTCTGCTCGGCCTTCTTGTCCGCGACAAAGCAGGCGCGGCATTTGGTTGTCCGTAACCAGCGAGCTTTCCGCGCGACTTGAGAGTTGAACCCGTAAATGACATGGACCTGCTCGTGGCCGCAGGCATGAACGATCTGCTGTTCCATGCTCTCGAACATGCTGCATGGCGTACCGGGTGCCAAACCTGTTGAGTCGATCCGAATCGTTTCTGCGACGAACGGTTACAGGCGGGATAAGTAAGCTGACCCAGTGGGGACCGAACACGCGTTTTGGCCGGGAGCAGCCCGTCCGCTTAGGGTCAGGACCTATTAAATCGCTTGCGTGAGCGGTGGCAGGTTGATTCATTGGTGGTGGAGGAGCTGCCGATGGGTGACCTGTTTTGGCTGACGGACAAGCAAATGCAGCGGATCGAGCCGTACTTTCCGCTGTCGCATGGCGTGCCGCGCGTGGATGACCGGCGGATCGTCAGCGGCATCATCTTCGTAATCCGCAACGGTCTGCGCTGGCGGGATGCACCAGCGGCTTATGGTCCGCCCAAGACGATCTACAACCGGTTCATCCGTTGGAGCCGGATGGGCGTGTTCAACCGGATCTTTGCCGGACTGGCAGCCGAGGACGGCCCCCCGGATCAGCTGATGATCGATGCCACGCATCTGAAAGCGTACCGGACGGCAGCCAGCCTGCTCAAAAAGGGGCTCTTCCCCGATGTATCGGCCGCACCAGAGGCGGCCTGAACTCCAAGCTGCACGCCGTCTGCGACGATCGGGGACGCCCGCGCGTCATGCTACTCACCGAAGGGCAGATGAGCGACTATAAGGGAGCGGCCTTCATGTTCGAGGCGATGCCGCCTGCTCCGGTGCTGCTCGCCGATCGCGGCTATGACGCAGACTGGTTCCGCCAAGCGCTTGCCGCGCGTGGCACCAGCGCGTGCATCCCGTCACGCAAAGGTCGCAAGGTCCCGATCCCGCATGATGCTGCACTCTACCGCCGTCGTCACAGGATCGAGAACATGTTCGGCCGCCTCAAGGACTGGCGACGCATCCATACCCGCTATGACCGATGCGCTCACACCTTCATGTCGGCCATCGCACTCGCCGCTTCCGTCATCTTCTGGATCAATCAATGAGTCCTGAGCCTACAAGCCTGCCCGCGACGACGCATGCAATGGCGAATTCGGGTTGGGGGACCGTAAAAGTCCGATGAACGAGCGGCGGAAAGTGGGTGGCGGGCGGGGCGTCTGGAATGACCGTTCCTGGGTCTTACGGTGCCAAGCGCGGGACCGAAATTTGTCACGAGACGGTGAAGCTCTGGTGGGGCAGGTGCAGTCCACTATTCGCCGACGACATCCGTTACCAGAGGGTGAGCCGTACCGGGAACGCCTATCTGCCGCGCTGGGGAGTGTCGAATGCTCGCCAGCTAGGCTGCGGTCCTGAAAGACCGACGTGCATTGCGTGAAGACGGGATCGCAACAGACTGACAGCACCCGGCAGAGCAACCCACAAGAAAATCGCTAGCAGCTATGCCGGTTCGACTGTAACCGATTGGCTGTTCATGACGGCCATGCCGTAGGCTGTGAGGAAGGCAACATCAGCCGCATCACGGCCGATCCCGATCTTGGCCATGGCTTTTTCTTGCGCCATGCCGGTTGCGTCGACCAAGTGCCATTCGCCGCCGATGAACACCTCGGCAACGGCATGGAAGTCCTGCGGCTCGACGCCGAGTGCATAGACGCTGGCGATCCGGGCTGGGATGCCCGCTGCGCGAACCAGCGTGATCACGACATGCGCATAGTCGCGACAAACCCCCTGGCGGCGTATGAAGGTGTCGGCCGCAGTGGTCTCCGCGGTGCTTACGCCGGGGACATAGCTGAAGTGGCTCTGCACCCAATCCCGAATGGCTATCACCTTCTCGCCGCCTGCCAAACTGCCGAACTCGGCATCGACGAAGCTCTGGAACTGATCAGACGGGCAGTAGCGCGAGGGCATCAGGTACTGGACAGTCTCACCGGGTAGCTGATGATGGGGCACCATCGGCAGCGCGAGACAGTCGGTCAGAAGCCGGTTGATGGACACCGTTGCTCGGTAATCTACGGTGAAATGACCCTGCGCTCGCAGCCATATGCGCTCGCCTATTGAATCCTACGCGTCGACGCGTGCGAAGTGCTGGTTCTCTGAGCAGCCCCCACCGGGTGGTCCGGGTTGATAGTTAGTGCATTGTCGTCTCC
>NZ_CAMLAC010000221.1 GCF_946477935.1 uncultured Sphingomonas sp. | reverse complement strand
ATGTCGGCCGCCGCCGCCGCCCAGCCGGAACGTGCGGTCGCGTTCCAGGGCGCGCCGGGCGCCAACAGCCATGTCGCCATGGTGCAGGCCTTTCCGGACGGCCTGCCTTTACCCTGTTTCGACTTCGCCGACGCGCTGGATGCGGTAAAGGACGGCCGCGCCGATTGCGCGATCATCCCGATCGAAAATTCGCTCCACGGCCGCGTCGCGGACATGCATTTCCTGCTGCCCGAATCCGGCCTGGTGATCACCGGCGAACATTTTCTGCCGATCCGCCACGCGCTCATGGGGCTCGGCACGCGCGACACCGTGCGCGACGCGATGAGCCATCCGCAGGCGCTGGGCCAGTGCCGCCACTGGCTGCGCGCGCATGGTATTCAGCCGGTCGCCTATCCCGATACCGCGGGCGCTGCCGCGCGCGTCGCCGAACTCGGCGATGCGACCGTCGCCGCGCTCGCCCCGCCGGCGGCCGCCGACATTTATGGCCTGACGCTGTTCGCCACCGACATCGCGGATGCGGACCACAACATGACCCGCTTCGTCACGCTGGCGCGCGGCGGCCGCCCGCCGGCCGGTGAAGGCCCGTGGATGACGACGCTGATCTTCGAGGTGAAGAACATCCCCGCCGCGCTCTACAAGGCGATGGGCGGCTTCGCCACCAACGGCGTCAACATGACCAAGCTGGAAAGCTACCAGCGCGGCGGCACCTTCGCCGCCACCGAATTCTACGCCGATGTCGATGGCAAGCCCGGCGACCCCGCGTTCGACCGCGCGGTGGAGGAACTCGGCTTCCACTCCAAATGGGTCCGCATCCTCGGCACCTATCGCCAGGCCCGCGCCCGCGGGTAGGACAATCAGCCGCCCTCGGCCCAGACCCGCATCAGATCATGCGCGATCGCATAGGCCGGCGGCGCCACGAATCGCCCCGGCGCGCCCGCCAGCGCGGCGCGCATTTCGCCACGGGTCACCCAGATCGCATCCTCCAGCTCGTTGGTGTCCAGCGTGATCGAATCGCTCTCGGCGCGCCCGATGCACGCGATCATCAGCGACGACGGAAACGGCCAGGGCTGGCTCGCCACATAACGCACGTCGCGCACCACCACGCCCGCTTCCTCCGCCACCTCGCGCGCCACCGCCTCCTCGATCGATTCGCCCGGCTCGACGAACCCCGCCAGCGCCGAATAGCGCCCCGGCGGAAAGGCCGGCTGCCGCCCCAGCAGCGCGCGTCCCTCATGCTCGGCGATCATGATGACCACCGGGTCGGTGCGCGGGAAATGCTCCGTCCCGCACGCCGGGCAGGCGCGGCCCCAGCCCGCCCGGAACGCCTTGGTAACGCTGCCGCAATTGGCGCAGAAGCCGTGCCGCGCATGCCAGTCCAGCACACTGCGCGCCGCCGCATAGGTCGCCGCTTCCCCCGCCTCCAGCGCATGCAGCGCCGCGATCAGCTCGAACGACCGCCCCTTTGCCGGCTTCCCGGTCACCTCGGCGAAATGCGGCACGCCCCCTTCGTCCAGCCCCAGCAGCACCAGATCGCTCGGCCTGTCGGGCAGCGCGGTCCAACCCAGCCGCCCCGCCGCCATCGTCGGTGCATAGTCGTCCAGCACCAGCAGACGCGCCGCCGGATCGGCCATCGCCGCCTCCAACGCCGCCCCGTCATGCCGCAGCGCATCCGCGCGGTTCAGCCGCCCCCCGGTAAAGCCGATCACACCCACCGCGCTCATCGTCCCCCCACCCGCGCCGCATCCCTCGCCAGCGCGCCTAGCACCTGCTCGCGCAACGGATAGCGATCCGACGGGAAATAATTGACCATGATCGTGCCCCGCACCCGGCGCGAGGGATCGACGAAGGCCACCGTGCCGGCCGCCCCGCCCCAGCCATAGGTGCCCTTGCCCGCGCCACCCGGCTGATCGGCCAGCAGCACCGATCCGCCCGCACCGAATCCCATCGGCACCGCCGCATTGGTCCCGCCAGTGCTGCCCGCCACCCCGCCGAAGCGCACGCCGGCCGGCAGCAGGTTCGACATCGCCAGCGCCACCGTCTCGGGCTTCATCACGCGCACACCGTCCAGCGTGCCGCCATCCTGCAACATGTGCAGGAACCGGTCGTAATCGCGCGCCGACATCACCAGCCCGGCGCCGCCATAGGGAAAACTCGGCGCCTGCCGGAACACCGAGGTCGCCGCCGGATCGAGCGGCACCATTATGTCGCCGACGAAGCTGTAATTGGTCGCCAGCCGCCCGGCCTGGGACGCCGGCACCTGCCAATAGCTGGACGTCATCTTCAGCGGCTGGAACACGCGCGTGGAGACGAACTGCTCGAACGGCATCCCCGACGCCTCCTCGACCACGGCCGCCAGCACGTCGAGCCCGATCGAATAGCTCCATTTCGTCCCCGGCTCCGCGATCAGCGGCAGCGTGGCGACGCGCGTGGCGAACTCCGACAGCGACTTCGGCCGCGTCGCGCGCATCTTCGCCTCGACGGTGGCGTTAACCGCGGCGGGCACGATGCCCAGCCGCTCATATTCCTTCAGGATGGGCCCCTTGGCATTGATCGAATAGCTGAGGCCCGCCGTATGGGTCAGCAGATGGCGCACCGTGATCGGCGTCCTGGCCGGCACCGAGGTCAGGCTGGTATCGGGACTGGTCAGCACCCGCATCTTCGCAAAGCCGGGAAAGAAATCGCTGATCGGCTGGTCCAGCGTCAACCGGCCATCCTCTACAAGCATCATCGCCGCCATGCCGGTGATCGGCTTGGTCATCGAATAGACCCGCCACAGCGTATCCGGCCCCGCCACCGGCGCGTTCGGCTCCAGTCCGCCCCGGCCGGCGGCGGGGAACAGCGTCGGCCCGTCCCCGCGCCCGATCGCCACCACGATCCCCGGCATCTTGCCGTCGCGGACATAGCCGTCCAGCAGGCTTTGCGTGTTCGGCAGGATCGCCGCGGTCGGCACCTCCTGCCGAGCCAGAGCCTGGGCCTGCACCTGTGCCCCCAGGCCCGCAAGGCCCAGCAGCGCCCCGGCGATCACCATCCGCTTCATCAACTATTCCTCAACCGTTCGGCCGCCTTGGCGAACACCGTGGGCAGACCCGCGGTTCCGATCGCGTCGATCGGCCACCACTCGCCCGCCACCGCGTGTTCGGCGCCCACCACGCCGCGCGCCAGCGCCAGTTCCAGATCGAAATGCGTGAAACCGTGCGCCACCCTGCTGTTCAGCATGGTCCAACCGGCATCGACCGGCGCCCCCGCCAGCCCCGGCGGTGTGTCCACCCACGGCCCGGTCGGCAGCGCGCGCATACCGCCCAGCAACCCCTTGTCCGGCCGCCGCACCAGCAGCACGCTACCCTCCCGCTCCAGCCAGAAGATCGTCCCATGCCGCTGCGGCTTCGCCTTCTTCGCCGCCTTCACCGGCAACCGCTCCGGCGTACCCGAGGCAAAGCCGTCGCAAGCCTCGCGCAACGGGCATAACAGGCATTTTGGCGCGCGCACCGTGCACACGCCCGATCCCAGGTCCATCATCGCCTGGGCGAAATCGCCCGCCCGCACGTCCGGGGTGATCGTCTCCGCCGCCGCGCGGATCGCCGGCCGCGCCGCGGGCAGGGGCGTGGCAATCGCGAACAATCGCGCCACCACCCGCTCCACGTTGGCGTCCACCACCACCGCCCGCTCGCCGAACGCGATCGCCGCCACCGCCGCCGCCGTATACGCCCCCAACCCCGGCAAACTGCGCAATCCCGCCTCGGTGCGCGGAAAGGCACCGCCATGCTCCGCCACCACGGCCTTGGCGGCCTTCACCAGATTGCGCGCGCGGGCGTAATAACCCAGCCCCGCCCAGGCGGCCATCACGTCCGCCTCGTCCGCCGCCGCCAGACTGGCGAAATCGGGCCAGCGCGCCACCCACGCCTCGAAACGCGGCGACACCGCCGCCACCGTCGTCTGTTGCAGCATCACCTCGGACAGCCAGACGCGGTACGCATCGGGCACCTCGCCGGGTTTCGCGCGCCACGGCAGGTCGCGCCGGTGTCGGTCATACCAGGCGAGCAGCCGGTCGGGTATCGAAGATCGCTTGGCGTCCACCCGCCCGCTATGGCATGGCGTCGCCCATGAGCAAGCGCGCCGGCGCCCCCCGACCTGAAACCGTTCGTTCGAACCGCTCGCGTGCGGTGGCCGAACTGCTGCCCGCCATCGGCGGCGCGGCCTTTCGCCGCTTCGGCTTCGTGCAGAGCGCCGTGGTCAGCCGCTGGCCCGACATTGTCGGCCCACGCCTGTCCGCCGCCAGCGCCCCCGAATCGATTCGCTTTCCCCATGGCAAGAAGCAGGACGGCACGCTGACGCTGGTCGTTCGCGGTGCGCACGCGCCGATGATGCAGCATATCCAGCCCGAGATCATCGAGCGGGTGAACCGCTTCTTCGGCTATCCGGCGGTCGCCCGCATCCAGATCCGCCAGGGCGAGCTGCCCGCGCGCATGCCGGCACGCAAGGCGCCGCCCGCACCGCAGCCGGTGCCCCCCGAAATGGGCGACGGGCTGAAGGGGATCGCCGATCCCGAGCTGCGCGCCGTGCTCGAATCCTTTGCCGCCGGCGTCGCCGCCACCCGCGGCTTGCCCAAGGTGTCCTGATGCGCCTGATCCTCGCCTTTCTCGGCTTCGCCCTCCTCACCGCTGCGGCCCCCAAGGCGGACTGGACGACCAATGTCGCCCAGACCCCCGCCGGCGCCTATGTGCTGGGCAACCCCGCCGCGCGCGTGAAGCTGGTCGAATATGCCAGCTATACCTGCCCGCACTGCGCCGCTTTCGCCACCGAATCGGATGCGGTGCTGAAGGGGCGCATGATCCGCTCCGGCTCGACCAGCCTGGAGCTGCGCCATTTCATCCGCGACCGGCTCGACCTCGCGGCCGCCGTTCTGGCACGATGCGGCGGCGCGAAGGGCTTTTTCACCACCCATCAGGCGATTTTCGCCGCGCAGAAGACATGGCTGCCGCGCGGGTCGGAATTCGACCAGAATAATGCGCAGCGCCTGTCCGCCTATCCGCTGGCTGCGCAGCTTCGCGCGCTTGCCGACGGCGCGGGCCTGACCGACATCGCGCGCGCGCGCGGCCTGACCGCCCCCGCGATCCAGGCCTGCTTCAACGATCGCGCCGCCATCGACCGCATCGTCGCGATGACCAACGATGCGCCCGACACCATTCAGGGCACCCCCGCCTTCATCATCAACGGCAAGCAGGCGGACAGCTTCGCCTGGGCCAGCCTCGAACCCCTGTTGCGCGCCGCCGGCGCCCGCTGACCATCGGAGTATCCATTCCATGAAGCTTCGTCTCGCAACCGTCGCCCTCTCGCTTGCTCTTGCCGCCTGCGGCGGTGGCAGCGACGGCAACAGCACGACCGCGGCAAGCCCGGTCGCCCCCGTCGCGGCGCCCGCCGGCCAGAACTGGACCGAGACGGTGTCGAATACGGCGGAGGGCTATGTGATGGGCAATCCGGGCGCCCCCATCAAGCTGGTCGAATATGGCTCGCGCCTGTGCCCCACCTGCGGCGCCTTCGCGCGCGAGGCCTATGAGCCGCTGACGAAGAATTATGTCGGCTCCGGCAAGGTCTCGTTCGAATTCCGCGAGTTCCTCGTCCATGGCGCGCCCGATCTGCCGCCGGCCCTGCTCGGCCAGTGCGGCGGCACGCAGCCCTTCTTCCCGCTCCTCGAACAGATGTACCAGGCGCAGAACGGCTTCAACGACAAGCTGCAGGCCATGCCGCAGGCGATGCAGCAGCAGCTTCAGGCAGCCAAGCCCGTCGACGCGATCCGCATGATGGCCGAGCAGATGGACCTCATCAACTTCGTCAAGCAGCGCGGCATCCCCGAGGCCAAGGCCCGTCAGTGCCTCGCCGACATGGGCGAGATCGACCGCCTGACCAAGCAGACGCAGGACAAGACGCAGGACGGCACCGTGTCCGGCACCCCCACCTTCCTCATCAACGGCAAGGTCGTCCCCAATGCGATCAGCTGGAAGGACATCGAGAGCGCCCTCAAGCAGAACGGCGCCTGACGCGAAGCCGGCCCTCTCCCCCTCGGGGGAGGGGGGATCCGCGGCGCAACCGTGGGGGGTG
>NZ_CAMLAC010000220.1 GCF_946477935.1 uncultured Sphingomonas sp. | reverse complement strand
GCCGAAGCCACCGCCACCGAAGCCGCCGCGACCACCGCCGCCGCCGCCAAAGCGGTCACCACCGCCAAAGCCGCCGCGATCTTCAAAACCGCCGCCGAAGCCGCCGCCGAAATCGTCGCCGCCGCCGCCGAAGCTGTCGCGCTTGTCACGCCCACGTCCGCCACGATGCCCGCGGCTGCCTTTGTCGAAACTCATAAGCCCTATTCGTCTTCCCGGTTCGCCCGCAAATCCAATCCTGAAAAACCGAGCGCCGGACGATAGCGCGGTTTTTCGGCGCCGAATCTTTTGCGCCTTATCTCCAGCCATAGCGCACAACGCCACGTCTCGCGAATAAATTCGTGCGCGTTCCTGTCATTTCGCTGAATAAACGATGCTTTGTTGCTCCCACGGCACAATCTGCATTGATGTTTTTCGCGAATTTTCGATTGCAGCGTGCCGATTGCTGTCCATCGTGCCGGGCGCAGACCGGCATTGAGCCGGCGCCGTCGCGGCGCTAGGGCAGGATGCATGACCGTTCACCTGCACGAAGAAGACATTCCCGCCGACCTGTTCGCAACCGGCGCCGCCATTGCGGTAGATACCGAGACGATGGGATTGATCACGCCGCGCGACCGGCTTTGCGTGGTGCAACTGTCCGACGGCGGCGCGGACGAGCATCTGGTGCGCTTCGGCCCGGCCAGCGACTATGCCGCGCCCAATCTGCGCGCATTGCTGGCCGACCCCGACCGGTTGAAGCTGTATCACTTCGGCCGGTTCGATATCGCGGCGATCCGGCACTATCTGGGCGTGGTCGCAGGGCCGGTATATTGCACCAAGATCGCGTCGCGGCTGGTGCGGACCTATACCGATCGGCACGGGCTGAAGGAGCTGGTGCGCGAGTTGCTGGGGCAGGAGCTGTCCAAGGCGCAGCAATCGTCCGATTGGGGGGCGCCCGAACTTTCCGAGGCGCAAAAGGAATATGCCGCCTCCGACGTGCGTTACCTGCACCGGTTGAAGGCTGAACTGGACCGGCGGCTGGTGCGCGAAGGACGGACGGAGATCGCGCAGGCGTGCTTCGACTTCCTGCCGGTGCGCGCCGAACTCGATCTGGCCGGCTGGCCCGAGATCGATATCTTCGCCCACGCCTGAGGGAGCGCATAGCCATGTCCGCCATCGCCGAGCGCGAACGTTCGCAGCGCCAGATCTGGGCGGCGCCGGGCAGCCGGCATGACCGGGTGATCGCGGTGGCGCGGTGGCTGTTGCCGGCGTTGATCGGGGTGCTGGCGGCGTTTCTGGTGATGGCGCCGGTCTATTCGTCGGGCGATGTGTCGTTCGTGCTCGACAAGAACAAGGTCGAGGTGGCGCAGGAGCGTTTGAAGATCCAGGCGGCGCAGTATCGCGGGCAGGATACGAAGGGGCAGCCGTTCGAGCTGACCGCGGGATCGGCGTTGCAACGGAGTTCGGCCGAGCCGGTGGTGCAGTTGCGCCAGCTTGCCGCCGAGATCAGGCTGAGCGACGGCCCGGCGAGCATTCGTGCCAATACCGGGCGTTATGACATGCGCACCGAGCAGGTGCGGCTGGACGGGCCGCTGAACGTCCAGTCCGAGGGCGGATATTCGCTGCAAACCCGCGATGCGACGGTGGACCTGCATCAGCGGACGCTGGAGAGCGGCGGTGCGGTGACCGGGCGCACCAAACAAGGCACGTTCA
The DNA here is from genome assembly GCF_946477935.1 of uncultured Sphingomonas sp. Classification (GTDB taxonomy): domain Bacteria; phylum Pseudomonadota; class Alphaproteobacteria; order Sphingomonadales; family Sphingomonadaceae; genus Sphingomonas. The sequence goes on along the minus strand of NZ_CAMLAC010000220.1, from coordinate 4,417 downwards.
GCGCGAACAAGCTGCGCGCCAATCTGGAGGACAGAACGGTAACGCTGGACGGCAATGCCCGCTTGCGGATCGTGCCGTAAAGGCCGAGATAGCGCGCCATGCAGACGCACCTCGCATCCGTCCTTCTGGCCCCCGTTCTCTTGACGGTGACCGCCGCGCTGGCGGTGCCCGCCGTCGCGCAGCAGCGACACAATAGTCGCGCGCCGATCGACTTCGGGGCGGACCATATCGAGTTGCAGGACAAGGCGAACCGCGCGGTGCTGGTCGGCAATGTCGCGGTGCGCCAGGCAGAGATGACGCTGAACGCCGCGCGGATGACGGTGGCCTATACCGGCCAGGTGATCGGGGGTAATCCACAGGTGTCGCGGCTGGACGCGTCGGGCAGCGTCGTCGTGCGCCGTCCGGACCAGACCGCGCGCAGCCAGTACGCCATCTATGACCTGAACCGCCGCGTCATCACGATGCTGGGCGGCGTTTCGCTGACCCAGGGCGGGAACACGGTGAATGGCGGGCGGCTGACGATCAACATGGATACCGGCCGCGCGGTGATCGACGGTTCGGCGGTGGCCGGCGGCGGCAACAATGGTTCGGCGGCGCCGGACGGCACGACGCGGACGAACGGCCGGGTGACCGGCACCTTCTCGGTACCCGATCGCAACTGATCGTCGGATTTGCAGGCGTGCGACGCCGGCCGTAAAGGAGCCGATGTGATGGACCAGACAGACGCTCCCGATACGATCCAGCAGGCGCGTTCAACGCCCGAGCCGATCGCCGAGCCGCCGGTGTCGCGCGGGCTGCAGGTGGTGTCGATCGCCAAGAGCTACGACAAGCGGGTCGTGCTGACCGACGTATCGGTATCGGTCGGGCGCGGCGAGGTGATTGGCCTGCTCGGGCCGAACGGCGCGGGCAAGACGACCTGCTTCTATTCGGTGATGGGACTGGTGAAGCCCGATTCGGGTCGCATCATGCTGGACGGCGACGATATCACCGGCCTGCCCATGTATCGGCGTGCGGTGCTGGGGCTGGGCTATCTGCCGCAGGAAACCAGCATCTTTCGCGGGCTCTCCATCGAGAAGAACATCCTGACGGTGCTGGAGCTGTCCGAGCCCGATCCCAGGGCACGGGCGGAGAAGCTGGACCGGCTGCTGGAGGAGTTCGGGCTGACGCGGCTGCGCGCCGCCCCCGCCATGGCGCTGTCGGGTGGCGAGCGGCGGCGCGCGGAGATCGCGCGGGCGCTGGCCGCGGACCCGTCGATCATGCTGCTGGACGAGCCGTTCGCGGGCATCGATCCGATCTCGATCGCCGATATCCGCGATCTGGTGAAGGATCTGAAGCGCCGGGACATCGGCGTTCTCATCACCGATCACAATGTCCGCGAAACGCTGGACATCGTCGACCGCGCCTACATCATCTACGATGGGCGCGTGCTGTTTACCGGATCGCCCGCCGAACTGGTCGCCGATGCCAATGTGCGGCGGCTGTATCTGGGCGAGGGCTTCTCGCTGTAGCGCGATGGCGGCAGGCGGCCTCCTTCCCCTGCCATGGCGGCGCGGATGAGCCTCGCGCCCCGCCTCGATATTCGTCAAAGCCAGTCGCTGGTGATGACGCCGCAGTTGCAGCAGGCGATCAAGCTGCTGACGCTGTCCAACCTGGAGATCGAGGCGTTCATCGCCGACGAGGTGGAGCGCAACCCGCTGCTGGAGGCGCCCGCCACCGACGAGGTGGTGCGACCCGAACGCGTCGAGCGGGAGGCACCTGCGGGCGCGGACGAACTGGTGGCGGGTACGGCACCGGCCGAGGACCGTGCGCTCGACCTGGATTACGCCACCGAAAGCCACCAGCAGGACAGCGTGAGTGATGGCGGCGCGGCGCTGGACGGCGCGCTGGGCCTGAGCGGCGGTAGCGGGGCGACGATGGGGGGCGAGGCGCCCGATCTGGACACGCTGGCGGATGGCGAGATCAGCCTGGCCGAGCATCTGGGCGCACAGGCGGCGGTGGCGGTGGCGGGCGCCGACGGGTTCATCGCGGCGCATCTGATCGACCAGATCGACGAGGCAGGGTATCTGACCGTGTCGACCGCCGAGATCGCCGGGCGGCTGGGCGTCAGTGTGGCGCGGGTGGAGGCGGTGCTGGCGATCGTGCAGACGTTCGACCCGACGGGCGTCGGCGCGCGGGATCTGGGCGAATGCCTGGCCATCCAGGCGCGCGAGGCGGACCGATATGATCCGTGCATGGCGCGGCTGCTGGATCATCTGGACCTGCTGGCGCGGGGCGACCTGGGTCGGTTGAAGCGCATCTGCGGCGTCGATGACGAGGATATGGCGGACATGATCCGCGAGCTGCGCGGTTACGATCCCAAACCCGGATGCCGCTATGGCGGGGAGGCGATGCAGGCGGTGGTGCCCGACCTGTTCGTCGCCCGCACCAGCAATGGCTGGGGGATCGAACTGAATGTCGCGACCCTGCCGCGGGTGCTGGTCAACCGGCGTTATTATCACGAGCTGTCGCATGGGCCGCAGGACAAGGCGTCCAAGGCATGGCTGAACGACTGCCTGGCGAGCGCCAACTGGCTGGTGAAGGCGTTGGACCAGCGGCAGCGCACGATCATCCGGGTGGCGACCGAGATCGTGAAACAGCAGGAAGCGTTCTTCCTGCACGGCGTGGCGCACCTGAAGCCGCTGACGCTGGCGAAGGTGGCCGAGGCGATCGAGATGCACGAATCGACCGTCAGCCGGGTGACGAGCAACAAGTATCTGAGCTGTGCGCGCGGGCTGTTCGAGCTGAAATACTTCTTCACCTCGGCGATCCAGGCGGCGGACGGGGGCGATGCGGTGTCGGCGGAGGCGGTGAAGAGCGCGATCCGGGCGCTGATCGCGCAGGAGGGGGCCAAGATCCTGTCCGACGATACGCTGGTCGAGCTGTTGCAGGCCAAGGGCTTCGACATCGCGCGGCGGACGGTGGCCAAGTACCGGGAGGCCCTGGGGATCGGCAGTTCGGTGCAGCGGCGGCGGGCGCGGGCGCTGGCGGGGTAGGTGCGGGGCCGCCAAGCACGCGTAGCACTGCTGGTCTGCCCCTCACCCCACACTCCTCTCCCCGAGGGGAGAGGGTACGTTAGATCGCGGCCAGAGCCTGCTCGAAGTCGGCGATGAGGTCGTCGGCATCCTCCACGCCGATCGAGATGCGGACGAGGTTGTCGGTGATGGCGAGCGCGGCCTTGCGGTCGTCGGGGACGGAGAGGTGGGTCATCGCCGCCGGATGGCTGGCAAGCGTTTCGGTGCCGCCGAGGCTGACCGCGAGCTTGGCGATGCGCAGCGCGTCGAGGAAGCGGAACGCCTCCGCCTCGCCGCCCTTCAGGTAGAGCGAGAAGGTGGAGCCGGCGCCGGTGCAGTGGCGGTCGTAGATGTCCTGCTGGCGCGGGTCGGCGATGAAGCCGAGATAGCCCATGCGTTCGACCTTGGGGTGGTCGCGCAAATAGGCGCAGACCTTGGCGGCGTTCTCGCCGGCGCGGCTCATGCGGAGTTCGAGCGTCTCCAGGCTGCGGAGCAGCATCCAGGCGGTGTTGGGATCGCAGATCGTGCCGATGGTGTTGCGCATCGACCGGATCGTGTTGATCAGCGTCTTGCTTCCTAGCACGCCGCCGGCGACGAGGTCCGAATGGCCGCCGGCATATTTGGTGAGGCTGTAGACGACGAGATCGGCGCCGTGGCGCAGCGGCTGTTGCCAGAGCGGCCCGAGGAAGGTGTTGTCGATCGCGATCGGTGGCTTGTCGTCACCGGGGAAGCGGGCGTTCCGGGCGGCGACCACCGCCTCGATATCGACCAGCACGTTGGTGGGGTTGGCGGGGCTTTCCAGATAGATGAGCGCGATGCGGCCGTCACCGGCGCGAGCCAGTACCGCCTCGATCTCCTCGCGGGTGGCGCCGGCGGGGAAGTCGAGCCATTTCACCCCGAAGCGACCGAGGACGCGGCCGATCAGCGTTTCGGTGGCGGCGTAGAGCGGGCCGGAATGGATGATGGTATCGCCCGGCTGGACCAGCGACAGGAACAGCGTGGCGATCGCGGCCATGCCGCTGGAAAAGGCGAGCGCATCCTCCGCCTCTTCCCAGATCGCGAGGCGATCTTCGAGGATTTCCTGGTTGGGGCCGTTGAAGCGCGAATAGACGAGGCCCTCCGCGCCGCCGGGGCGCTTGCCGGTCACGCCCTCGAAATGCCGTTTGCCGGCGGCGGCATTGGGGAAGACGAAGGTGGAGGTGAGAAAGATCGGGGGCTTGAGCGCGCCTTCCGACAGGGTCGGGTCGTAGCCATGGCCCATCATCATCGTCGCGGGTTTCAACCGGCGATCGCCGAGCGTGCGGGGTTCCGCTTTGGGCGGATTGGGCTGGGGCGTGCCGGTGAGATCGGATTCGTCGGGCATGCAC
>NZ_CAMLAC010000219.1 GCF_946477935.1 uncultured Sphingomonas sp. | reverse complement strand
CCAGCAAAGCCGGGACGCTTAGCGTACGTTTTCGACCATCCTCTCACCGGTCCCCGTATTGCCTCAAACGGCGATAGCCTAAAGTGGAGAGTTTTATTTTGGGAGATCAGGAATGAACATCGGGATGAAGACGATCATGGCGTTGTCAATTGCTCTGCCCGCCGCGGCGTGGGCGCAGTCTGACGCTCGAGCCGCTGATGCGCGCGCCGTGAAGGCTGTGCTGTCGTCGTACAAGAAGGCGATCGAAAAGCTTGACGCCGCTGGAACCGAGCGACTGTTCACGACCAACGCGCAGATTTTCGAGACAGGAGCATCTGAGGGCAGCTACACCACGTACTTGGCTCATCATCTCGGTCCCGAGCTGAAGCAGTTCAAATCGTTCCGTTTCTCAGACTACAAGGTCGACGTCCGCTTCGAGGGACCGGTTGCCCTTGCAACCGAAACCTACCGTTACCGGATTCAGCCCAAAACCGGTGAGGCGGCCGAACGGCTCGGTGTTGCCTCAAGCGTACTTAAAAAGGTGGGCGGCAGCTGGAAGATCGTGTCCATGCACAACAGTGCTCGTAAGCCGAAGGGAAGCTAATGGAGGTAGGCGGAGGCTGGTGCGTGAACGTATTTCTCAGCAGGGATTAACGACTCAGGGAGGTGCTTTCGGGATTGCGCTACACCGGCATGCTCATAATGTCCTTGTAGGCGGACAGCACTTTGTTGCGAACCTGCAACGTCGCCTCGAATGCGATTGAGGACTCCTGCCGCGCAAGCATCACCTTCGCGATGTCGGTTTCCTCTCCGCGTTCGTAGGCAACCGTCAAAGCACCAGCGCGCGCATTGATCGCATTAATTTTTTGAAGCTGCGTCTGAAAAGTAGCGGCGAAGCCGCCTAGATCGGCGTGTCCTGATTGCGAAACGGCCGCCGCTCCGCCCACGCCTGAGACAGAATTTGGGCTATCCGCCTTTCCCAGCGCGGTGTGCATCGCTGCGTCAAAAGCCGCTCCTTTCGCAGCCCCGGACACGGAGACAGAGTTCGGGTTGCTTGCTACGTTCCGAAGCGCCGCGTTCTTGTCGAGGACAGCGTTCCGCAAAGCCATGACATCATTGATGGAGATGCTGCTCATATTTTACCTCGGTGCGCCTTCAGCGCACCGACATGTCGCATTGAAACCGTTATGGCATGGTTAATTGAACTTAGTACTGATTGCCTATTCATGAAGCTATGCACCGATCCCTCGCGCAACGTCTCGTCGCGGATAGGTTCGAGGGTATTGTCTTGATACCAGCGTCGCCCCTCGATCCGGCTCCCGGTGCGAAGCACGCCGGTCGCATAGGCAGCGCGGTCCGCATCATCCATCATAGGGTCGCACCAGCGCCAGCGCCGTTTCGTGGGGCCCGTCAAGCTATGTGGTGAAGTCACGCAGATGGAGGATTACCGGCATCGCCTTGGGATGCCATGGCGAGACGATCGCGTTCGGCGAAGGCGTAGGCTTCGCTACGCACAGTCGGTCGCCATATGCCGACGAAGAACGCGATCGGCTCATTGGGGATCAAGAACCACATCTGCCGGGGCTTGCCATCGTCGCCAGTCCCGCCCTCGGGGTGGGGTCCGGCGAAATGGGTGAACGGGACAAGGCAGCGCCGCTCCGGGTTGGCGAGCGACGGCTTCCACATCGATGAAGCGAGGTTGCGGCCATGGGTCACATACTTGTCCAGCTTCACGACCGGGTCGCGCTTGCTCGGCGCCTGGATCGCGAAGCCCCATTCCATCGTGACCGGCTCCAATGGCCGGTTGCCCGGCGACGATCACCGCACGCCCAGGCGCACCGAGGGGTCTTCTTCTCGGTAGGGAAGACTTCGCGCGGCACCGGGGAGGTCTCATCCCCAGGATTGGCAGACGTATCGCTAAAGCGATCCCCGGCAATGGGGTGCGGGTTCGATCCCTGCCGCTGACGTTAAGACCGAGCAAGACGGATCATGGATGTCAAAAATCGCGACTACGCGGTTTTAATCAAGAGAACGCAATAAAAGTTTAGCGTGAGTATTTTGCGCTCTCGATCTGATATTTCCCAACCCGGAAATGAAGTTCTTTGAAGCATGGAGGGTTGATATCAATTCTGAATGCCGGAAGCAGGCACTTTGAGATATTCGACACGAAGGTGACAACTCACGTTTCATCTGTGACGGTGACCGTATCAGGTTTCACGACCGCATCTCCTTGCGTTGACAATCCGGTTCCCGCTTGCGGCGGGGACCGCAATCACACAACCGATTGCACATTCCCCCGTCCTCCAAAAGCTGTCAGCGACTCCGGTCCTTATCGCGCGGTGCTGGCGCTTGCGCCGGGGTCGCGCGGCCGATTTTGACGTCCAGCGATCCGCCCGCTTTGATCCGATCGGCGACGAGCTGGCGCGTCGACTCCGCGATGGCTCCGACCATGCGCGCGCTCTCGCCCCGATCGCGCGCGGTCTTCATGGCCGCGTCGACGATTGCCTGGGCGGGCGCAAGGCGCGGATCGGCTTGGTTCTTCTCCGGCGTGTTCTTCAGGAACAGCTCGGCAAGCCGCTCCTGCCCCGGCGAGTGACCAGGGGGCAGGATCGGCCGCTCCAGCGACCGCACGGCGCGCTGGAGCTGGGCCGGCTGCTGGTTGTTGATTTGAACACCGAGTGCTGCGCCGATCTCCCGCACGCGCTCCAACGGCGTCTGCTGCGGCGTCACGACGGCATCGACCTGACGGACACCTAGATAGGTGAGAAGGTGCGATTGATAGATCGGCCCTTTGGCATGGCGGACATAGGCGAGTTCGGTGCGCGCGTTGGCGATGGCGGGGGAGGGGGCACCCTCCTTAATCAACCCACGCAGCCGATCGGCCGCCTGTTGGCGAGCGGCCGGCAAATAGCGTTCCAGCTCCTCGCGCGCCTTGGTCAGCGTCACGCGGTAGCGTTGCCCCTCGGGCGGCGCGCGCTTGGGGAGCATGGCGATCCCTGCGGGGCCAATCCGCGCCTCGGGCGCGAGGTCGCGCTTGATCGCCGCTGCGGAGAGAACCGCCGCCATTCCGCGATGATCGCCGGTAAGAAAGCCGTGACGGGACGCCTCCATCCAACGGTCCTTGTCGATCGCGGCGATGCGGATCGGGTGGCCGGCTTCGCGGGCGAGCTGGGCGGCATGGTGGCGCATGGTGCGCCCGTTCCCTTCGCGGAAGGGATGAATGGCGTTGATCTCGTTGATGTGGTTGCCGAGCCGATCGAAAAACTCGTCGCGAGGAAGCACCCGCAAGCCGCTCTGCGCTCCTACCTCGGCGAACCGCTTGTCGAGTTCGCGCGCGATGTAGGGGACGGCGGCGAAGCTCGATCCGCCCTTGGCGATGTTGACGGTGCGGTCCTGGCCTGCCCAATCGTAGAGGTCTTGGAACAGGTGTTTGTGAAGGGCACGGTAGCCGTCGGCGGTGGCTGGAAAGGTCAGGCGCGCAGCCTCCGCGCCGCGCGCCTGCGTCAGTCGTCGTTCGGCCTCGGTAAGCGTTTTGTCTTCCGTAATCCCGAGCCGGTTACGAAGCGTCTCGGTGCCGGGATATGTATAAGGATCGCTTGCCAAGGTCAGGCAGCGATCTGGCGGGTTCCGGGCTGATAGAGACTGAGGATAATCGAGGGCATGAGGGCGGGCGGAACGCCCTCGTCGAGCATCATCGAGAACATCGCGTCCTCGTCGATGGTCGGGGTCATATCCTCGATAACGAGATTGGCACGGGCTTCCGCTACGTCCTCGCGCCAAAGCGCAACCTGTTCAGGGCTGCCGCGCTCGAAATCCATCTGGCGGATGCGCTCGCGCAGCGTTTCAAGATCGATCTGGGCCATCGCGGTCATCCTTTCTGCTCATAACCCTACGCCTTCCAACGCGATTCCTCAACAAATCACGTGCGATAAGAGCCGGTCGGTGCGTCGCGATCCGCGCTCGCTTGAACGCGGATCGCACGCCGGGGACGTCAGTATTCGCTCGCGAGCATGATCGTCAGCACGCGCTTGGTCTGTTGCTCATCCCACGGCGCTTCGCTGCCATAGGTAAGCGTGTTGTCGTAGTAGTCCACCTTCCAGAAAACGGTTTCGGCGATTGCCTTGTCGTCGCTCGGTCGCTCCTGCGTCCACGTTCCCGTCGCGAGCCGATAAACCGCGCCGAAATCATGTTCTCCGTGAGGATCGTTGTCGCCGGTGAATTGCGAGAAGCCGACGATCGCCGCCAGCGCCGCGAAGCGATCCGCGTCGGGGAGAGACTGGAAACCCAGCGTGACGTTGGCGATGGATGCGGTGCCCGGTTGGCTCCGGGCTAGGTCATTAAGGCGACGGATGGTGTCGAGTTGTTCGGGGCTGCACATCACTGATCCTCCTTCTGGCATGGGCCGCAAGGCCGCTCGGCCTCACGGCCCTGCCTGTCCGGCGAGGACGGGATGGGGAGGGGGAGCGAGAATCTACCGCTGGTGCGGGCGAGCCGCCTAGCGCGGCCGAAGCCTCCGGCGACGGGTGCCGCGGTTGGCGGATTACACGGGCGGTCGATTGTCGTTCGGGAACGAAAGGGCAGCGCCCTTGGTGTTCCCCTAGCGCCGGTCGCGCGCATCGCGATCGGCGAGAGTTGCGCGGTGCGGATCTCCGCACGGCACTATCGCGCGCAAGCGCGCCCCCGTCAGGAGGGCGCGTTGCGTGCGTCGCGGGCGGCGATCACCAGATCGACGATACGCGGCTGATGGAACAGCTCGCCACGCTCGACAACACCGAGACCGGGACCATCGAGAACGTCGCGGATGCGATCCTGCACGACCTCCTCCAGGTCTCCGGCGAGAAAGGTCGTAGGGCCGGTCCAGCGTGGCGCGGACCTCATGCCAACCGATCGCGCGATACTCGTCGGCGATACCGTCCAGCTTGTCCTCCGCCAGTTCCTGCACAAGCTCGGGATGGTCGGCAAACCCCTCGGCCCCTTGGCTGAACAGGTCTACCGTGATCGTCCCGCCCTTCGCCTCGTAGGCGTCGCGCCCGACGAAGATAAACGCGCCGCTGGTGGTGTCCACCTTCTCGGTGGTGAGCATCCGCCGGATGGTGTGGGCGTGGCCGTTCGCCGCCTTGCATACCTTCACCTGTTGGTCGTGGTCGTCAGTGAGGGTGAGCGCGCGCGCCGCCTCAAGCGACAACTGGTCCTTGGCGATCAGGTCGATCAGCGCCGGTGCCAGCGCGGAAAGGCGAAGCATCTTATAGACGAAGCTGACCGCCTGACCGAACCGGGCAGCGATTTCCTCGGCGTCCATGCCGGTATCGCGTAGCGCCGCAAAGGCGCGGATGCTGTCTGCCGGGTGCATGTCCTCGCGCTGGAAGTTCTCCGCGAGCGACAGTTCGATGGCCTCTTCCTTGGTGCGGACCTCGACGGGAAACGCGTCGCTGTTCTTGATCTGCTTGCGCTTCGCCAGTTCTTTGAGGCCGCGATAGCGCCGCCCTCCGGCGAACACATAGAACAGGCCCTCGTCCTCATAGGCGACAAGGTTTTGCAACAGGCCGTGCGCGGCAATGTCGTCGGCCATGCTCTCGACGGCGGAAGGCTTCACGCGCCGCTGATTGAGCGGGGAAAGGCGAAGCTGCGACAGCTTGACGGTGATGATACCCATGATGATGCTCCTGATCTGAATAAGGTTCGGTGATGGGGGAGGGGTCAGCCTTCGAGGCTCGCGAGTTCGTCAAACTCGGCCGATGCGCGCGCCGCGCCGTCCCCTGCGTAGGTCGCGCCGGAACGCGGATAGAAGAACACGCGCTCGCCACGGCGGTAGGGGGTGCCGTCCGCGCTGGTCCCGTCCACATTGGCCCGTTTCCAGTAGGGATCGCCCTTGTATCGGGTGTAAGCCATTCTCTTTCCTCCTTCTTCCTGCGGCTGAAAGCCGGTTGCCGCAGCAACCGGGTCTGCCTCTCCGGCGAGGAGCGGGATGGGGAGGGAGGAGGAAAATCGATGGCCTGGTGCGGGCAGGCCGCCCTAGCGCGGCCGACGCCCCTTAGGGCGTCGGGTGCCGCGCTTGGCGGACCACACGGGGCCGTCTATTTTCCTTCGGGAACGAAAGGGCAGCAGCCCTTGGTGTTCCCCGCGCTGGCGGGCCTCCGGGGGAGGGCCG
>NZ_CAMLAC010000218.1 GCF_946477935.1 uncultured Sphingomonas sp. | reverse complement strand
CTCTACGTCTCGTGGGCTCGGAGATGTGTATAAGAGACAGACGCTGCCCGGCATGCGGGGCGGTGGTGGAAGCGGATCACCGGCTTTGCGCCACCTGCTGGTGCGGATTGCGCTTCCTGGGGACGCCGGCGTGTGCGGGATGCGATCGGCCGTTCGGGCATGACAGGGGCGTGGGCGCGCGGTGCGCGGCGTGCATCGCGCGGCCGCCGCGGCTGGCGGGGATACGCGCGGTGGTGGCGTATGGACCGGTGTCGCGGATGCTGCCGGTCAAGCTGAAGCATGGCGGGCGGATCGGGTTGGCCGAGACGATGGCGCGGCTGATGGTGGCGCGGATGCCGGCAGGGGCGGACGTGCTGATCCCGGTGCCGCTGCACCGCTGGCGGCTATGGGCGCGCGGGTTCAACCAGGCGGCGCTGCTGGGGCAGGCGCTCTCGAAGGCGACGGGGGTGGACCATGTGCCGGGGGCACTGGTGCGGTGGCGGCGCACGCCACTGCTGCGCGGGCTGGGGCGCAAAGGCCGGGCGCGGGTGACGCGGGGTGCGTTCCGGGTGGTGGACCGGGCGGCCGTGACCGGGCGGCGGGTGGTGCTGGTCGATGACGTGCATACCACGGGCGCGACGGCGGATGCGTGCGCGCAGGCCTTGCTGGCGGCAGGCGCTGCCTCGGTGACGCTGCTGTGCTGGGCGCGCGTGCTGGCAGAGGATGATTGACAAGCCCGGCCGGCATCCACACCTGTCGGGACATGGCAAAGGTCGAAATCTACACCAAGGCGTTCTGTCCTTATTGCACGCGCGCCAAGTCGCTGCTCGCCTCCAAGGGCGTCGAACCCGAGGAGGTCGACATCACGATGGGCGGCCCCCGGCGTGCGGAGATGATCCAGCGCGCCAACGGGCGCACCACCGTGCCGCAGGTTTTCATCGACGGGCGCCATATCGGCGGCTCGGACGATCTGGCGGCGCTGGACCGGCGGGGAGGACTGGATCCGCTGCTGGCGGCATGAGGATCGGCGTTCTCCAGATGACGAGCGGGATCGATCCCGCCGTCAATGCGCGCGCAGTCGCCGATGCGATCGCGGCGAGCCGGGCGGAGGGCGCCGCCATGGTGTTCACGCCGGAAATGTCGGGGCTGCTCGACCAGGATCCGGCGCGCGCCGCCGCGGCGATCGTCACGGAGGACGAGGACCGGGTGCTGGCCGTGACGCGCGAGGCGGCGGCGAAACATGGCGTCTGGGTGCATCTGGGATCGCTGGCGGTGCGGCGCGACGATGGCCGCTATGCCAATCGCGGCTTCGTGATCGACGATCGCGGCGTGGTGCGCTCGCGATACGACAAGATGCACCTGTTCGATGTCGACCTGCCGACCGGCGAGCGCTGGCGCGAATCGGCGCGCTATGCCGGGGGTGAGGCGGCGGTCGCGGTCGATACGCCGGTAGGGCGGCTGGGCCTTGCCATCTGTTACGACCTGCGGTTCCCGGCCTTGTTCGCGGCACTTGCCGAGGCGGGGGCGACGGTGATCAGCGTGCCCGCCGCGTTTACCCGGCCGACGGGCGCGGCGCACTGGCACATCCTGCTCAGGGCGCGGGCGATCGAGGCGGGGGTGCATGTGGTGGCGGCGGCGCAGGCCGGGCTGCATGACGATGGCCGGGCGACCTATGGCCATTCGCTGCTGGTCGATCCCTGGGGCGAGGTGCTGCTGGATCTGGGCGAGGCGGCGGGGCTGGGCCTTGCCGAGATCGACGCGACGCGCACCGCCGAGGTGCGGGCCCGCGTGCCGGCGCTGTCGCATCGACGGCCGATCCCCGCCGTGCAGGTCGTGCCCGCATGATCGTGTTCGACCTGCGCTGCGGCGGCGGCCATGTGTTCGAGGCGTGGTTCGGATCGTCCGCCGATTACGCCGCGCAGCGCGAGGCGGGGCAGGTGCGCTGCCCGCTATGCGACGATGCGGATATTCAGAAGGCGGTGATGGCACCGCAGATCGCCGCCAAGGGCAACCAGCGCCCGGAACCGTCCCGGAACCCGCCATCGCCGGATGGGGTGAAGGCGGCGCTGAAGATGCTGGCGGCCGCGCAGGCCAAGGCGCTGGAATCCTCGACCTGGGTGGGCACCGCCTTTGCGGAAAAGGCGCGGGCGATCCACGCCGGCGAGGCAAGCGAGACGGTGATCCATGGGCAGGCCAGTCTGGCGGAGGCCAGGGCGCTGGTCGAGGAGGGTGTGCCGATCGCGCCGTTGCCCTTGCCGGTGGCGCCGCCCAAGCAGTTGAACTGAACGCCTACTGGACCGCCATCGATGGCGGTTGTATCAGGACGCGGCGTGACTCCGTAGCTCAGTCGGATAGAGCATCAGATTCCTAATCTGGGGGCCACTGGTTCGAATCCAGTCGGGGTCACCACCTTCCTTTCCCATCAGTCGGATGCTGCCGCGATGCGACCATTGGTGCCGTTGCCTGTCGTGATGCTGGTGGCGGTGACGATGCTTGGGGCGATGCTGGGCGGTTGCGAACGGGCGCCGGGCGCGGATTACGATACCGCGCGCCTGGATGCGGCGGACCGGGCCGAGCGGGCGCGGCAGGAAAAGGCCGCGCAGGCGATGGTCGCCGACACCGAAGATGCCGTGCGGTGGAAGATGATGGCGGCCCGGATCGATGCGCTGGAGCGCGAGGTGGCGGCGCTGCGCGACACGCGGCAGATGCTGGATGCGACGCTGGTCGCGGATCGGCTGGCGCGGGTCGAGGCGGGGGTGGTGGCAAAGCCCGAGCCGGCACCGGTGGCGATGCCGTCTCCTGCGCCGCGAACGGCGGCGCGTGCGGTTCGGCCGCCGGTGGCGAAGGCGAGCCCGACGCCGGCGAAGCGCGCTGCGCGCAAGCCGCTGGAACTGGATCTGCGTTAGAGCGTCAGACGCAATATCGGACCCGCTGCCCCCGTTCGTGCTGGATCAGATTTAACGTAGCTTGCTCCAGGTGCTGTGTCAGGGCACCTAACCCCTCCGTGCCGAGTCATCGCCGGTGCGCCAACCTGTCTCTCGATACGATGAGCAGGTCGGATCGTCCCCCGGACGATCCTGAACATGCTGGGAGCATGTTCACCTGTTCATCTCGATACGCAGCTACGCTGCTACTCGACGGCTACTCGAGACGAACGGACGTGGGGGGTCTCGAGACGAACGGGTGGGGAGTCGGTTTGTGTCGTTGGCGCGGCACTAACGGGCAAGTGGTATGTCGGGCGGCCGGCGCGGTTGGCTGAGCCGCTATCGCTATCTCGTTGTCGAGGGGGCAGTATCCTCGATCTCTGCTGATCGGGGATGATGGTGATGCGTGGAATGGGGTTGATCGCGGCGGCGTTGCTGGCCGGGCCGGTGCAGGCACAAGAGTCGCGACCGGAAGCGGCGCCGGCGCGGATACCGCCGGCGCAGCCCGAGGGGTGGAGCATCACCATCGGCGCCGCGCCGGTGGTGAGCCCGGCGTGGCTGGGATCGCGCGACGTGTCGCTGTCGGTGTTTCCGGATCTTCGCGTCAATTACCGCGACGTGCTGTTCGCGTCCGTGCCGGACGGGATCGGGTGGAATGCGGTGAACGATGGCGGGTGGCGCGCCGGGCCGCTGGTGAAGATCCGTTTCGGGCGCGACGAGCGCGATGGCGGGTCTCCCTTCCTGATCGCGGGCGGTAGCGATGCGCTGGTCGGCATGGGCAACGTCAAGGCAGCGGGAGAGGCTGGCGGTTTCATCGAGAAGGCGTTCGGGACCACCCGGCAATGGAGCGTGCGCGGCGAGGTGCGGCAGGGCTTTGGCGGGCATCAGGGGGTGGTCGCGGATATCGGCGCCTGCTACCGGGCGCGGCTGAGGCGGAGCATCGTGCGCTTCGGGCCACGCGCGACGCTTGCCAGCACGGATTTCATGCAGACCTATTTCGGGGTGGATGCGGGCCAGTCGCTGCGCACCGGGCTTGCCCGTTACGATGCGGATGGCGGGGTGCTGTCCTACGGCGTCGGCGGGTCGATGGTGCATCCGCTGGACCGGCGCAGCGCGATCACCGTGTTCGGGAGCCTGGAGCGGCTGGGCGAGGCGGCAGGCGATTCGCCGCTGGTACGCGAGCGGGGACGGCGCGCGCAGTTCACGCTGGGCGTGGGGTACGGCTTCCGGTTCGGATTATAGAGGCTGTTTGGAAAGGTGCTGGAGGCACGCCGTGAAACTCGCTCTTTCGCGAGTTTCCAAACGGGCTCTTAGCGCGGAGAAGCCGGGGGTCTCTGCCATGCGGCGGAGCCCCCCGACGTTTCTTACTTCTTCAGATGGGCCGAGATGAACTTGTTCATCTCGAACATCGTCGCCTTGTCCTTGCCGAACACCTTCTTCAGATTGTCGTCGGCGAGGATTTCGCGCTTGTTCTCAGGGTTCTGCAGGTTGTTGGACTTGATATAGTCCCAGACCTTGCTGATCACCTGGCTGCGCGGCAGCTTGTCGTTGCCGACAATGGCGCCCAGTTCCTCGGACGGCTGGACCGGGGCGTGGATGCCCGTGCCCTCGTTGGTCTGCTTCGTCGCGGCCTTCTTGGCGCCGGCTTCCTGCTTGGCAGTGGCCATCTCTGTCCTTCCTATTCTCTAGCGGTCCCCCTTGTCCGGGGGGCGTGTGAATCACGCCTTATGGAGCGCTCCCGCCTTGTGCGCCGCCTTTCCGCCATTGTCACTCTCTACAATGTATTGCGGCTCGTCCTTGGAGGCACGGACCTGATGGCCTTTGATCTTGGTGTCGCTGGTCACCTTCTTCTCGACGGTGCCGTGCGCGGTGCCGCCATGGCTTTTCCAGGTCACCTCGTCGCCCTTCTTGAACGTCGTCATGGATCGTCTCCTGTAGCGGTGCGTCAATGGCGGGGAGGCCCGGTTGGTTGCATGGCGCCCCCAAGCGGCGTTAGGGCGGGGCCTCAAGGAGATTGTCGATGAAGACCCGTGCCGCCGTTGCGTTCGAGGCGAAGAAGCCGCTGGAGATCGTGGAACTGGACCTGGAAGGCCCCAAGGCCGGCGAGGTGCTGGTCGAGATCATGGCGACGGGTATCTGCCACACCGACGCCTATACGCTGGACGGGCTGGACAGCGAGGGGCTGTTCCCGAGCGTGCTGGGCCATGAGGGCGCCGGCATCGTGCGCGAGGTGGGCGCGGGCGTGACCAGCGTGGCGCCCGGCGATCATGTGATCCCTCTCTACACCCCCGAATGCCGCCAGTGTAAGTCGTGCCTGTCGGGCAAGACCAACCTGTGCACCGCGATCCGCGCCACGCAAGGGAAAGGTCTGATGCCCGACGGCACCACGCGGTTCAGCTACAAGGGGCAGCCGATCTTTCACTATATGGGCTGTTCCACCTTTTCCAACTTCACCGTGCTGCCCGAGATCGCGGTGGCGAAGATCCGCGAGGACGCGCCGTTCCAGACGAGTTGCTATATTGGCTGCGGCGTGACGACGGGCGTGGGCGCGGTGACCAACACCGCCAAGGTGCAGGCGGGCGAGAATGTCGTGGTCTTCGGGCTGGGCGGCATCGGCCTGAACGTCATCCAGGGCGCGCGGATGGTGGGGGCGAACCGCATCGTCGGCGTCGACCTGAATCCAGAGCGCGAAAGCTGGGGCCGGCAGTTCGGCATGACCGATTTCATCGATGCGCGGGGGAAAAGCCGCGAGGAGATGGTCGCCGCGGTCGCCGCGCTGACCGATGGTGGTGCGGACTATACCTTCGACTGCACGGGCAATACCGAGGTGATGCGCACCGCGCTGGAATGCTGCCACCGCGGCTGGGGCACCTCGATCGTGATCGGCGTGGCCGAGGCGGGCAAGGAAATCTCCACGCGGCCGTTCCAGCTCGTCACCGGGCGCAACTGGCGCGGTACCGCGTTCGGCGGCGCCAAGGGGCGGACGGACGTGCCCAAGATCGTCGACTGGTACATGAACGGCAAGATCGCGATCGACCCGATGATCACGCATGTGCTGTCGCTGGATGAGATCAACAAGGGCTTCGACCTGATGCATGCGGGCGAGAGCATCCGCTCGGTGGTCGTGTACTGATGTTCAGCCATGTCGTGCTGGGGGCGAACGACATCGCCGAGGCCAAGCGCTTCTATGATGCGATCCTGGGCGTGGTGGGGGCGCTCGAGGGGGTGATCGA
>NZ_CAMLAC010000217.1 GCF_946477935.1 uncultured Sphingomonas sp. | reverse complement strand
GCCCTGGGTGCTGGGATCGATGGCGGCGTGTGCGGTGGCGAGCATCGTTGGGCTGCCAGTCGCCGCCGGCAGCGCCACGCGGCGACCGATGGCAGCGGTCATCGGCGTGGTGCTGGGCAGTTCCTTCCATCCCGGCCTGCTGGCGCTGGCCCGCGAATGGTGGTTGCCGCTGCTGCTGCTGCCCGTGTTTCTGGCGGTTGCCGGTCTGCTCTGCGTCTTATGGTTCCGGCGGATCGCAGGTTTCGACCCCGCGACGGCGTATTTTGCAGGGATGCCCGGGGGCATCGCCGAAATGGTGGTGATGGGAGCCGAGCGGGGCGCGGATGAACGTACCATCGGCTTGATCCATGGTGCGCGCATCTTCCTGGTCGTGTTCATCCTGCCATTCGTCATCCGTCATTTTCATGCCCCGGCAAGCGTCGCCGCCGCCCCCGTTACTGCAGCATCGCCATGGCCGGAGCCGGCGCTGTTCCTTTGGGGCGGCATCAGCCTTGCGCTGGGGTTGGCGCTCGGCCGATTGTTGCGCCTGCCGGCCTGGCACCTGATGGGCCCGTTGGCGGTCAGCGCCGTCCTGCACGCGACCGGGATCACCGACTTTCGCGTACCGGCCTGGCTGTTGGCCGCGGCGCAGGTCGGACTGGGCGCAACCATCGGCTGCCGCTTTGCCGGGGTGGAACTGCGCGCCTTTCTGCGCATCCTGGCGCTCGCCGCGGGATCTACGCTGATCCTCCTGATCCTGACCTTTGCCTTCGCCGCTGCGATAGGACGCGCGACGGGCATCGACGTGGCGCTGCTCGCGCTTGCCTACTCGCCCGGCGGGCTGGCCGAGATGAGCATGGTGGCGCTCAGTCTTGCGCTGGAACCCGGCGTCATCGTCGTCACCCATCTGGCACGCGTCGCCCTTGTTCTCATCGCCGCCCCGCTTGCATTCCGTCCGGAGACCCCGTCATGATCCGAAAGCCGATGCCACTGGTCCTGCTTCCCGCCATGGGGTGCGATGGGCAGCTCTGGGCCAGACAAGTCCTCGATCTGGGCGACGTGGCCCATCCCGAGCTGGGGGATCTGACCGTTGATGACACGCTGGCCGGCATGGCGGCGCGTGTGCTGGCGCATGCGCCGCCCCGGATGGCGGTCGCAGGGGTGAGCCTGGGCGGTTATGTGGCGTTGGAGATGATCCGGCAGGCCCCCGAGCGAATAGAGCGGGTCGCCCTGTTCGCCACACGCGCGAGCATGGCAATGCGCGCGCGAACGGTGGGGGAGCAGGGGTTGCTCGCCACCGCGCCACATGCCGACCCGATGTTGACGCCGATCGTCAGCGGCCCCGTTCAGGCCATGGCGGAACGTGTCGGTACGGAAGTTTTCGAACGCCAGCAACGCGCCCTTCTGGAGCGTCCCGATCTCGACGCGGCGATCGCTGCGGTACGGGTGGCGACATTGGTGGCCGTGGGTGACCGCGACCGTATCTGCTTGCCCCAGGATGCGGCGGCCCTCGCTGAGCGGATCGGGCACGCAGACTTTCATATTCTGCAGCATTGCGGGCACCTTGCGCCGATCGAACGGCCGGGCGAGGTCACCATGTTGTTGCGCGGGTGGCTTCAGAACGGCACGGAGCGGCCAAGCCGTTCAAAGAGGAAGCCCGTATGACCGATCGCCCCCCGACACCTGCCAGCGTGGCGATCCTGTATCAAGCGCTGCCGCCGCCGGTGATCGGTGGACTGCGCAAGGATGCGAAGCCCGGCGGCTATTCCGATGGCGGGGCCGATATCGCCTATGCGCTCAAGAACGCGGGGCAGGGGGTGGTCGTACCCAGAGCATCGCCCGATCCGGCTACCGCGCTCGACTGGGTGTTCCCCGATACCCCGGAGGGCATCGCCGCTGCCATCGCGGCAGGTGCGGACACGCTGTGGGCGAATACGGTGCTGTTCGAAGGCCACCCGCTGGAGCATGTGCTCGACCGGGTCGCGATCGTCGGTCAGCTACCGGCCGCGATGCAGGCCTATGACGACAAGTTCGACACCAACCGCATGCTGGCCGCCGCCGGGTTGCCGGTGGCACGATCCTTCCTGCTGTCGCGCGCGGCGCGCGACGGCGTGCATGCGCTGGCGGACGTGGAGGCGATCGTCGCGCGGGAGGCGCTCGACTTCCCGATGATCGTCAAACCGGTTCGTGGGCGCGGTAGCCAGGGCGTGACCCGCGTGACCGATCTCGCCGCGCTGAAAGCGGCAGCGATCGACCTGATTGACAAGGCGACCTTCGGCGACCTTCTGATGGTCGAGGAGTATCTGGCGGGCGAAGAAGTGACCGTCACGGTGATGCCGCCATCATCGCCGGGGCCGGACGGCGCGTGCAAGACACGACACTGGGCGCTTCGCCCGGTACGCCGTTTCGATCAGCGGGGCGGCGTTGCTCCTTATAACGGCGATGTTCCCGTGACGGCGAACAGCGAGGCGATGGCTGCAAGCCGGCTGGGCGATCCGGCCGTTGCGGCGATGATCGAAGCGTGCGTCGCTGCGGCCGAGCAGGTCGACGCCCGCGCAGCCATCCGGATCGACTGTCGCGAGGGGCGGGATGGACGCTTCAGGCTGTTCGATCTGAACATGAAGCCGAACATGACCGGACCCGGCCGGCCGGGGCGGAGCGATCAGGACTGCCTGTCGGCGATCGCGGCGCGCGCCGATGGATGGAGCTATCCCGAACTTCTGCTTGCGATGCTGGACGGCAGGTGGCGTTCGTCCGGTCGGGTAGCGTAGATCAGCGTTCAACTATGGTAATGACGACGGGTAGGCTTTCGAACCGGCCTGCTCGAGCGCCGCTGGTCGTTTACGTCCATACGCAGGTTGCGTTGCGATGCTCGATCCGTGTCGGCATGATGCGACGGGCGGGTGACGTTGCCCGATGACCGTGGAACGCTGGCCGCCGCATAGTTTGGTGTCATCCGGCGGCGTCGCCATGTGAACATGACAGAAATTCTTCCGTAAACCGAACTTTACCCTCATCCGCTTCTACCCAATAGAATAGCGTCCGTGGAGGAAGCGTAAATTATTGTAACACTTAATGGCTAAATCATCCTTTTATTTGGTATTATGAAAATCCGATTTTGTTTCAAAATATTGCCGTGATTGCTTGAAGGTTGTTCGCGTAGGAGAAGGATGCAACAGGATAGGGCATTATGTCCTGTGCTTCTTTTGTGGAAAAGCAGGAACATCGTTCGCACTTCAATGAAAGTCGATCATGGCAAAGCCGGCTATCGTGCCCGATTGGACCGACGAGTCCGACCTTGCTCAACGTCTACAGGATATCGGCTTCCGGCCCGCTTACGCCGTACTCGATTTTGACGAAACATTGTGGCTGCGAAACTCGACGGAAGAGTTTATTCGCTTTGCGCGACCCTCCATCATTGTCGCCGTCGTTCTGCAGATCCTGGGGCTGCTGAAGCCGTGGCGGCTCTGTTCGCGCCAGAATCCGGACTATTATCGCGACTGGATACGCATCTGGGCCGTGGTGCTGGTCTCACCATGGAGCGTGATCGCGTGGCGTAACCACGCCGCGAAGATCGGGCGCGCCCATGTCAATGCAGGCCTGCTGCGTGACATCGCTGCCATTCGCCCCGAACGCATCGTCGTCGCCACCTATGGTTTCGACTTCATCGTAAAGCCCCTCGTAGCGGCGATCGATCCGGGCATGGAGGTGGTGGTCGCCTCCTCCTTGCGCGATGCGCCGCGTCTGCGCGCCATCGGCAAAGGCTATGCGCTGGAATGTGCAATCGGCGCCGATGATCTGACGCGAAGCATCGTGGTGACCGACAATTTCGTCGATCAGGATCTGTGCAGCGCCTGCGCGCACGGCTTCTACGTCCGTTGGCCCGAAGCCGTGTATGAGCAGGCCGGATTGACCCCGATGATTCCGCTTGCCTACACGTCCAAGGTGAAACGTCCGAAGGAGAATTACCTCCTCAACGGGCTGCTTGGTTATGATTTTGCCGTATTGTGGCTGGCCTTCGCGGTGTTCAGTCCGACGATCCTGCCATTTACGGTTGCGCTCGGCTTTTATCTTCTGGCGTTCTTCGCTGTCTATGAAATCGGTTATTTCGACAATGATCGCGTCGGCCTTATCAAAGAGGCGAAGCCGGTCGTAAGCCCTGAGTTCGCTCGGTACAGCAAGCACTTCTGTCCGGGATGGGCATGGGTTTTCGGGACGGTGCTGGCCGGTCTGGGCGCGGGGGTGGAGACACTGGGCCGGCTTGGCGTCGATGGCAGCGACGGCCTGCTCGCCGATCTGCGGATGTTCGCATGGAACTGGCTATTCGCCATGTTGCTGATCGGCCTTACGCGCGCGACCTTTATCTGGTTCAACGCCCTGCAACCCAGCATGCGCTTCGTGCCGATGCTGGTGCTGCAGGTCGAGCGGACCCTGGGCTATGCACTGTTGCTGCCCACCGGGCCGGTCGGTGCGCTGCTGTGCATCAGCCATGCCATTGGTCGCTGGATACCCTATGTCATCTATCGCTACGGGGGTGACCGCCGGGATTTCCCGGCGCATGTCACGGCCTTGCTCGTCTTCCTGACGTGCCTTCCGCTGCTCGCTATCAGCGATCGGCGTCCGTTCGGTGAAATGCTGACGCCGGAATTGGGTGTGGTGCTGCTTTATCTGGGCCTGCGCGCGGCCAAGGACATGGCACGGCAGCGTTCCCGCGGCTTCCGCCTTCGCGCGGAACTGTCGTGATCTTGTGCCTTACCCCTCGCGGGCGCATGCTGGCGCAGAGTCGATCTTATCCATGTTGACGATGCGGTCCAAACCGTGGCACGGAGGCCGTGGACCGGAACTCAGCCACCGGTTCAGTCAGCGAGCGTTCGCTGATGTGCGGGTGTAGCTCAATGGTAGAGCAGAAGCTTCCCAAGCTTACGACGAGGGTTCGATTCCCTTCACCCGCTCCAGCCTGTGCCTTACGTGGGATAAGGCCTGTGGGCCATTGGTGATCCAAACCTGGATCAGCTAGTTTTTTCGAAACTCTGTCGAACTTTCATAGGTTTATCGCCGGTCAATCTAGGAGATCGGTGATCATGGCGAGTACCTTTGACAGTCGAACGAACGACGGCTTGCGCACGATATTCGTGACCGGGTTGCGCAATGCGCATGCGGTCGAGAAGCAGGCGCTGTCGATCATGACACCGCAGGTGGAGCGGATCGCAAACTATCCGGAGGTGGCCGATCGGCTGCGTGCGCATATTGACGAAACGCACGGGCAGATCAGCCGCCTGGAAGAAATCCTGGCCTCGCTGGACGAAAGTCATTCCGCATTGAAGGACACGGCGCTGAGCCTGAGTGGCAGCATGGCGGCGATCACGCATAGCGTGGCGGGGGACGAGATACTGAAGAACAGCTTCGCCAATTACGCGTTCGAGCATTTCGAGATCGCCAGCTACAAATCCCTGCTGACGCTGGCCGATGATGGCGGGTTTGGGGGTACGCATACGGCGCTGAAGCAGTCGCTGGGTGAGGAGGAGCGTATGGCGCAGTGGATCGATGAGCATCTGCCCGTCATTACGCGGCGCTATGTGCAGATCTATTCGGAGGAAGGGTCGTTCCAGGCGAAGGTCTAAGGGACGTCTGACTATAGCCGGGGCAGGGCGATCGTGAAGGTTGTTCCTGGTCCGGCTTTGGTGGTGGTGATGGTGCCGCCATGGGCTTCGAGGAGGGAGCGGGCGATGGTGAGGCCGAGGCCGGTGCCGCCCGCGTCGCGGCGGGTGGTGAAGAAGGGGTCGAAGAGGCGGCTGAGGTCGCCGGGTGCTATGCCATTCCCGTCATCGGTGACACCCAGTGTCATTTCATTGGAATCGTGTGTGATAATCACGTGACGTGCCTCTGCCTGCCGGCTGTTTTCCAGCAGCGTGGACAAGACGGTTTCCAATGCCGCCGCCGGGATGGCGATGGGTAGGTTTTTCTCGGAAAGATCGAGCCTCACGCGGAAACGGGCGTCGGTGAACGCATCCACCAGATGATGCAGAATCGGTCGGATATCGGTCGATTGGCGGGGGTGGGCGGTGGTGAGGTCGGCTTGGGCGAGGTCGAGCAGGCGGGTGATGAGCTGGGCGAGGCGGTGGGCGTCGGCGGAGGCGTTGGCGAGGAAGCGGCGGCGGTC
>NZ_CAMLAC010000216.1 GCF_946477935.1 uncultured Sphingomonas sp. | reverse complement strand
GCGATGTAACTGCCGCGAAAGCCATGCGCGGCAATGCCTTGCCCGCTCCCCGGCACCCCGCCTTCCCATCCACCCAGCGACGCCGCGGTGGACAGGCAGCGCGCCAGCCGCGGCTCGCCCCCCAGCATGCCGATGCGAAAGGATAGCGGCTCCACGCCCGCCGCCCGCGCCAGTTCGTCGACGAAGCTTTCGGTGAAGAAGCAGCTCGCACCATGCGCCCCGCCCCGCACATGCCCGGTCGGCACGCCGATATCGGCGACGTGATGGTCGATCGCCATCGCCGGCACCCGGTAGGGCGGTACCGCCCCCCCGGTGGCATAGGTTTCGCGCAGCATCCGCCGCGGCAGCCCCGGTACCAGTCGTGCCGCCAGCGCCTTGCCCGTCTCGGGGCTCGCGATCTTCGCCTGCCAGCCCAGCACGGCACCGTTCGCCCCCAGCCGCGCCGTCATCTCGGCGACGGCAGGCGGCCGGTAATGATCCTGCAACAACGCCTCGCCGCGTGACCACATCAGGTTCACCGGCCGCTTCAGCCGCATCGCGATCGATGCGGCTTGCGCCACCGCGTCATGCTCCAGCGCCGCACCGAACGACCCGCCGATCATCATCGCGTGTACGGTGACCCGGTCCTCGGGCAGATCCGCCGCTGCCGCCGCCGCCGCCCGCGCGCGCGCCGGTGCCTGGGTCGGCGCCCATATCTCCAGTCGATCGTCGCGATATGCCGCCACCGCAGCCGGCGTCTCGATCCCGCCATGCACCATCGGCGCCACGCGGTAGGTGGCGCTGACCGCCCGACCCTGTGCCAGCCCCGCCTCGATATCGCCGACTGCCGCCACCGATCGCCCGTCATCTTTCAGCGCCGCATCCAGCGCCGCCGCGATCAATGCGGTGGAAGGACCCGGCCCCTCGGTGGCGAAGCGCGGATGGCTGGCATCCAATGCGCGGCTGGCGGTCCACCATGTCGCCGCGGCCACCGCGACCCATTCCTCGGTCTCGATCACCTCGACCACGCCCGGTACAGCACGCGCCGCCGCACGGTCGATGCCGACCAGCCGGCTCCCGATCGGCCCCCGCCGCACCCCGACATGCACCATGTCGGGCAGGCGGATGTCGGCGGTGAAGTTGGCCGACCCGTCGACCTTGGACGGCGCATCCAGCCGCGGCACCGCCTTGCCCATCAGCGCGCCCGCGCCCTGCACCCCGATCGGCAGCGGATCGGGCACCGTCTGCCTGACCGCCTCGTCCACCAGTTCCGCAAAGCGCAGCCGCTTGCCCGCATGGATGACGAAGCCGGCTTGCGCGGTGCAGTCCGTCCAGTCCGCATCCCACCGCCGCGCCGCCGCCTGGATCAGCAGCGCGCGCGCCGCCGCCGCCGCCTCACGCGCCGGCGCCTCGAACATCCGGATGGAGGAGGACGCCGCCGTCACCATCGCCGCATTGCGCGTCGCCCATTCCCCCCGCCACGCCGCCGGCACCGCATCGAAACCATGCTCGAACAGCTCGTCCAGCCCCAGCGGATTGGCATAAAGCGGATGCACCGGCGCCGGGGCCACCGCCACCGTGCGCCAGTCCGCGCCCAGCTCGTCCGCCACGATTTGCGGCAGCGTGGTATAAACGCCCTGCCCATGCTCCGCCTGCGGCACCGCCACCGTCACATGCCCGTCGCGCCCGATCTTCAGCCACGCACCGAACGCCCGCTCGTCCGGCCCCACGGTCAGCCCCGGCGCATAGTCGCGCGGCCACAGTCCCCAGGCCACGACCAGCCCCAGTCCGGCCCCGCCCCCCACCAGCAACGTCCGCCTGCCGATCATCGTCATGGCCCGGGCCTTACAGGCTGTCTGGAGATTGGCGAAAGAGCCAATCTAGGCGGTGCCGGCCCGCTCCCCCTTCAGGCCGCCACCAGCGCCCGGTACCGCGCCTTCAGCGTCACCTTGTCGATCTTCTCGGTCCCCAGCCGCGGCAGCGCCTCGTCCACGATCCAGATGCGGCGCGGCACCTTGAACGCCGCCAGATGCTCGCCCAGAAACGCCTCCAGCGCGGCGGCATCGACATCCGCCCCGTCATGCAGATGGACCACCGCGCCGGGCACCTCCCCCATCCGCGCATCCTCCAGCCCGAACACCGCCGCCTCGGCCACCCCGGCATGCGCATACAGCGCCGCCTCCACCTCCTGACAACTGATGTTCTCGCCCCCGCGAATGATGATGTCCTTCTTGCGGTCGACGATGAACAGATAGCCGTCCTCGTCGAGCAGCCCGATATCGCCCGTCCGGAAGAAGCCATCCGCGGTGAACGCCGCCGCGGTGGCGTCCGGCTGGCCCCAATATTCGCGGAAGTTCGCGACCGATCGAATCGCCACCTCGCCGCGCGCGCCCTGGGGCACCGCGCGCCCGTCATCGTCCACGATTCTCAACTCGACCAGCGGCGGCGAGGCGCGCCCCGCCGAATCGGGCTTCGCCAGATAGTTGGAGCGCCAGTTGCCCGATCCCGTCGCGTTGGTTTCGGTCAGGCCATAGCCGATCAGCGGCGCCGTGCCCCCCATCTCGGCCGCGATGCGCCGCACATGCTCCACCGGCCGCGGTGCGCCGCCCGCCGCCAGATCGACCAGGCACGACAGGTCATACTCCGGCCGCCGCGGATGGTTCAGCATCTCCAGCCCCATCAGCGGCACACCGACGAAATAGGTCACCCGCTCCGCCGCGATCAGCCGCATCGCCTCCTGCGCATCCCATTTCGGCATCAGCACCAGCTTGCGCCCCATCGCGAAGCTTTGCAGCATCACCGGCACCTCGGCGGTGACGTGGAACAGCGGCAGGCTGAGCAGCGTCGCGGGCTGCCCCTGCGGCGGATTGCCGTCCGCGGTGCTGATGCTCAGCATCGTCATGGCCTGGGTCAGGAAGCTGAACGTCCCCTGCACCACCGCCCGGTGGTCGGACAACGCCCCCTTGCACCAGCCGGTCGATCCGCTGGTGAACAGGATCGTCGCATGATCGTCCGGTCCCACCACCGGCAACGGCACGGCGGTCGCGCCTTCAGGCGCCATCAGCGGGGTCAGCGCCTGTCCCAGCGGCAGGTGATCGTCCAGCACCACCACCGGCGCCGCCAGATCGGGCACGCCCTCCAGCCGCTTGGCACGCGGCAGGTCCGCCACGATCAGCGCGCACGCCACATCGCGCGTCGCCTGCCCCAGTTCGTCCGCCTGCCACCAGCCGTTGAGCAACGTCGCCACGCCGCCCGCGATCAGCACCCCCATATAGGTCACGATCCAGGCCGGCGAGTTGCGCATCGCGATGCCCACCCGGTCGCCCTTGCGCACCCCGCGCGCCGCCAGGCCGTTCGCCACCAGCAGCGCGGCATCATAGGTCTCGGTAAAGCTCAGCCGCTCCTCGCCGGATACCAGAAAGGTCGCCGCACCATGCTGCGCACAAAAATGCGCGAAATAGGCGGGCAGGCTGGGCGGCGCGGCGGCGATCACCGGCAGGTCGACGCCGTGCCGCGCGATCGAACCCAGCGCCAGCGGCCCCTCCGCACCGGTCAGCGCCGCCACCGTCGCGTCCATCCGCCCGTCCAGCTCGGTCCGCATCGCTCTCTCCTTTATCGGGCTCTTGGTCTTGCCGTTGCCCGCCACTATGCAGACGCGGACCATGAGGGAAAAGCCTTGATCGAACTGCTCGCGGCCGGCACCGGCCATATCCGCTTCGAGGATCTGGGATTGCACCCGGATGTCTTCTCGATCGGCTTCTTCACGCTGCGCTGGTACAGCCTGGCCTATATCGCCGGCATCCTCATCGGCTGGTGGTATCTGCTGAAGCTGCTGGCCCAGCCCGGCGCCCCGATGGCGCGGCGCCATGCCGACGATCTGGTGTTCTACGCCACGCTCGGCATCATCCTGGGCGGCCGCATCGGCTATGTGCTGTTCTACGCGCCGGAAATGATCCTGCACCCGCTGCGCATCCTGCGGCTGTGGGACGGCGGCATGAGCTTCCATGGCGGCGTGATCGGCACCTCGCTCGGGCTCATCCTGTTCGCGCGCAAGCACAAGCTCGATTGGCTGCGTGTCCACGACTATATCGCCTGCTGCGTTCCCTTCGGCCTGTTCTTCGGCCGGCTGGCGAACTTCGTGAACGGCGAACTCTGGGGCAAGCCGACCGACGTGCCCTGGGCGATCGTCTTTCCGCGCACCGTCCCCTTCGGCATCCCCGATCCGGCCCGCCACCCCAGCCAGCTTTACGAGGCGGGTCTTGAGGGCCTCCTTCTTTTCGCCATCCTGTGGTTCGCCTTCTGGCGCACGAAAGCACGCTACGAGCCGGGCAAGCTCGTCGGCCTGTTCGTGCTCGGCTACGGCCTTGCCCGCTTCATCGTCGAATTCTTCCGCGAACCCGACAGCCAGTTGCGGCAGTTCGCCGAACAGACCGGGCTCCACATGGGCCAGTGGCTGTGCGTGCCGATGATTGCGGGCGGTCTCTATCTGGTCCTCACCGCGCCGAAGCGCCGCCAGCGGGTCGAGCCGATCGCCGGCCCCGACAGCGTCGCCTGACGATGGCGTCCGACTCCCCCCTGATCCCCCCGGCCGATTTCGTCCGCACCGCCGAGGAGGCACTTCCCGAGCGCATGGCCCGCGCCATCGCGCTCGCCGGACCCATCCCGCTGTCGCAATATATGGCCGCCGCCAACGCGCATTATTATGCCAGCCGCGATCCGCTGGGCACCGGTGGCGACTTCACCACCAGCCCCGAGATCAGCCAGATGTTCGGCGAGCTGATCGGCCTGTGGTGCGCCGACCTGTGGGACCGCGCCGGCCGCCCGCAGGTTGCCTGGGTCGAACTCGGCCCCGGTCGCGGCACGCTTGCCGCCGATGCCCTGCGCGCGATGGCCAAGGCCGGCCTCGTGCCCCCCGTCCATTTCGTCGAAACCAGCCTTGCACTGCGCGAAGCCCAAAAGGCGCGTGTGCCGAACGCGACCTGGCACGACAGCGTCGACACGCTGCCCACCGACACCGCGCTGATCGTCGTCGCCAACGAATTTTTCGACGCGCTGCCGATTCGCCAGTTGGTGAAGCGCGGCGATGGCTGGCACGAGCGTCTGGTCGCCGCGCAGGATACGCTGTTCCTCCCCATCGCCGGCCCCGCCGTCCCCGTCCCCGCCATCCCCGAGACGCTGCGCGATTCGCCCCCCGGCTCGATCATCGAGGTGTCGCCCCATTCGGTTGCGATCATGCGCAGCCTCGCCGCGCGCATCGCCGCACAGGGCGGCGCGATGCTGGCGATCGATTACGGGTACGAAGGCCCCGCGCTCGCCGACACGCTGCAGGCGGTGCGCGGCCACGCCTTCGCCAACCCTTATGAAGCCCCCGGCGAGCATGACCTGTCCGCCCATGTCGACTTCACCACCCTCGCCGCCGCCGCGCAGAGCGCCGGGGCCACCGCGTTCGGCCCGGTCACCCAGCGCGATCTGCTCGGCCAGCTCGGCATCGACCAGCGCACTGCGGCGCTGGCCCGCAGCACCCCCGACAAGGCGGAGGCGCTGATGGCCGACCGCGTCCGCCTGATGGATGCGATGGGCACGCTGTTCCGCGCGCTGGCGATCACCCGCCCCGACTGGCCGGTTCCGGCGGGATATGGCGAATGATCACCTATCGCTCCGCCCGTGCAGAGGATGCCGACGCGCTCGCCGCCTGCGCCCGCGCCGCCTTCACCGAAACCTTCGGCACGCTCTACAGCGCCCGCGACCTCGCCACCTTTCTGGACGAGGCGTTCGGCCCCACCGGGCTTCCTTCGCAGATCGGCCGCCCCGGCTGGCACATCCAGGTGGCATTCGATGGCGACCGTATCGCCGGCTTCGCCAAGCTCGGCCCCGTCGCCTTTCCGGGTGACTGGTCCGCGAATGCGATCGAACTGCACCAGCTTTACGTTGGGCGGGCATGGCTCGGCGCCGGCATCGGCCCCGCCCTGATGGACTGGGCGCTCGCCCACGCCACCGCGCAGGGCGCGTCCGAAATGCTGCTCTCGGTCTATGTCGACAACCACCGTGCCAAGCGCTTCTACGCCCGCTACGGGTTCGAGGACATCGGCCGCTACGACTTCGCCGTCGGCGACACGATCGACGAAGATCGCATCATGCGCCTGACATTATAAAAATGACCATAACCCCCCTTACCACCCCGCTCCTGAACCCCATCCCTGTCTCTTATACACATCTGACGCTGCCGACGATACTC
>NZ_CAMLAC010000215.1 GCF_946477935.1 uncultured Sphingomonas sp. | reverse complement strand
GGCATTCATGGCAGGCGTCCATGCACGCCTTCATCTCGGGATCGATCTGATGCATCATTCATCTCCAGCTGAGCCCCCGCCCATTTGAAAATACGCGGCGCGCGCGCGTACCCCTTACCTCTCTCGATCAAGCCAGCTTGCTGGAGATGGCTTTGATCGCTTTAAGCCCCGATCCGAACCTGGCGATTGCCTCGCGGTTTCTCTCCAGCTCGCCGTAGGGAAGATACGATATGTCGAGATCGGCGACGCGGCTGAACGCGGGACGCTGTAACTGCGCGCGGACATCCGCCTCGCGGGCGTCGGGTGCGACCAGAAACAGCCCTGCGGTCGCGTGGAGGGCGCTGCCGCTCAGCGCCAAGTCGAGCATGCGCACAATGCCCGAGTAGATCGACGTCGAATGCTCGACCTCGAACGCTGCCGCGACGTGATCGCCGCCGCGCTCAAGCCACAGCACGTCGATTAGACGGATGGAATCCGCCCCCTTCGAGGTTGCGATGGAGGCGGGCAGGTGCTCAAGGCACCCATGTCCCAACGGCGATCCATTGAAGGCACGGCTGCGGTCGTTCGATGCGATCCACACGTCATAGCCGAGCGCGAGTCCTAGATCGCGAAGCCATGCTTGGATTTCAGTATGGGTGCGCTCGTTCTCGCCTTCGCGTAGCGCCGCCTTGCTGAGCGTGCGCGCCTCCTCGCGCGCCGTCTCAAGCCGTTGTCCCCAACTTGCCAGCGCCTCGCCGCTAACATCGAGAGGAGGGGCCGGGTAGCGATCGAAGCCGATGTCGAACAGCAAGCCGCCAATCGCACCCAGGTCGTTCGATAGCAGGTCGCGGTGGCGATCGTTCAAGTCGAGTACACCCGACCGCATCGCCAGAAAATGCTCCCAGCTCCCGAGCTTCACCTTCGAGCCGGTCAGCGCGTTGTAGCCTTTGACGATCGCGGTGTTGAAGGGCGGCACCAGCGTCGGGTGAAGAAAATAGAGCAGGTTGGCGACCGCGGGCCCGAGCCCCTTGATCTTCAAGCGATCGATCGTGTGGATATGGCCAATAATTTCCTCGGCCGTGTCGCAACACGAACAGGCGTCGAGCAAGCGACCGAACGCCCGCTGGTTCTCCGGGTTTTCGTAGATATCGGGTATGCGGAGCTTCGGCTTCCAGAGAAAGGCATGGTCAGCGCCTTTGAAAATTTGACGCTGCTCGGCGACGGAATGAACGACCGTTTCGAGCGACGATCCCCGGTAGGCGACGCCGAACGTGCCGCGCTCGATCTCACCAACGACCTGGCCAATACCACGCCGGATCGAGCGGAAGTTTTTCAACCGTTCGTCCCACAGAAACCAGCTTCGGTAGGTTGCGCCAGGATCGTCACGCCAACGGGCAATAAGACGACGAACGAGGCCACCGTGATCCTCTCCGGTAGTAATTTGGTCGGGTTGCGTGGCCATATTGTCGGTGTGATCCCCATTCGCTGAACCAAGACCTAAGCCCCTGGCCGGTGACCGTCGAGCTTCTTGATTCAGCATACCGGACCGCGAGGTTCCGCACCTGTTCAGTTATAACGTGACAACGGCGGGGATGCTCGGTTTGATGGTGAGCCGTGACCATCGTGCTTGCCATCCAAAGTTGGCTAAGGGCTATTTAGTACACGGTAGCCTCGACCATTTCGCGACCTGACGGTCAGTCGGCTGCTCCATATCGCATCAAGCGGTGATAGCCTAAAGCCGGACAGTCTATTTGGGAGATCATGAATGAACACCGGCGTGAAAACGATTATGCTCATGTCGATCGCCGTGCCTGTTGTGGCGTGGGCTCAGCCGGTCGCCCGCGATGCCGATACACGGGCCGTGGAGGCTGTGCTCTCACGGTACAAAAACGCGATCGAGAAGCTTGACGTCGCTGGAACCGAAAAACTGTTTACGATTGACGCGCGGGTCTTCGAGACAGGAAGCCCTGAAGGAACCTACGCCACCTACCTCGCCCATCATCTTGGTCCCGAGCTGCGGCAGTTCAAATCGTTCCGCTTCTCCGACTACAAGGTCGACGTCCGCTTCGAAGGGTCGGTTGCCCTTGCGACCGAGACCTACCGTTACCGAATCGAGCCAAGAACCGGCGAGGCCGCCGAAAGACTCGGCGTCGCCACAAGCGTGCTGAAAAAGGTGAACGGGGGATGGAAGATCGTGTCCATGCACAACAGCGCTCGGAAACCGAAGGGCAGCTGACGGACGCAGGCGGGGGCTGGCGTGCGAACGTTTTTCGCAGCACCGGATTAGCGACAAGGCGATGTGCTTTCGGCAGATTGCGCTAGACCGGCATACTCATGATGTCCTTGTAGGCCGAAAGCACTTTATTACGAACTTGCAACGTTGCCTCGAATGCGATCGAGGACTCCTGCCGCGCGAGCATTACCTTCGCAATGTCGGTTTCGTCCCCGCGTTCGTAGGCGACCGTCAAAGCACCAGCGCGCGCATTGATCGCGTTAATTTTTTGAAGCTGCGTCTGAAAAGTAGAGGCGAAGCCGCCTGGCTCCGCGTGTCCTGGCTGCGACACGCCCGCCGCTCCGCTCACCCCTGAGACGGAATTTGGGCTATCCACCGTTCCCAGCGCGGTGTTCATCGCTGCGTCAAAAGCCGCTCCTCTCGCAGCCGCGGAAACGGCGACAGAATTCGGGTTGCTCGCTATATTCCGAAGCGCCGCGTTCTTGTCGAGGACGGCGTTCCGCAGGGCCATAACGTCGTTGATGGAGATGCTGCTCATATTCACCCCGGTGCGACTTCTATCGCATCTGTATGATCGCACTGTAAGCATTAGAAGATGGTTAACGACGCTTAGTATTGATTGCCTGATCGTGAAGCCATGCGCCGACCTCTAATTGGACCCGCCCAAGCGTGCCACGGTGAGGACCGGGCCGGATTGTCTATTGTCAATTGCTTGGCGGAATAGATACGCGGCCACTACGGGGCGACCTTAATTGTGCATCGCACTGTGGCACGCGCCCGATTCGCCGCTTTGCTGCAACCCTCGATCGTTTCACGATTGGCCGTCACGATCTTGTCGGCCGCGACGATCGCGCGGAACTGTGCGGCGTCGGCGCTCTGCATCATCCGCTGACCTGCCTCCCAACGGGGCATGTCAAGCGTCCGCGCCGCCATGCGCTCGGGCCATCGCCAGCTCGCCGGCGCGAGCTCGCGCGCGACGAGGCCCGGCACGATCGCCCATGCGAGGATGCCGGCCGCTACCCCGCCCAAGGCGAACCATAGCTGCCGGTTTCTCTGGTCGGCGCGTGTCCATGCGGACCCGGCGATGGCGCGAAGCTCGGCCATGACGCGGGCCTTGTCCTCGCCCGCCTTGGCGAGCGCCGCCTGATCCTCGCGCCGGGCGGCGTTGCCCACCGCGGCGATCCGTTGCGCCATCTGCTCCGGCGTCATCGCCAGCGCCGGACTCCGCACGATCACGTCGTTGATGAGCGCGACGCGGGCGGCCGTGGCGTCCACGCCCTGCTGCATCCGCCCTAACGTCTCGGTGTAGTCGGGAACGTCGATCGCGCCGCGCTCGGCCGCCAGACCCTCCACGGTGCGGCGCAACAGCGCCAGCTCGCCACGCATGGCCTCGAACGCCTCGGCCGCGTCGGTTCCGCCCTGATCGTCCTCGTCCGTCACCCGTCCCCCTTATCGGCTCATGCCACGATCGCGGTCGCGGCCTTGTCCGACCGACTGCGCCAGCTCCTGCCCGATCGACCGGCCCCGCTCCATGTTCAACGCCAGCTCGGGCGCGTGCCGCTTCAAGGCGGATTCGAGCTGCGGGTCGCGTTCGACGCAAAGGACTATGCCGCGGTCGATCACGGCTACGCCGCCACTTTCCATAAGGCGCAGGGCGTGACCGTCGATCACGCCCACGTCCTCGCCACCCCCGGCATGGACCGCCACAGCGCCTATGTCGGCATGTCGCGGCATCGTGATGACGTGCAGCTCCATTACGGGCGCGACGACTTCGCCGACCAGCGCCAGCTCGTCCGCGCCATGTCGCGCGACCGGGGCAAGGACATGGCCGGCGACTATGCGCGGCCCGAGCAGGACCAGGCCCGTGCGTTCGCCGATCGGCGCGAGATCCGGTTCCCGGAACTCGCGCGTCAGGTGGCGGAGAAGGTGCGCGACAAGGCCAGGGGCATGTTCGCCGGGTTCCGGCCGAAACCGACGTCGGAAAAAACGACGTCGCCGGAGCGCATCGCGGCCGATCGGCCGCTGGCGCCCTCGCAGGCCCGTGCGATCGAACGCTATGGGCGCGCCGCGGCCGATATAGGCCGGATGCGGGAGAAGGGGTTGCCGGTGCTGGCGCACCAGGAACAGGCGCTGGCGAAGGCGGGCGACGCGCTCGACCAGGTGCGACCGAATGGCGCGCGCGACCTCGCCAGCGCGATCGAGCGCGACCCCCAGCTCGCACGCGCCGCGGCCGAAGGGAACACGGGCGGCGCGGCGAAGGCGATGGAGGTAGAGCGCCAGGTCCGTATCGACCCGGAGAAGCGTGCGGGGCGCTTCGTGGAGCAGTGGCAGGACATGAAGGCGGCGCGGGCCAGTATGGAGCGCGCCGGCGACCGCGCGGGCGCGGAGAAGCTCGGCAAGCGCATGGAGAGCATCGCGGGCGGGTTGCATCGCGACCCGCGCGCCGCTGTCGAGCCGAACCTTCATCCCCTCGGCCGATACCTGCTCGATCGTGCCAAGCGTGCCGTTCTTCACCCCTAGCGACCGCTCGTTCCGCAGGAACATCAGGCGGTCGCCGCGCGCGAACGCGCGCGTCCCCCGGTCGGCGCTGAACGTCACGTCGTCGCCAAGGTCGCCGGTCGCGCGAAGTCGGCCGCGCGCTTCCTCGTTCAGCTCGCGGACCTCGGCGTTGGTGTGGGTGAGAATGATCCGGGTCTTGTCCGGCTCGGCCTGGCGCTGCCGATCCCAGCCATCGACCAGCTCGCCCCGCGCCTGCTCGCGCGTGTCGGCCGCGTGGACCATGCCCTTGCCGTCATAGGCGTGGATCGCCTCGCCGGTGCGCCCGGTCGCCAGCGCGCGGGTGGCGTCGCGCTGCCAATCCTCGCGCTGCCGGCGAATCTCGGTGATCTCGGCCGCGCCGTGCCGCTCGGTGACGCTGCGGAACGCCGCGCCCGCCTCGATCGCCTGTAACTGCTCGGGGTCGCCGATCATCACGACCTTGGCCCCGGCGTCACGCGCCTGGCTCAACACCCGCTCCATCTGGCGCGAGCCGATCATGCCCGCCTCGTCCACCACCAGCACGTCACGCGGGCCTAGCTGCTCGCGCCCCTGCCCCCATGCGTGCTCAAGGCTGGCGAGGGTGCGGGACTGGATGCCGGACCCGCCCTCAAGGTTCTCGGCCGCGATCCCCGACAAGGCCGCACCGCGCACCTGGTAGCCCTGCCGCTCCCAAGCCTCGCGCGCGACGCCCAACATCGCGGATTTGCCGCTGCCGGCGTAGCCGACGACCGACGCCAGCCCCTTGCGGCCGGTGATATGGTCGAGGGCGTCGCGCTGCTCGGCCGACAAGACGAGCCCCCTGCCCTGGGCCGCGCCGATCGCGGCGTCACGCTGGCGATCGGCGATGCCGTGACCGTCGCGCGCCGCCAGCGCGCCGGCGCTGCGCTCGAGCCGGGCCTCCACCGCGATCATGTCGCGCGACGTGAACCGCTCCTGGTCGCGTCCGTCCTTCCCCAACGCGACCAGCTCGGGGCTGGCGCGCACCGCGGTCATCACCTGGTCGAACTGCTCCTTGCCGTCGCTGTGCCGGAACGCGAACACGGCCAGGTCGCGGGTGGTGAACGTCGCCTGCTGCCGGGTGATCGCGTCCAGCGCGATCGACGGGTTGGCGATGATCTTCTCGCCATTGTCGCGGGCGATGCGCGCGTGATCCTCGATCCGCTCGGCCTCAAGCCCCTGCTCCGGTCTGCGCGATGCTGCCGGGCCGATCTTGTGCTGCGGCTCCAGCGCGATCCCCTGCGCCTCATAGGAGCGATGGTCGATCCGCCCTTCAAGCCCCAGCTCGGCCATGCGCTCGTTGACGTGCGCGCTCCACGCCTCGCGCCAGTCCTTCAACAGCTCGGTGCTGTTCCAGCCCCGGTTTTTCTTCCCGAACCCCTCCGGCCCCACATCGCGCATCGCCAGCATCACAGGGGGCGTTTGCGGGAGGGGGCGGAATCCTACGCTAAGGATTTGGGCCAGCGAT
>NZ_CAMLAC010000214.1 GCF_946477935.1 uncultured Sphingomonas sp. | reverse complement strand
TCGGGCGTCTGCGATCCCCGCGCCAAACGCGCGCTGCGCTTCCTCGGCAGCCTCGCGCTGGTCCTCGCCTTCACCACCTGCGGCACCGAGCTCACCGGCGAGCGGATCGTCCGCGCGCTGGGCGCCGCCTCAGTCGCGGGTGTCACGCTCGTCCTGCTGCTGTCCTTCCGCCCCGCGCTCGCCTTCGCCCCCTTGCGTCGTGCGCTCGCACTCAGCCGGGGTCGAACACCGACCACCCCGTCCGCTGCACGAGCCGTTCCAGCGCGAGTGTCCCTAGCTGCGAATTCCCGCGGGCGTTGAGCCCCGGCGACCATACGGCGATCGACGCCTTGCACGGCGCGATCGCCAATATGCCCCCACCCACGCCCGACTTGCCGGGCAGGCCGACGCGAAAGGCGAACTCGCCCGATCCGTCATAATGGCCGCAGGTCATCATCACCGCGTTGATCCGCCGCGCCCGCTGCGGCGACACCACCGATCGCCCCCTTTCCCCGGCCATGGCACCCGGCTGCACCCCGCGCGCCATCAGATACCGCCCCGCCAGCGCCAGTTGCCGGCAACTCATCGCCAGCGCGCACTGGTGGAAGTAGAATCCCAGCACCCGCTCCACCGGATTCTTCAGATTGCCGAAGGCGTGCATGTAATGCGCCAGCGCCATGTTGCGGTGGCCCGTCTCCATCTCGGCCGCCGCCACCGCACGGTCGACGATGATGTCCTCCTCCCCCGCCAGCCCGCGCACGAAGCGCAGCATCTCGCCGATCGCCTCGCGCGGCTCGTGCCGGCCCAGCAGCACGTCCGACACCACGATCGCGCCGGCATTGATGAACGGGTTGCGCGGAATGCCGTGCTCGGTCTCAAGCTGCACGATCGAATTGAACGCGGTGCCCGACGGCTCCCGCCCCACCCGCGTCCACAACTGGTCGCCCACCGCACCCAGCGCCAGGGTGAGCGCAAAGACCTTGGAAATGCTCTGGATCGAGAACGCCTCCTCGGCATCGCCGGCCAGATGGCACGTCCCGTCCATCTCGATCACCGCCATCCCGAAGCGCGCCGGATCGACGTCGCGCAGGCCGGGAATATACTGCGCCGGCACCCCCCGGTCGGGTGCCGCCTTCATCTCGGCGGCGATCTCGGCAACGACGGCGGACAGGTCGACCATGCCCGATCCTAGAGCGAGATGACAGGAGGTTGAACCCTCGTTCCGTTCGTCTCGAGTAAGCGTCGAGGAGCGGCATCGCCGCGTATCACAGCAATGGAAAGGGCAGTGCCGACGATTGACAACGCCTGACCGTCGTGGCTGATTAGCTGCATGGGGATTGCGATCTCCCCACGAGGCGTCAGCCAGAGCATCGCGTCCAGCACGAACACGCAAGGGACGCATCATGCCTGCTCCAAATGCCATTGCCCCGGAAAAGCTCGCCCGCCTCATCGCGCTGTCCGGCGCGCCCCGCATCATCGATCTACGCGACGCGCGATCCGAGACGATTCCGGGAGCGACCTTTCCCGCTCATCGAGAGCCGGCACGGTGGGACATGCCTGCCGGATCGCCAGTAGTGATCGTCGACGACGTCGGCGACGGCCCCGCTGCTGCGGCTGCGGCGATCCTCCGGAGCGACGGTGTAGCGGCAGAAGTGCTTGAGGGAGGCTTCGCAGCCTGGCTGGCAGGAGGGTGGCCCACGGTGTCGCTGGCGCACCTGCCGCCGCGTCACGATGACGGGCGGACCTGGTGGGTGACCCGGGCGCGGCCCAAGATCGACCGTATCGCCTGTCCGTGGCTGATCCGGCGCTTCGTCGATCCCGACGCCCGCTTCCTGTTCGTGGCACCGGGGGAAGTGCTGACCGTCGCAGCGCAGCAGCAGGCAGAGCCGTTCGACATTGCCGACGAGCGCGTGTTCTGGAGCCACCGTGGCGAGCAATGCACCTTCGACGTAATGGTTCAGGCCTTTGGCCTCGAAAACCATGAAGCCTTGACCCGTCTGGCCGCGATCGTCCGCGGCGCGGACACCGGCCGGCTCGACATCGTGCCGGAGGCTGCCGGTCTCCTGGCGATCTCTCTCGGTCTGTCACGCATCCACAGCGACGACCATGCCCAGCTCGAAGCCGGGATGGCGATCTATGATGCGCTGTATCGCTGGTGCCGTGACGCACAGGATGAGAAGCATGATTGGTCCTCCCATCAGCCCGCGCGCGCGAAGGTGTCGGCATGACCGGCGCCGCGATCGATGCTTCGCCACGCACCCGGCCGGAGCCGGTCACACTCGGCGAAGCCTTCTGGGTATGGCTGCGCATCGCCATGCTGTCGTTCGGCGGGCCGGCAGGCCAGATAGCGGTGATGCACCGCATCCTCGTCGACGAGAAGCGTTGGATCGGCGAGCAGCGGTTCCTCCACGCGCTCAACTACTGCATGTTGCTGCCCGGCCCGGAGGCGCAGCAACTCGCCACCTATATCGGCTGGCTGATGCACCGCACGAAAGGCGGCATCGTCGCCGGCGTATTGTTCGTCATCCCCGGTGCTGTCGCGATCATGGCACTGAGCTGGGTCTATGTCCTCTACGGCCGCGTCGGCATCGTCTCGGCACTGTTCTTCGGCCTGAAGGCGGCAGTGCTGGCCGTCGTCCTCCAGGCGGTCGTCCGGATCGGAAGCCGCGCCCTCAAGAGCATGCCGGCGCGCATCCTTGCTGCGTTCGCCTTCGTTCTGATCTTTTTCGCGAGCGCGCCGTTCCCGCTGATCGTGCTCGGGGCCGGGATCATCGGATGGTGGTCGGCACGGCAGGGAAGCACAGCGTTCCGTGGTGGTGGCCACAGCACGCCCAAGGGCGCGATCGTCGCCGATGCCGAGACGCTGCTGGGTGAGGAACTACCCGCCCACGCCCGCCCGAGCTGGCGTGAGACGGTATGGACGGCGATTGTCTGGCTTGCGCTGTGGCTCGTGCCGGTCGCCGCGCTGCTGGTCGCGCTCGGACCCGATGACGTGTTCAGCCGGATCGCGACCTTTTTCTCGACGATGGCGATGGTGACGTTTGGGGGGGCCTATGCCGTCCTCGCTTATGTCGCGCAGCTAGCCGTCGATACCTATGGCTGGCTGGGACCCAAGGAGATGCTCGACGGGCTGGGCATGGCAGAGACGACGCCTGGACCACTCATCATGGTCCTGCAGTTCGTCGGGTTCCTGGGCGCCTATCGCGACCCCGGCGCGCTGTCGCCACTGGTCGCCGGAACGCTCGGCGGATTGCTCGCGACCTGGGTTACATTCGTGCCATGCTTCCTATGGATTTTCCTGGGTGCGCCGTTCATCGAGCGGCTGCGCGGCAATGCCGCGGTCGCGGGCGCGCTGTCTGCGATCACGGCCGCGGTCGTCGGCGTCGTCCTCAATCTCGCGATCTGGTTCGCGCTGCATACGCTGTTCCGTACCACGACCCTGGTCACGGCAGGGCCGTTGCGGTTCGACGCGCCGGTACTGACCAGTATCGATCCGGCCGCCCTCATACTGTCTCTGGGAGCCGCCTATGCGATCTTCATGACGCGCGCCGGGGTCATCACGACACTGCTGGCGACGGCAGCCGCGGGCTTGGCGCTGCATGGTCTGGGCGTAATCGGCTGATAAGGAAGCGGTACTGGTCGCGCTTGTGTGATAGCTGTCAGGCTTGCAGATCGCCAAGCTGAGCGCGCGAGATATGGGGCGAGCCCGGCCGACGCCGCTGGCCGCCAAACATGTGTTTTGCGACAGGCTTCGTTTGGCAGGTGTCGCCCATGACAAGTCGCTCACAGCTTGTGCTACGCAGCCCGATTGCGGACGTTCGATCAAGGTGACATGATTGCTACATGGCACGTGTCGTCCTGGTTTTCGGCCTTGTGCTTCTCCCGTGCGTTCCGGTTGAAGCGCAAAAGCAGGCCCAAAGTAGCTCCACGCTGGTGATAAGCCTGCCAAGCGTTCCTAACCCGCTTGCGAACGATCAATATGCGGGAAGGCTCTTCCGGGGAAAATGGCGTTGGGTCGATGAGAAAGGCCAGCCGGCCTCCGTCGATCCTGTTCGAGCTTTGACTGAAGCAGCGTTAAATTGCGGGCAGCAGCGCCTCAAATGGCGCGGCTTGGACTACGATCACGGCAACGAGATGCTCATTGCAAACAATGAGGCGGGCCAACGCACGCTTACCTGTATCGCAGGCAAGGTTTCCTTCGACTTTTATGCCCGCGTGGAAGGCAGTAAGGTCCGCTAAGCCCGCCTTACTCCCCAAAAGCGGTTGGACCGCTTTCCTGCCAACTATCGCCGTTCAGCGGCCGGATGTGCGGAAAACCCGGTTCCAATCGTAACTGCGCGACAAACAAGTATTTCCGGACACCTGAACGGTGCCCTTACCGCTGTCACACGTGCCGACCAACTCTGACGTTTACAAGACAGGCGGCCGCACCGAACAGTCCCTCGATACCGTGAGCCGGTCAACATGCCGCCAGCAGGTCGATACGCTTCTGCGGGAGCTACCCGACCCCTGCTCGGCGCGAGCGGGTCACGATGATGCCATCGCTTTCTCGCCATCCGTGAATGGCTCGCGATCAACCATCGCAAATACCCCTATTGGGTCGCCCCACCGGATAGTGTACGCATCAAGCCATTGATGTCGCCCGGTTCCGACAGCCCGATGCGCGCCGCCCTCGCGCAATGCCGCCGCCATTTCGCCGCGGCGGCAGTGTTCAGTGCGCTGCTCAACCTGCTGTATCTCGCCCCCACCCTCTACATGCTCCAGGTCTATGACCGGGTGGTGCCGACGCGAGGCGGCCAGACCCTGCTGTTCCTGACGGTCGTGCTGCTCTTCGCGCTCCTGACACTGGCGCTGCTCGACCGGACGCGCACCCGTCTGCTCACCCGCGCCGGCGTCGCGCTCGACGCCGCGGTCGCGCCGCATCTGCTGGACGCCACGCTCGGCCGCCCCGACGCGCCCGAGGCCCGCCAGGCCCTGCGCGATTTCGACCAGTTTCGCGCCACCCTCACCGGCCCGGCGATGCTCGCGCTGTTCGACGCGCCGTGGCTGCCGCTCTACATCCTCGTCTGCTTCGTCGTGCATCCCTGGATCGGCGCGGTCGCGCTCCTCGGCGGCATCGCGCTGCCGCTGATCGCGCTTGCCAACGAACGCGCCACCCGCCCCCGGCTCGATCAGGCGCAGGCGATCGCCGCGCGCACCTATGCCGCGCAGGATGCCGCCCTCACCTCGGCGGAGGCGGTGCGCGCGCTCGGCATGCGCCGCGCCCTCGTCGCCCGCCAGCAGCGGACCCGCGACGCGATGCTCGTCGCGCAGACCGAGGCGGGGCTGGCCGGAGGCAGCTACCTCACCGCTACGAAATTCACCCGCCTCGCCCTGCAAAGCCTCGCGCTCGGCCTCGGCGCGCTGCTCGCCATCGACGACATGATCTCGGCCGGCGCGATCTTCGCCGCCTCCTTCCTCATCGCCCGC
The DNA here is from genome assembly GCF_946477935.1 of uncultured Sphingomonas sp. Taxonomy (GTDB): domain Bacteria; phylum Pseudomonadota; class Alphaproteobacteria; order Sphingomonadales; family Sphingomonadaceae; genus Sphingomonas. The sequence continues at coordinate 787 of NZ_CAMLAC010000214.1, read as the reverse complement.
GCGCTCGCCCCCATCGAACAGCTCGTCGCCACCTGGCGCAGCATCGCCCAGGCCCGCAGCGGCTACACCCGCCTCGATACCATGCTCGCACAAGGACACGCGCACACGTCGCCTACCACGCTGCCACCCCCCACCGGCGCCCTGTTGCTCGAAGGCGTCACCGTCCTCGCCCCCGGCGGCGACCGCGCGATCCTGAGCAATGTGTCGTTCGCCGTCCGGCCGGGCGAGGTCGTCGCCATCGTCGGCGCCTCGGGCGCGGGCAAGTCCACCCTCGCCCGTGTGATGGTCGGCGCGATCCGCCCCGATCGCGGCATCGTCCGCCTCGACGGCGCCGACCTGCGCGACTGGGATGCCGAGCATCTCGCCCGCCACCTCGGCTATCTGCCGCAGGATACCGCGCTGTTCGCCGGCACCGTCGCGCAGAATATCGCGCGTTTCGCAGGCGAACTGACGCAGGACCGCGACCAGATCGATGCCGCGGTGGTCGCCGCCGCCGATGCGGTCGGCGCGCGCGACCTGATCCAGCGCCTGCCCGGCGGCTTCGACCACCGCCTCGCGCTCGGCGGCCGCGGCGTCTCGGCGGGCCAGGCACAGCGCATCGCCCTCGCCCGCGCACTCTACGGCGACCCTGCGCTCCTCATCCTCGACGAGCCCAACGCGCATCTCGATTCGGATGGCGACGCCGCCCTCGTCGCCGCCCTCACCCGCGCCAAGCAGACGGGCCGCACCGTCCTCGTCGTTTCGCACAAGCTCAGCATCCTGCCCGCGGTCGACAAGCTGCTCGTCC
>NZ_CAMLAC010000213.1 GCF_946477935.1 uncultured Sphingomonas sp. | reverse complement strand
GGCTTCCCCGGTGAAACGGAAGAAGAGTTCGCCGACACGCTCTCCCTGGTCGACGCGCTCGGCTACGCGCAGGCGCTCAGCTTCAAATATTCGCCCCGCCCCGGCACCCCCGCCGCCGACATGGCCGGCCAGGTGTCCCCTGAGGTGATGGACGACCGCCTGCAACGCCTGCAAGCCGCGCTGAACCGCGACCAGCACGCCTTCAACCTGTCGAGCGTCGGCCGCACCTGCGACGTACTGATCGAACGGCGCGGCAAGCTGCCCGGCCAGATGCTCGGCAAATCGCCCTGGCTGCAATCCGTCCACCTGATCGGCGACCATGCCATCGGCGACCTGGTGAGGGTGGAACTGGCCGCCGCCGGCCCCAATTCGCTGACCGGCACGCAGACCCTGCGCGCCGCGGCCTGATCGCGCCGGGTGGGCAACCGATTTTCCCACTGGCGCTCCGCCCCTTTGCGCACCATCTTCACGGCAATCCGCGAAGAAAGGATCGCATGAGCCGTAAGCCCCTTCCCGCCCGTGCCGGTGAACGCAGCCGGGTGGAACTGGTGTTCGAAAAGCCGCAGATGCTCGCCCATCTGTTCGGCCAATATGACCGCAATCTGGTGGCGCTGGAAAACCGGCTGGGGGTCTACATCACCGCGCGCGGCAACCGCGTCGGGCTGGAGGGCACCGCCGAACAGGTGGCGATGGCGCGCGACGTGCTGAACGACCTGTATGCCCGCATCGGCCGCGGCGAGGAGGTCGATACCGGCCTGGTCGACGCCTCGATCGCGATGGCGGCGGAGCCGACGCTGGACGGCATCGTCTCGGCGGAGCGGTCCTCGCCCCCGCCGATCATGATCCGCACCCGCAAGAAGACGATCGTGCCGCGCACGCCCGCCCAGGCGCATTACATGAAGGAGCTCGTGTCCAACGACATGATCTTCGCATTGGGCCCGGCGGGCACGGGCAAGACCTATCTGGCGGTCGCGCAGGCGGTGGCGCAGCTCATCACCGGCTCGGTCCAGCGTCTCATCCTGTCGCGCCCGGCGGTGGAGGCGGGCGAGCGGCTTGGCTTCCTGCCCGGTGACATGAAGGAGAAGGTCGATCCCTATCTCCGCCCGCTCTACGATGCGCTCTACGACTGCCTGCCCGCCGAGCAGGTGGAACGCCGCATCGCCAGCGGCGAGATCGAGATCGCGCCCATCGCCTTCATGCGCGGCCGCACGCTCGGCGACGCCTTCGTCATTCTGGACGAGGCGCAGAACACCACGCCTGCGCAGATGAAGATGTTCCTCACCCGCTTCGGCCAGAACAGCCGCATGGTGATCTGTGGCGATCCCAACCAGGTCGATCTGCCCGGCGGCGTCACCGCGTCCGGTCTGGCGGATGCGGTCCGCCGACTGGAGGGGATCGAGAGCATCTCCATGAGCCGCTTCACCGCCGCCGATGTCGTTCGCCACCCGATCGTCGGCCGCATCGTCGAGGCCTATGAAGGCCCCGACGCATGATCCAGATCGAACTGTCCCGTGAGGAACCGTGGGCCGACACGGACTGGAACGGCATCGCCACCCGTGCCGCGCGCGCCGCGATCGAGCGGACGCCGCACGGCCCCTTGCTCACCACGCCCGCGCTGGTCGAGATCAGCGTCCGCCTGACCTCCGACGAGGAGGTACACCACCTCAACCGGCAATATCGCGGCAAGGACAAGCCGACCAACGTCCTGTCCTTCCCGATGGTGCAGCCCGACCTGATCGAGACGGTCAGCCAGAATTCCGATGACGGCGAACTGCTGCTCGGCGATATCGTGATGGCGCACGGCGTCTGCGTCGCGGAGGCCGCCGAACGAGGTATCGCGGTGGAAACCCATGCCACCCATTTGATGGTGCACGGCGTGCTGCATCTGCTAGGTTACGATCATATGGACGATGACGAGGCAGAGGCGATGGAGGCCATCGAGCGCGATGCGCTCGCCTCGCTCGGCATCGACGACCCCTATACTGTTCGCGAGGACTAAAAGACCTTCCATGTCAGAGGGCCAAAGTAGCACCGTCGGCGGTGACTCCCAGGAAAACGGTATATGGAGCGGCCTCCGGTCGCTGATCTTCGGGGAGCAGCAGGAAGAATCGCTGCGCGAACAGCTCGAAGAAGCGATCGACCGGCACGAGGGCGATCCCGGCCCCGATGCCAAGGGCGACCTGACCCAGCTCGAGCGGCAGATGGTCCGCAACCTGCTGCATTTCGGGGAGCGCGATGCCGGCGATGTCGGCGTGCCCCGCGCCGATATCATCGCGGTGGAGGAGCGCACCACCTTCGCACATCTCGTCCAGATCTTTGCGGAGGCCGGGCACAGCCGCCTGCCCGTCTACCGCGAAAGCCTGGATGAGGTGATCGGCATGGTCCACATCAAGGACGTGTTCAACATCCTGGCCACCGGTGCCGAGCATCCGGCCACCATCGCCGGCCTGATCCGCGATCCGCTTTATGTCCCCATGTCGCGCGGTGCGCTCGATCTGCTTGCCGACATGCGCCAGAAGCGCGTGCATCTGGCGGTCGTGCTCGACGAATATTCGGGCACCGAGGGCCTCGTCACCATCGAGGATCTGATCGAGGAGATCGTCGGCGAAATCGAGGACGAACATGACGACGCGCCCCAGGCGCTGCTCGTCCCGCTCGACGGCGGCGCATGGGACGCCGATGCCCGCGTCGGGCTGGCGGAAGTGGCCCGCACCGTCGACCCGGCGCTGGAGGAAGCCGAGGAGGATGTGGACACGCTTGGCGGCCTGACCGCGGTGATCGCCGGGCAGGTGCCCGATATCGGCACGCTTGTCGCCCACCCGACCGGCTGGACGATCGAAGTGCTGGAAGCGGACGAACGTCGCATCCACCGCCTGCGCCTTCACCCCCCGGTGATCGAGGAATCGGAGGATTGAATCCGTTCGCGACGGTGCGGCGCATGCCGTCCGTCGCAAAATTCAGGCAATCGATCACAGACGGTCAATCAATGCGTTTTGCCGCTTGAACCGAAGCTGTCACTCTCCGTTCCAGCTTGAGAATGGAATTTGGGAGAGCCCCGATGGCAGACGACAAGAAGCGTCCGACACTCACCACCTCCGCTGGCGCACCGGTGGGCGACAACCAGAATGCGATCACGATCGGTCCGCGCGGCCCGCTGCTGCTCCAGGACTATCAGCTTATCGAAAAGCTGGCGCACCAGAATCGCGAGCGCATTCCGGAACGCGTCGTCCACGCCAAGGGCTGGGGCGCGTTCGGCACCCTGACCGTCACGTCCGACGAAGTGACGAAGTACACCAACGCCGCGCTGTTCAGCGAGGTGGGCAAGAAGACCGACCTGCTTCTCCGCTTCTCGACGGTGGCGGGTGAACAGGGCGCGGCCGATGCCGAACGCGACGTGCGCGGCTTCTCGTTCAAATTCTACACCGAGGAAGGCAATTGGGATCTGGTCGGCAACAACACGCCGATCTTCTTCGTGCGCGATCCTTACAAATTTCCGGACTTCATCCGCACGCAGAAGCGCCACCCGCGCACCAACCTCCGCTCGCCGACCGCAATGTGGGATTTCTGGTCGCTCTGCCCCGAATCGGTGCATCAGGTGACGATCCTGATGTCCGACCGCGGCCTGCCGATCGGCCCGCAATATATGAACGGCTATGGCAGCCACACCTTCTCGTTCTGGAACGACGCGGGCGAGCGTTACTGGTGCAAGTTCCACTTCAAGACGCAGCAGGGCCACAAGTTCTACACGAACGAGGAAGCCGCCGAGATCATCGGCAAGAGCCGCGAATCTTATCAGGAGGAACTGTACGGCGCGATCCATGAGGGCCGCTTCCCGAAATGGACCATGTACGTCCAGGTCATGACGCAGGAACAGGCGAACGAAACCTCGTACAACCCGTTCGATCTGACCAAGGTCTGGCCGCACGCCGACTTCCCGCTGATCGAGGTCGGCGAGATCGAGCTGAACAAGAACCCGGAAAACTACTTCGCGCAGGTGGAGCAGGCCGCGTTCAGCCCGTCCAACGTCGTGCGCGGCATCGGCTTCTCGCCGGACAAGATGCTGCAGGGCCGCATCTTCTCCTATGCCGATGCGCATCGCCATCGTCTGGGTGCGCATTACGAGGCACTGCCCGTCAACCAGCCAAAGTCGCCGGTCGCGCATTACCACAAGGACGGCCTGCTCCGCTTCTTTGCCGACAACAACAACCCGGATGCCTATTACGAGCCCAACAGCTTTGATGGCCCGGTGCAGGACCCGCGCTACAACGAGCCCCCGCTCGAGGTACACGGCGTCGCCAAGCGTTGGGAACAGCCGGTCGGCGATGACGATTTCGTCCAGCCGCGCGCGCTCTACACCATGTTTGACGACGAGCAGAAGGGCCGTCTGTTCAAGAACATCGCCGCTGCGATGCACGGCATTCCGCAGTTCATCATCGATCGCCAGCTTGGCCATTTCGCCAAGGTCGATCCCTCCTATGCCGAAGGCGTCCGTCAGGCGCTGGCCCATCTCGACAAGTCCGAGGAGGACCGCGAGACGCACAAGGATGTCGACCGGATGGCCGTGACCGAACCGCACAAGAATACCGAGGCGGAGGCACCCAAGTTCGAGCCGGTGAAGTAACCTCCCTTGCTTCCCTGAAGGCCCGATCGGCCGCCGGCGTTTCTCCCACGCCGGCGGCCATTATCGTTGATGCGCCCGCTCTTTCCCTCGGCCCCGGCTGCGTCTAAAGCTCGACGCTATCAATGTGACCCGTTCGTGCTGAGCGAAGTCGAAGCAAAGCCACCGCCACATGGCCTTCGACTTCGCTCACGCTGAACGGATGTGGTGCGTCGGCGATGACGCGCGCTGTTCTAGCAAGGTGCCCATGCGCAAACACATCCTGATCGTGCTCGGCCTGTTGCTCCTCGTCGGGGCCGGCATCGTCACCTGGCTCGCCTGGCCGGACACCGCCCAATTATCGGTCGATCAGGTCGTCGGTCGCCAGCCCGCCATCACCGCCCCGCGCCAGCAGACGATCCCCACCGTCAAGGTCGCCAAGGCGGTCGGCTGGCAGGCCGGCGCCACGCCCAGCGTCGCGCCCGGCCTCCAGATCGCCGAATTTGCCGGCGGGCTGGATCATCCCCGCTGGCTGTACCGCCTGCCCAATGGCGACATACTGGTCGCAGAGACCAACTCGCCGCCACGCGACGGGGGAGGCATCGTCCAGAAGGTCATGAACGTCCTGCTCGGCCGCGCCGGTGCCGGCGTTCCCTCCGCCAATCGCATCACCCTGCTGCGCGATGCGAACGGCGACGGCCGCGTCGACACGCGCACCGCCTTCATGACCGGGCTCAACTCGCCCTTCGGCATGACCTTGTTCGACGGCCAGTTGTACATCGCCAACACCGACGCGCTGGTCCGCGTACCTTATACCGAAGGAGCGACCCGGATCACCGCCAAACCCGAACTGGTCATCAAGCTGAACCCCGGCGGCAACCACTGGGCGCGCAATGTCATCCCCGCGGGCGACGGCCGGACGCTGTTCGTCAGCGTCGGCTCGGCCAGCAACATCGCCGAAGGGGGCATGGAGGCGGAGAAGTACCGCGCCAACATCCTCCAGGTCTGGCCCGCCGACAAGAACTGGCGGATCTATGCCGCCGGTCTGCGCAATCCGAACGGCATGGCCCTCAATCCCGCCAATGGCCGGCTGTGGACGGTGGTCAACGAACGCGACATGCTCGGATCGGACCTGGCCCCCGATTATCTGACCCAGGTCGAGTTCGGCGACCATTTCGGCTGGCCCTGGTATTATTGGGGCGGCTATCCCGACACCCGCGTCGAGCCTGCCTATCCGCAGCTCCAGCAATATTCCAAGCGCCCCGACTATGCGCTCGGCCCCCATGTCGCCGCACTGGGCCTGACCTTCGCCAGCGAAGCGAAGCTGGGTAGCCGCTTCGGCAACGGCGTGTTCATCGGCGAACACGGCTCATGGAACCGCAAGCCCGTGTCGGGCTACAAGGTGGTCTATGTTCCCTTCGGCGCCAACGGCTTCCCCGTCGCGGGCGCCAAGCCGTTCGACGTCGTCGGCGGCTTCCTGAACGCCGATGGCGATGCGCAAGGGCGCCCGGTCGGCGTCATCATCGACAAGGCCGGTGCGCTGCTGGTCGCCGACGATGTCGGCAACAAGATCTGGCGCGTCACCGCCCGCTGACCAGAAAGCCCCTCCCCTTCAGGGGAGGGGTTGGGGTGGGGCGCTTCCGCACGCGACCCACCGGCCTCTACTT
>NZ_CAMLAC010000212.1 GCF_946477935.1 uncultured Sphingomonas sp. | reverse complement strand
CCCGTCGACGATCAGCGATCCGCAACGCCGCGCCGCGTGGCGGCGATCAGCGCGGCGTTGACCCGGCGGCCGGCATCGTCATCCGCATAGATATAATACAGGATGCGCAGCGAGCGGCGTGCCCGATCGATCAGGTCGAGCACCGCATCCAGCCGGCGCGGGCCCGTATCGAGCAGGGTCAGCCGGTTGCCCTCCACGGTGAACACCGGCTGGGGCGTGGAATCGGGTGGTGAACCGGCATCGTCGGACATATCCCGGGCGTAACGAGGTGGCGGCCCCCTGCGTTGCATTGCGCGCAATCTTTGACTTTTGCCGGCGATGGGCCTAAGCGCTGCGCTTTCATCCCATCGTTGTTCAAGAAGGACACGGCATGGCGCGCGTCACCGTCGAGGATTGCGTCGACAAGATTCCCAACCGGTTCGATCTGGTCCTGTTCGCCGCGCAGCGTGCGCGGCAGATTTCGGGCGGAGCGGACCTTACGCTCGATCGCGATCGCGACAAGAACCCGGTGGTCGCGCTGCGCGAGATCGCCGAAGAGACGGTGCGGCCTTCGCATCTGGAAGAATCGGTCATCAGCGGCCTGCAGCGCGTGCAGATGGACGATGACGATGAGGTCGATGCGGTCGGCAACCTCCAGGCCTCGGCCGAGGCGCTGCGCCTGACCGCGGCCGCGCCGCCGCGCAACCAGAATCTGGGCGCCGATTACGAGGGCTGATCGGCTTTCGTGATGGCAACCCGAAGAGGGCCGGGGCAGCGATGCCCTGGCCCTTTTTGCTTGTCGTTGTGATGAAAGGGCGAAGGCGAGCTTCACGCGCTTGAAGCATCGTGCGTGAAACCCGACGCAGCATCCGTTCGGCCTGAGCGAAGTCGAAGGCCAGGTGGCTCGCATGCCCTTCGACTTCGCTCAGGGCGAACGGCGGTATCGAGGCAGCGCCATACGCTCTCGATACCTCGTCTCGATACGCGGCTTTGCCGCTTCTCGACGACTGTTCGAGACGAACGGGGAGGGGTTGGATCGATCCGATGGCATCCAGCTCAAGATCATGAGAAGGGCTGGGCTTCGCCGAACGCCAAAAAGCCGCGCATCCCGGGCGGGATCGCGGCTTGTCGGTGCCGTCAGGCAGCCATGCGGGCGGACGGGCCGCCCGGTTCGGCTTACTTGATCTTGGCTTCCTTGAACTCGACATGCTTGCGCACGACGGGATCATACTTGTTGAAGCTCAGCTTCTCGGTCTTGGTGCGCGGGTTCTTCTTGGTGACGTAGAAGAAGCCGGTGTCGGCCGAGCTGACGAGCTTGATCTTGACGGTGGTCGGCTTTGCCATGACCTGAATCCTGTAAGCTTGAAAATGCGAAAGCGGCAGCACGCGCCGCCGCTCCTATCAGCCGCGGCGCATGGCGCATGCCGTCGCGTGAGTCAAGCTTTGGCGCATCTTAAACGCCCCTTTACGGGGTGTGTGACATAACTCACAGCAGAACAGGACGAGAGAGGACAGGGGATGCCGGGCGAGTCGCAGGAAAATGTTCGTATCGCGCTTGCGGCGCGAATCGCGGCGTTGGACGTCCGGGCGCCCTATGCGACAGTCGCGGACATGGCAGCGGAAGTGGATGCCATCCGCCGCATCGCCCATCGCCACGGCATGGCGCCCGCCGTCACGGTCGCGCATTTCCTGGACCACGCGCTGGCGCGCGGGGAGCGCGGGCCGTTGCTGCACGGCTGGCTGGCGATGCTGGACGAGGCGGTGGCGAGCGGGCGCGACGATCTGGATGCCGCGCATGCCTTTGCCGCGGCCTGTTCGGTGCGGTTGGCCGCCTGATGCGTCGCTGATGGATGCGCTGATGGCGGCGCTGGTCGCCGCGCTGGTGGTGCAGGCCGGGGACCGGCCCGCCTGGCTGGCGGCGATCCTGGCGGATCGCTACCGCGCGCCCGGTACGGTGATGCTCTCCGCGCTGATTGCGTTGGCGGCGGCAAGCGGGATCACGGTGGCGGCCGGGCTGGCGATCGCGGGGATGCTGACGCCGGCGGCGCGCGACCTGTTGCTGGCCATGGCGTTGCTGTTGCAGGGCGGGGGCGCGCTATTCGCGCACAAGCCGCCGGAGCGACTGGCGAACTGGCGACTGGGCGGGTTCGCGACCAGTCTGCTCGGACTGTTCATCCTGTGCTTCGGCGACGGGCTGCAGTTCGTGGTCGGCGCGATCGCGATCCGGTCGACGATGCCCTGGATGGCGGTGGCGGGTGCGACGCTGGGCGGGATCGTGGTGCTGGGTGCAGCGGCGGTGATGGGCGAGCGCGACTGGTGCCGTCTGCCGCGGGGCCGCATCCGGCAGGGCGGGGCGGTCATATGCCTGATGCTGGGCGTGATATTCGGGCTGTCCGGATTGCGGTTGATCTAGCGAGTCGATCAAACAGCGTGGGTTTTGCACGTGGACGGATCGGAGCCATTCGGCCATCGGATCGTTCACGCAACAAATTCCAACCATCATCCGGGAGCTTTCCGATGGCCGATACCAATCCGGCGCTCGAAACGCCGAGCAGCCTGAACCGCAACGACACCGCCAGCGTCGCCGACGCGCTGAACGGTGCGCTGGCAGATTGCTATGCGCTGTATCTGAAGACCAAGAATTTCCATTGGCACGTCTCGGGGCCGCACTTCCGCGACTATCACCTGTTGCTGGACGATCAGGCCGCGCAGATCCTGAGCGTGACCGATGCGATCGCGGAGCGGGTGCGCAAGACCGGCAACGTCACGCTGCGCTCGATCGGCGACATCGCGCGTCGCCAGACGATCGCCGACAATGATCGCGATTTCGTGGGTGCCGGCGACATGCTGGCCGAGTTGCGCGACGACAATCTGAAGCTGGTCGATCGCTTCCGCACGGTTAAGGACGCCGCCGAAGAGGCGAAGGACAACGCGACCAGCGGCATCGTCGATGAATGGACCGACCAGGCCGAAGAGCGTGCCTGGTTCCTGTTCGAAGCCAGCCGCAACGGGTGAGGCTTTCGAGGCGGACCCGATGTCGGGAACGCAACGACCTCCTGACCGGTTGTGGAGACATAACGGTCAGGAGGAACCACCATGCTGAAACTTGCCATTACCTTTCTGATCCTCGGATTGATCCTGGGTGCGCTCGGTTTCGGCGGGATCGGTGGCGCGTTCGTCGGCATCGCCAAGGTGCTGTTCTTCATCGCGCTCGCCTTGTTCGTGATCTTCCTGGTGCTGGGGCTGGTCGCCGGTAAATCGGTGAAGAACGCGATCGACTGACGAGCGGCGCGGCGATGCAGGCCTTTGCGGCGCTTCTCGATTCACTGATCTACACGCGGTCGCGCAATGCCAAGCTGAGGCTGATCGCCGATTATCTGCGCGCCACGCCCGACCCGGACCGGGGCTGGGCGATGGCGGCGCTGACCGGCGACCTGGATCTGCCGGCGGTAAAGCCGGCGCTGATCCGCGCACTGATCGAGGCGCGGGTCGATCCCGTGCTGTTCCGGATGAGCCGCGATTATGTCGGCGATACCGCGGAGACGGTGTCGTTGCTGTGGCCCGAACCCGACCGGCCGGTGGAGAATGCGCCGCTGTCGGTGGCGGATGTGGTCGACCGGCTGATGCATCTGTCGCGATCGGACGCACCGGCGGCCTTGGCCGGGATGCTCGACCGGCTGGATGCGGAGGAACGCTTTGCGCTCCTCAAAATGGCGACGGGGTCGCTCAGGATCGGCGTGTCGGCGCGGCTGGCCAAGACGGCGCTGGCCGAGGCGTTCGGGCTGGATGTGGATGCGGTGGAGGAGGTGTGGCACGGGCTGGTGCCGCCATACCCCACGTTGTTCGCCTGGGCGGAGGGTACGGGCGCGCAGCCGACCCCGGCGGACGTGCCGGTGTTCCGGCCCTTCATGCTGGCGCATCCGCTGGAGGATCTACGGGTCGACCTGGCCGACTATGCCGCGGAATGGAAGTGGGACGGCATTCGCGTCCAGATCGTCCATGTCGCGGGCGCGACGCGGTTGTACAGCCGGACGGGCGATGATGTGACGGGCAGCTTTCCGGATGTCGCGGCCGCCTTCACCGGGATCGGCGCGGTGGACGGCGAATTGCTGGTCAAGGGCGAGCATCAGGGCGGCACGCTGGAGGAAGGTGGCGGTGCGGCCAGCTTCAACGCGCTGCAACAGCGGCTGGGGCGCAAGACCGTGTCGGGCAGGATGCTGGAGGACTATCCGGCGTTCGTGCGGCTGTACGACATCCTGTTCGACGGGGACGAGGATCTGCGGCCGCTGCCCTGGACGGAGCGGCGCAAGCGGCTGGAGGCGTTCGCCGCGCCGCTGGACCCCGAGCGGTTCGATTTGAGCCAGGTGATCGAGGCGCCGGACTTCACCGCGCTGGAGGCGATGCGCGCCACCGCGCGCGATGCGGCGATCGAGGGCATGATGCTGAAGCGGCGCGACTCGCCCTATGTGACGGGGCGGCGCACCGGGCTGTGGTATAAATGGAAGCGCGATCCGCTGACCGCGGACTGCGTGATGATGTATGCACAGCGCGGCAGCGGGCGGCGGTCGAGCTATTATAGCGACTATACCTTCGGCTGCTGGACCGAGGAGGGCGAGTTGCTGCCGGTCGGCAAGGCCTATTCGGGGATCACCGACGAGGAACTGCGCGAACTGGACCGGTTCGTACGCGGGGCGACGGTGCAGCGCTTCGGCCCGGTGCGCGAGGTGGAGAAGACGCTGGTGCTGGAGATCGCGTTCGATTCGATCCACGAATCGAAGCGGCACAAATCGGGGATCGCGATGCGCTTTCCCCGGATCGCGCGCATCCGCCTCGACAAGCCCGCCGCGGAAGCGGACCGGATCGAGACGCTGCGGCGGATGGTGACCTGACCCGTCAGCCGAACAGCCAGAGACCCATGATGCGGGCGGGCGCGAAGGCGAAGGCGCCGGCGCCGATCAGACCGCCGAGATAAAGCGCGACCATGGTGGTGCGGTGCGTGGCGATCCGGCCGGACCGCGCAGTGGCGACGGCACGCCACAGGCCGATGACCGTCAGCGGCACGAACAGGTGGATCGCACTGAACTGCCCGTGATTCAGGTGGCGGATGCCGAGCGCAGACAGGGCCGCGACGAGCATCAGCGCGACCCAGAGCTTGCCGAGCATCCGGTGGCGGGGGCCACCCTTGCGCGCGAGCAGCAGGTAGAGGCCGAGGGGCAGGGCGGGGAGCACGGTGGTGAGGTGGAGGGCCACTGCGACCTCGCGGATCGCCGGCGCGGCGGGGGCGAGGCCAAGGGCGGCGCGGCCGAGTGCCACCGCCGCCATCGCGCTGAGGGTGCCGCCGGCGACCAGCACGGCCAGGCGCATTGCGGGCGAGAGGTCGCGGGCGTTGCGCCGGGGCGGGGATGCGAGGGGCAGGGTGAGGCTGGTCATCGACGATATCCTTGCTGGCGGTGCCGGGCCATCCTGTCTTGAGGCCACCCGTTCGCCAGCGCGGATGCGTGGACCGGCCGCCTGCTACGTGAGCCGCGCGGCTTTGCCATTTCGCGAAGCGTGAACGGGCGGTAGGACTCGCCCTCGTCATGCCGCCGGTCCGCCGCCTCGTTGTCGATCTGTCGATCATGCTCGCCATCGGGCTGCTGCTGGCGCTGCTGGGGCCGTTCGGGACGTTCGGCGCGAGCTTCGCGTTTCGGCTGGTGTACTGGATGGCGCTGATGATCGCGGGCTATGCGATCTATCATCCGGCGATGCTGGTGGCGAGCCGGGTGGCGGTGCGGCTGGCCTTGCCGGAGGCGGCGATGTGGGCGGCGGCTTGTGCGGTGGCGAGCGTGCCGATGACGGCGGTGGTGTGGGTGGTCGGGCGGATCGGCTATACCAGGCGCTGGCCGACGCTGGAGCAGGCGCTGGCGCTGTATGTGAACGTGGCGGTGATCGGGGCGATCGGCACGGCTATGTTGTGGATCGCGCGGCGGCGTCGTGAACCTGCGGCGATCGTGGAGGACGCTGAGGTGGCAGCGCCGGTTGGGCCAGCATTGCTCGATCGATTGCCGCCGGGGTTCGGGCCGGTGCTGCATGCGCTGGAGATGGAGGACCATTATGTCCGGGCGCACGGCGCCTATGGCTCGGCGCTGATCCTGATGCGGATGCGCGACGCGGTGGCGGAGACGGCGCCGCTTGTGGGCGCGCAGGTGCATCGGAGCTGGTGGGTCGCGCGGGGCGCGGTGGAAGGCGTGCGGCGCGAGGGGCGGAATTATCGGCTAGTGTTGCCGGGCGGTGTGGAGGCGCCGGTGGCGCGGGGGGCGGTTTCCGCGCTGGCGGCGGAGGGATGGATTTAGGCTGGATAGAGCCCCCCCCTGCAAGCTGGGGGTAGAGGCTGTCCGCGACGCCCCGAACGC